>CAZQAF010000003.1:5922-97313 GCA_964591175.1 uncultured Desulfobacteraceae bacterium | reverse complement strand
TGAGCCCTCGTATCAAGTCCTCGACATACCTGCGGGTTGATCCTCGGTCTCGTCTTCCGTCTTTGCCTGAAGGCGACGCCGGACAAGTGATCTCGGCCGAAAATCCTAATTTTGAGATGGTTTCTAATAAGTGTTTTTTATTGACAATAAAGGGTCTCTATATCATAATTTAAAAGCCTTATACGATTACAACCATATGATAATTCATATAATAATTGCTTTCGATTTATATTCCGGGATAGCGCTTGCAGCAGATTTTTTAAACCCTATTCATAATGGTATCGAGAAAACATTTGAATAATCGGTTGTTAAAAACCGTAGAACGAACAATTTTTGACCATGGGATGCTGAATCCCAGGGATTCGGTGGTTATCGGTGTATCCGGAGGGCCTGACTCAGTAGCACTTCTTCACATGCTCTTTAAAATTGCCCCTCATTTTTCTCTAAAACTGGGTGTTGCGCATTTGAATCACTGTCTTCGCCAAAACGATTCCGACAATGACGCCGAGTTTGTTGAATCCCTCGCGGCAACTTTCGATTTGCCCTGCTATGTTCAAAAACGGGATATTTGCCGATATCAGCGTGAAAACAAACTTTCTTTGGAAGACGCCGCCCGGCACGTTCGATATGAATTCTTGGATCACATTGCAAATACATATCAATACAATAAAATTGCCCTCGGTCATCATGCCGATGACAATGCAGAGCTTGTGCTGATGAATCTGTTTCGGGGCACCGGGACGCTGGGGCTATCGGGCATCCCTCCGATAAGAGACGAGAAGATCATTCGGCCCATGATAAGATTAAAAAGAGCCGATATTATTAAATTTTTAGATCAAAACCGAATGAAATACGTATTTGACCGAACCAATGCGGACACAAGACATCTGAGGAACAGGGTGCGTCACGATTTGATTCCGGTGTTGAAGAAAGCTTATAACCCGAAAATTTCCGACACGTTAAACCGGCTTTCATCAATTATAAGATCCGAAGAAGAATGGATCGAAGATATGGTTCAGCCATTTTTTGAAAAAGCCGTGTTACGTGTTCGACAAAATCAGATCGAACTTTCTGTTCCGGTGCTTAACGGATATCACAACGCATTGCAACGGCGAGTCATAAGGCTGGCGCTTTCAAAAGCAAAAGGGGACTTGAGGCGCATTGGTTTTGCCAACATCGATTCCGTCATCGACCTTTTAGTGAAAAAATCGGCCTTCGGAAAAATAGACCTTCCTGCCGGCTTAAGAATCCGAAGGGCACAGGATACGATCCATATTTTTCGAGTACAAAGGCTTGCACTGGATGATGATCGGGATAGCGACGGTTGGGATGCATTTTCTTTTGAGTATCAAATCGAAAAATTCGAACCTGTTTTTGTCAAAGAAATCAAAGCGCATATCCGATTTTCCGAGATGGACATCGAACATATGCCCGATTATCGTTGTACTGGACAACACGCCAATTTTTTTGATAGGGATGCTTTAAATCTTCCGATGGTCTTGAGGAATTTTCGGCCCGGGGACGCTTTTAGACCGCTGGGCGTAAGGGGTACGCAAAAGTTGAAAAAATTTTTTATCGACAAAAAAGTGCCGCGGAAAGAACGCCTGAAATGCCCGATCCTGCTGAGCTGCGGGAAAATAGTTTGGGTCGTGGGTCATCGGATCGATGAATCCGTTAAAGTGACGCCGGCAACTAAAAATGTCCTGAAAGTGGAACTTTTGCTTGCCTAATCATCAACAATGATTAATATAATGGATCGTTAATTGTTTTTTAAGGGGGTTAAGGCTTTTGAATCCTTTCTACAAAAATTTGGCATTATGGATTGTCATCACGCTGATGATGATCATGCTCTACAACCTTTTTAATCAACAACATATGGCTGAGACAAATATCAGCTATACGGAATTTTTGAACATGGTTGAGAGCGGGCGTGTTGCGGATGTCGTAATACAGGGCCAGGAGCTCTTTGTTACGGACACCAATAAAACTCATTTTAAGCTATATGCACCCCATGACAGCGATCTGATAAAAACGCTTCGTGCAAAGAACGTTACCATAAAAGCAAAACCCGAAAGTGAATCACCGTGGTATATGTCCGTCCTTGTTTCATGGTTTCCGATGATTATCCTGATCGGCGTCTGGATATTTTTCATGCGCCAAATGCAGTCCGGCGGCGGAAAAGCCATGTCTTTCGGAAAAAGCCGGGCCAGACTGCAGTCCGATCAATTGAAAAAAGTGACCTTCGAAGATGTTGCCGGTATCGATGAAGCCAAGGAAGAACTCGGAGAGATTATCGAATTTTTAAAAGAGCCCAAAAAATTCACCCGTCTCGGCGGAAGGATTCCCAAAGGGGTGCTTCTCATGGGATCGCCCGGCACCGGTAAAACCCTGCTTGCACGCGCGATTGCCGGTGAAGCGGATGTTCCCTTCTTTCATATCAGCGGTTCTGATTTCGTAGAAATGTTTGTCGGTGTGGGGGCGTCTCGGGTGAGAGACCTGTTTGTTCAGGGCAAAAAAAATGCGCCATGCATCATTTTCATCGATGAGATCGATGCAGTGGGGCGTCATCGGGGAGCCGGGCTCGGCGGCGGACATGATGAAAGAGAGCAGACCTTAAATCAGCTTCTGGTGGAAATGGACGGGTTTGAATCCAATGAGGGCGTAATCCTTATTTCCGCTACGAACCGTCCGGATGTCCTGGATCCGGCCCTCTTACGCCCCGGCCGGTTTGACCGCCAGGTGGTTGTCCCGCTGCCGGATATTATCGGCCGAGAAAAAATTCTGAAAGTTCATATGAAAAAAACGCCGATTTCATCTGATGTGAACGTTCTGTCATTGGCCAAGGGAACTCCCGGATTTTCAGGGGCGGATTTGGAGAATCTGGTCAATGAAGGCGCGCTTTTGGCCGCAAAAAGAGATAAAGAAAAGGTCGATATGGTCGACCTCGAGGATGCAAAAGATAAAGTCTACATGGGACTGGAGCGCAAATCCAAAGTCATCAAGGAAGAAGACCGAAAGACAACCGCATATCATGAAGGCGGCCACGCCCTTGTTGCCCGATTATTGCCGGGCACCGATGCGGTGAATAAAATCACCATCATACCCAGAGGCCGTGCAGCAGGTATTACCTGGTTTTTACCCGAAGAAAGAGATTTTAAATATAAAGATCAGCTTGAAAGCGAATTGTCCGTTGCTTTCGGCGGACGCGTGGCCGAAGAAATCGTTTTTAACCGCATCAGCACCGGTGCTGCAAATGATATCAAGCAGGCAACCGATATTGCACAAAAAATGATACGGAGTTGGGGGATGAGCAATAAACTCGGTCCGATGTCCTATGCCAAGGAAGAAGAACACATTTTTCTTGGGAGGGAAATTGCACAGCACCGGGATTATTCCGAAGAAACGGCAAAGAAAATTGATGCTGAAATCGATAAGCTGATTTCAACCGCCTATGACCGCGCAGCGAAAATTTTAAAAGAAAATTTAGATATTCTTCACGCGCTGGCGGATCGTCTCCTCGAAAAAGAAACCGTTTTGGGAAAAGAGCTGGATGATCTCATCCTCTCCATGAGACCGGGATTCGAGTTTCCGACAATAGAGAGGAAAGATGAAGAAGCGATTGACCAAGGCCCGGAAAAAGGTGCCGAAGAACAAATAAAGGCCCAAGAAGCGGCATCAGGAAATGCGCAGGACGTATCTTCGTCTTAAGGGGCACCTTTTTTAAACATGAAAAATTTCAATCTTGCATGGGGCAAACACCGTCTGGAGATGGGTCGGCGAACCTGTATTATGGGCGTGTTGAATATAACGCCCGATTCATTTTCAGACGGCGGGAAATTTTTTACGGTTGATGATGCGGTAACTCAGGGGTATAAACTATTCCAAGACGGTGCAGACGTCATTGATATCGGTGGAGAATCGACGCGGCCGTTTTCGGATGCGGTGTCTGCAGAAGAAGAAATTCAAAGAGTTGTTCCTGTCATTGAAAGGCTCTTAGAACGAATTTCGATTCCCATCTCCATCGACACCACCAAGGCTGTTGTTGCAGAACATGCCATCAAAGCGGGCGCTTCAATGATCAATGATATATCGTCGTTGCGTTTCGATCCGGAGATGGCAGACGTTGCGGCGGATTACGGGGTCCCTGTAATTTTGATGCATATGCTCGGCAATCCGAAAACCATGCAGATTGAGCCTAAATATGACGACCTTATCGGCCAGCTCAAAGCATTTTTTGAAAATAATATAGATCTTGCCGAACAAAAAGGAATTTCAAGATCAAAATTAATTATCGATCCGGGGATCGGTTTTGGGAAAACATTCGATCACAATCTGACATTGATCAACAACTTACATGAATTCAAAACGCTCAATGTTCCCATTCTTATCGGAACCTCAAGAAAGGCATTTATTCGAAATCTCCTTAAAGATGAAGCCATGGAAGATGTCCATCCCCAATCGAGGATCGTAGAAACCGGCACCCAGGCTTCGGTGGCCGCGGCTGTTTTGAACGGTGCTCATATCGTTCGGGTTCATGACGTTGCCAGTACACGAATCACTGTAAAAATAATCGATGCCATAAAAAATGGACAGTAATTTTCAGGCGGATCTTCAAAGGAAATGATCCGTCAAAGATTGACTCGAAATCGCAATGGATGATCACCGTTAATAATTCGTGATGACCACCCCCAGCCGCTATTCTATTTTTAGAAATCGATATCTGATAGGGGTGATGTTGTTTGCATTGGTTGGAATCGGTGGTTCTTTACTCATTCCTTATGTATTTATCCAGGAAGCCGATATATTTCTTCCTATAGCTTCCGAAAAAGTTCCGAAAGGATTGATCGTCACCGACATGCCGGTCAAAGGCATGGAGGTACGTGTTCGCGGGCTAAAATCAGTCATACGAGTCCTTTCCCGCCTGAAGACCCATTATATGATGGACCTCTCCAAAGTCAATGTCGGTGTTAATACCATACCCGTCCGCAAGGACCGGGTTCCATTTCCCAAAGGGGTTTCAATTTTAAAAACAAATCCCTCTGTCATTACCGTTAAGGTAGAAAAAGAAATTAAAAAGAATCTTCCGGTCCATTTATCCTTGATCGGAAAACCTGCCAATGGATTTGCGGTTGTCAGTACGAAAGCCGAACCGGCCACAGTGACTTTGGGCGGATCCATAGCCACATTGGGGCCGATGGATGAGGTGTCGACAAAACATATCAATATAACAGGGCTATCCGGTTCATTCAAAAAGAAAGTGGCCCTGAACCTTAAAGAAAACCTGCGGTTGGTTGATTCATCGGAAATCATTCTTGCACATGTGGTCATTCGAGAACGGATCGTTGATAAAACATTTAATAATATACCCGTTATCGGAAAACAAACGCCGTATGCGTACCGTATCGCGCCGCCGACCATTGCCATCAGGGTCAAAGGCCCCAGCAACTTGATCGGAAAACTATCCGAAGATAAAGGGATCCAGGCATATATAGACCTTCAAGGATTAAAACCGGGCAGGCATAAAAAACGGGCAACCATAATGCTTCCCGTTAAAATCACTTTGATTGATGCAAAACCCGAAATATTTGACATAACCATCGCCAAACAAAAAACCAACCGTTAAAAAGGATGTCGTCATATGCTTCTCGTTATTGATGTGGGGAATACAAATACCGTCATCGGCGTATACGATGACAAGACGCTTGTTCAAAATTGGCGGATACGAACCGAACGGCGAACGACGGAAGATGAGTTTAACATTCTTGCCAAGAATCTTTTTCATGAAGGCAATATTGTATCCCAAAATATCAGAAAGACCATTATATCCTGTGTTGTTCCGCCAATGGTGACGATCCTCGATTCATTTTGTCGAAAATATCTGGGGCTTACGCCACTTTGGGTGGATGCCGCATCTTCCCCAAAACTACCTATTCGATACAAAAATCCGTCGGAAGTCGGGGCGGACAGGATCGTTAATGCGGTGGCGGCATTTCACAAATACCGAACCAGCCTGATTGTCATCGATTTTGGAACGGCAACGACATTCGATGCGATTTCCGAAAAAGGCGAATATCTGGGCGGCGCGATCAGCCCCGGTATAATGATTGCTTCCGAAGCGCTGTTTATCAAGGCATCGAAACTGCCGAGGGTCGAAATCTTTATCCCTCCAAAGAGTGTGATCGGGAAGGATACCGCAAGCAGTATCAAGGCAGGAATTATTTTCGGATATGCCGGTCTTGTGGACGGGATGGTCAAACGCATGAATAATGAAATGGGGACCCATCCCAAAGTCATTGCAACCGGGGGTTTGGCGGATCTTATATGCCAGGTGTCAGAGACCATAGAAGTGGTAGAACCGAATTTGACGCTGGAGGGGTTGCGGATTATCAGCAACAGCATGTAGAAGCCATCTCAAAAAAGTCTTTTCGTCCGATCCGCCGGTCGAAGATGCCGCTGGCGGTGAGGCGGACAAGTATCGGCGTTGAACCCTCGTATCAAGTCCTCGACATACTTGAGTATGCGTGTCGAAGATCCCGTCCACAGACGGGGCGGGTTGATCCTCGGCTTCGTCTTCCGTCTTCGCCTGAAGGCTACGCCGGTCAAGTGATATCGACCGAAAATCCTAATTTTGAGATAGCTTCTATATAAAATGATGAAGGGTGAAAATTAATCGAGTTCCATGGTTGTTTCGAGTTTTTCGATTTGTGAAAGAATTTCTTTTCGTTCCGCCGCCTCGAGATCCTCTTGCCTGAGGCGCTGCCTGAGGCTGAGAAGAATCATTTCGATTCGGTAGTCGGTGCAGGTATATTTCATGAATTTGTCTTTAGTTAAGCGTTTTCGGGTTGCGGGAAACAACCCAAGGAATCAGATCCTGCCGGCTTTGATAAGCGCCCGTTTATAAATACGATAGAAGGCCTCATGATCGGCGATTCCACGTCTTAGGACCTTTTCTATTTCATCGATGTTTTTTAAATTGACGATCAGGTTGACGCTTTTGTTGAAAGCCGCCATGTTATCCATGGTGCGGAAACGATCCGTGATGAGGGTGACGAAAATGTTTCGCCGAATGGACATATTGAGACGATCCATATACTTAAGGACACTGTTCATTTCCGGGTCCTGATCACCGAATCGTTCGTTAAGTACCACCATGTCAAAGACATGAAATCGCATTTGCTTCAGCGCATCCTTCGGCAGTTCGGGTGCCGTGATATGATAGTTCATATTGTGCAACGCGGTTTTAATCTTTGTTTTCACTGCGTCGTCGGACTCGCATAAAAGGGCCGTTTCGACGCCCTCTTCCACAAAATCAAAAGGTTTATCCGAAGCATCGTAGGTGTTGGCGTCGACTTCGTCGATGATCGTTTTTTTCCTTTTAAGGTTCCCCGGGTCCGTGTCCATTGAACGGGAAGATCCATTCGAAGCGGATTGGGAGCCGGAGCGGGAGTCAATGATGACTTTTGCGCTGCACTGCGGGCAGGTCAGCGAAAATGTTTGCCCCTTGGGAACTTTTTCATCCGGAATTTTGAATTTACTTTGGCAGTTTTTGCATGAAATGTTCATTGGTTTGACGCCTCAGAAACTCTACAATGTGTAGCAGTGGTTTCAAAACCTCCCCTCGGGCTCAATCCGCCAAAGGCGGACAAGTCTCTGTGTTGGACTGAGCCGTCCAATCCTCGAAATATTCCCGATATTCCTGCGGTTGGCCGTCTCGGTCCGCCTTGACCTTAAACCCGATTGAAGGTTTTGAAACCACTTCTAGATATTATTGGAAAATGACCAAAACTCCATCAAATATTTAAAAAAGGCTGCTATCGCAGGGACTTGGTGTACTCATGATCGACTTTCAAATCGTGGATATCCGTGGTGGTTTCTCCCCGAATACTTTTAATCGTATCTATTCCGCGGCCCAATATATCCTTTCGGGACGCATAAGCCATTGCCGTTTCCTGAGTAATGAGCCCTTTTTCGTATAATTTCAGTATATAATCATCAAAGGTGACCATGCCGAAGGCTTTTCCCGCCTGAACGATATCATAAAACGTTTTACCTTCCGATTCTCCGTGCAGGATGGCATCTTTAACGCGAAGGTTGGTTCGCAAAATTTCAAAAGCTGCAACCCGTCCGCCGCCCACCTTGGGAAGCAGCCGTTGGCAGACGATCCAGCGGATCGAGTCGGCGATGCGAGTGCGTACTTGATTTTCTTCTTCAGTAGAGAACATACCGAGGATTCGGTTAATGGTTTGCCCGGCATCCAAGGTATGCAAGGTGCTTAGAACCAGATGGCCGGTTTCAGCTGCGCTCAAACCGATTTCCAATGTCTCCCTGTCGCGCATCTCCCCCACCAGGATGACCTTGGGCGCCTGTCGGAGGGCTGCTCTGAGGCCGGTGGAAAAGGTGTTAAAATCTTCTCCCATCTCCCGCTGGTTAAACGTAGCCTTTTTGTGGGGATGATCATACTCCACAGGGTCTTCAAGGGTCACGATATGAACCGACCTTTCATCATTTATCTCATTGAGAATGGCCGCCAGCGAGGTAGATTTACCACTGCCGGTGGCACCTGTAATCAGGATAAAACCATTTTTTTCTGTGGCCATGTCTAAAAAGGCGGCAGGAAGCCCTAATTCCTGACAGGTCGGGATTTTGGGAGAAAGTCTTCTTAAAACAATGGAATAATTACCCCGCTGGGAAAAAATATTGACCCTGAAGCGGGCTTTTCCGGGAAGCTCATAGGATGAATCGCACGATCCTTCAAGCAACAGCGTTTCGGTCAATCTTCGGCTCTGGTCGATCAAGTTCAGCGCAAAGATCTCGGATTGAAAAGGGGTGATTTCTTTAAATGACGGCTGAAGGTCTACAACGGCGAGATCGCCCGCAGTTTCGACCTGAAACGGTTTCCCCACGGTGATATTCAGATCGGAAACATTGTCATAGGCATCTAGCATTTTTGCCAAAAGATGGTCAATTTCCTGTTTTTTCAAGATGCTCCCTCATAATAGTTAGGCTTCTGTAAAGTCGGCCGGCGGATTTTTGATAAATGCTCTGAATCGCGTTTTGTCATTCGCCTTGAGATAGGCATCATCCGCATTGATCCACCCTTTTTGAAAAAGTTCCATAATCGCGTCATCCAAAAGCTGCATACCGTATTTTTTTCCTGTTTGAATGACGGAAGGTATTTGGTGGGTCTTTCCCTCACGGATGAGATTTCGGGCCGCGGGTGTCGCGATTAAAATTTCGAGAGCGACGCAGAGTCCCTTTTGATCGATTCTTTTAAATAAAACCTGTGAAATAACCGCTCGAATACCGTCTGACAGGGTCGAACGGATCTGTGGCTGCTCGGTGGCAGGAAAAACCTCGATGATACGATCAATGGTTTTCGGTGCGCTCATGGTATGCAAAGTGCTGAAAACCAGGTGTCCGGTGGATGCGGCCTCTATGGCCAAGGATATGGTTTCAAGATCCCTCATTTCCCCCACCAGAATGATATCCGGGTCTTCTCTCAACGCGCCTCTCAGGGCCGCACTGAATGATTTCGTATGAATTCCCACTTCACGGTGGTTGATAATGCACCCCCGGCTTTGGTGAACGAATTCGATAGGGTCTTCGATGGTGATGATATGGTCCTTTCGGATTTTATTGGCAACGTCCACGATGGCGGCCAATGTCGTCGACTTGCCGCTTCCGGTGGGCCCGGTGACCAGAACCAGTCCTCTGGGAAGCGAAGCCAGTTTGGAGATTACGCTGGGAAGCCCCAATTGTTCGGCCGTCATGATTTCTTCTGGGATTTGTCTGAAAACGGCGCCGCAGCCGTTTTTCTGCATAAAGAAATTTGATCGGTACCGGGCAACGCCCGGGATTTCGTAACCGAAATCGATATCGCCGGTTTCTTCAAATAGCTTGATTTTGTTCGCGGGGGCGATTTCATAGAGCATTGCTTTCAGCTCGTCATTATCCAACGCTTTATATTTGATTCTTTCCATATCACCCCGGATTCGGAGTGCGGGCGGTTGCCCGGATACCAGATGGAGATCTGAAGCGCCTTGTTCATGCATTAATTTAAAAAAAGCGTCAATTTTTGCCATACTTATCTACCCGCCCGTTCAGACTGTTTAAATAGTTTAAGTTTGCCGTCTTCTTCTTCCCTGATTCGGGCTTCCTCTTTTCCGATATCCAAAAGCTTGGAATGGCCCTCGATGACGGAACGGATTTGAACCTCGATCTGCGATCGTTGTCGTTTCAGTTCCGCAATATCTTCATGAAGCTGTGAAAGTCTGTTTTGCGCTCTACTGAGGATTTTCTCGGCTTTGACCTCTGCTTCGGCAACGACCAATTCAGCCGATTTCCTGGCATTTTGCTTCATCTGCTCCAATACTTTTTGAGAATTCAGCATGGCGCGCTTAAAACTGTCTTCGCGTTCTCGATACGCTTGGTTCTCTATTTGAAGCCGTTTGATTTCTTCACCTAAACGGTTATTTTCGCGCTGCAGCAATTCAAAGGCATCTGCCATGTGTTCAAGAAAGGTATCCACCTCCCGGACATCAAAACCTCTGAACTTCGTTCTAAATTGTTGTTGCTGAATATCAAGGGGTGTTAATTTCATAAGTTATCACCTTTCTAATTTTGTTACATAAACGATAGGGACAGTCTCAAAAGGCTGTTGACGACAAAATTTTGCAAAAAGATGATTGCCAAAATAACAATGATCGGTGAGAAATCAATGCCACCGAAACTGACGGGTATTCTGCTTCGGATTCGGTATAGAACCGGCTCTGTGACGCCGTTGATAAACCGAACGATTGGGTTATAAGGATCCGGACTTACCCAGGAAAGTACTGCATTTGCAATGACGATCCACATATAAAAAGAGAGAACATAATGAAGAATGATGGCGACAGCCTTTATGAAATTCCCGAGAATAAACATGTGTATAATCTTTTCTTATGGTTTGATAAACGGTTTTAAAAAACACGCCTGTGTTTAAAAATCATTTTTTTGACAATTATTTATGAAAATTAATGATATAATAACAATAAGTCAAGAAATTTCAGCCAAATTCGTTGACATGCCGAATCATCTGACGGTAAAAGCATACTGTAATATTAGTGCGTTGCCGGATTGGAACACATACTGCCTATTTCACCGAAAGCCCTAACCCGGCTATTTTGATATTTTTTTGATATCAAACGCGGTTGCTCAAAAAAATCAAGCAATTATTATGCCAATACTTTCAAAACCGGCAAACGTTTCGCAACCTTAAAAGTGATTCAAAGCACCTGACAAATTTTGAGGGAATGGAATTCATGTTAAAAGACAAAAAAATCAGCATCATCGGAACGGGAAATATGGGAGAAGCGCTGGTCAGCGGACTCATTTCTTCGGCGTCATCATCCCCGGAAAATATCATTTGCACGGATATTCGAGCTCATAAGCTGGAATCCGTCAAAAATAAATATGGGGTGACGACGCTCACGGAAAACATCAAAGCCGTGGAAGACTCGGAAATCATCATTTATGCGGTCAAACCCCAGATCATTTCGGCCGTATTGAAAGAAACAGCGCCTTTTTTGGATATGTCCAAGCTTGTCATTTCCATCGCCGCAGGCGTTCCTCTGGCTGCCATCGAAACCTGTCTTAAAAAAGAACTCCGTCTGATCCGCGTTATGCCGAACATTGCAGCGTTCGTTAAAGAAAGCGCATCGGTGATTTCGGCCGGGAAGAATGCCACCAAAGAAGACATCGATCTTTCCATGGCCATCTTTGACTCCATGGGAAAAAGTCTTTTTTTGAAAGAGAATATTCTCATGGATGCCATTACGGGATTGAGCGGCAGCGGTCCGGCATATATTTTTATCATTGTCGACGCCCTGGCCGATGCCGGCGTCAAAATGGGGCTGTCTAGGGAAGATGCCCTTTTTCTTTCAACGCAAACGATTTTAGGCGCTGCAAAATTATTAATGGAAACCAAAGAGCACCCCGGCAGGCTGAAGGATATGGTGACATCGCCGGGCGGAACGACCATTGCCGGAATTCATATACTTGAAAAAGGCGGGCTTCGAGCCACACTGATCAATGCGGTGGAAGCGGCAACCCGGCGATCCAAAGAACTGGAAGAAATCGTTTTGAAGAATTTCATGAATAACGGATGTTAAAAAGAGCGGATATGACGACGGAATATCCGAATTCGAAAAGACGATGATACCCAATATTTCCGGCGAGTTACTGATCCCCATGATTGTGGGAGCCTGATTTCTCGATGCCCAAAGGATTGTGATGTTCATCCAAACTGTATCTTATCCCGCAGCGTTCATCGCCGGGCTTCTATCATTTCTCTCCCCATGCGTATTGCCGCTGATACCGGCATACTTCACCTTTATTACGGGGTTTTCACTTGAACAACTGACACAGGGCCGCAATGCAGCCATCCGAAAAAAAGTATTTCTTTCAACATTTTTCTTTGTTTCGGGATTTTCACTGGTTTTCATTACCATGGGCGCCTCGGCCTCCTATCTCGGCGGTTTGATGGTAACCTATAAGGGCTGGATCCGAATCATCGGCGGTATTTTGATTATCCTTTTCGGAATCCATCTGACAGGTATCATTCGCATACGGGGCTTTGATTATGAAAAGCGGTTTACGATAGAGAAAAAACCGGTGCATTTTTTGGGGACACTGATCATCGGAATGGCTTTCGGCGCGGGATGGAGCCCCTGTGTCGGACCGTTGCTCGGATCGATCCTTATTATTGCCGGCAGCCAGGGAACGGTATGGCAAGGCGTCGTGCTTCTGGGCGTTTATTCAGCCGGACTGGCCCTCCCGTTTATATTTATCTCCATTTGTATCAATTGCCTTTTGCCTTTCGTTGGAAAAGCCTCAAAAGTTTTAAAATATGTCAATGGGGTTGCCGGAATCATTTTGATTATCATAGGGCTGATCCTTGTCAGCAATAAGCTGTATATATTCTTGGGATAACGAGATTTTTTCCGGTACGTCTTTTATCGCGGATTGACGCCTTACCACACTCAAGAACGGGATTTGCAGGGAGCAAGCCGGTAAAATTTATTGGGTGGCGGCATTTCTTTTCATCAAAATCGCTTGCCATTTAAAACAGCATTCGCTATTAATTGGTTGGATTATCCTTTATAGTTGCTTGTAAAAATGCTGTTTTCTATATCGTAACGGCTAAAATAAATAATAAATATGATATCCCTTATGAATCGTAAATCGTTGGCCTTGGCCATTGCCATCATATTTTGCGTTTATAGTTTGGCTTTTGCGCAGAAAGCAGTGTTATCAAATATCATCGTAACGAACACCCGCGACGATCTCCTTGTATACCTGAATGTTGAAGGCGCTTTTACGCCAAAGATGAAAAAAGCGATTTTGAGCGGCGTACCTGCGACTTTTTCATTCTACATCAGTTTTTATCAAGTTCGAAGTTTCTGGTTTGATCACAAGATAAAGGATATTAAAGTTTCAAATACGATCAAATACAATAACTTGAAAGAAGATTTTGTAGTAAAGCGCTCCTGGGAAAAAAGCGGACCGCAGGTGACACAATCCTTCGATGAAGCTAAAAAGTTAATGACGGAAATCGACAGCTTAAAGATTGTACCTCTGAAACAACTCGTCAAAGGCAGACATTATCAATTGAGAGCAAAGGCTGAACTCAGTAAGGTTACCCTACCTTTTTATCTGCATTATGTCCTCTTTTTTGTTTCTCTCTGGGATTTTGAAACCGATTTGTATACGATAGATTTTATATATTAAAACAAACGGTCATCATGAGCAACAAAAGATACAACAAGTCGGTGTCAATTCTTTCAAAAGAAGATAAGAAGCGACGAAAGCGCGAGATCATCATTAGTGTTGTCATCGTTGCCGTCGTGGCGCTTTTGACGTTAATCGAAAACAGAATCGTCCATTTCGGCGCCGACATCCCGGTTTCCAATACCATCTTGATGTTCATTTTGATCAACATCAATTTGCTGCTGCTGATCCTGTTGATATTCCTTGTTTTCAGAAATCTGGTAAAACTGCTTTATGACAGAAAAAGAAAAGTTATGGGAACCAAGCTGCGGACAAGGCTTGTCGTGGCTTTCATCGCCCTTTCGCTTCTGCCGACCATTGTACTTTTTTTCTTTTCCATAAACTTTATCACGACGAGCATTGAATTTTGGTTTAAGGTTCCGGTCGAGCAGGCGCTTGAGAATTCTTTGGATGTGGGGCGAAGTGTATATCGGCACTCAGAAGAAAACAGTCGTTTTTTTATGGAACGAATTTCGTATCAAATCACATCAAAGCATCTTTTAAATCCAAAAAACATCAAAGCCCTTTCCCACTATATACAAATCGTCCAGCGCGAATTTAACTTCAATGCCGTGGAGATCTATGCGAACAACGCAGCCCGCATTACATTTGCGCTTGATTCAGAAATGGAAGATAAGCCATTGGACGTCATTTCCGCCGATAATCTCCAAAAAGAAATACCGCCAAATGGCGTTCGAGCCATTTCTGAAAGAATACCCACAGGTGAACTCGTTCGAACCATCGGGATAATTCCTTTTGGGTCGAGGTCCGCCGATGCCCGGGCATTTATCGTGCTGGCAAAACTCATACCGCCGAATCTCGTAAAAAAGATGTCATCCATTTCAAGAGGTTTTGAAGAATATCAGCAGATAAAGCTTCTAAAAAATCCGATCCAGGCGACCTATTATATCACGCTGTCAATTGTGGCTTTATTGGTGGTGTTTTGTTCGGTATGGTTCGGCTTTTATTTGGCAAAAACCATCACAATACCGATTAAGGTGCTGGCTGAAGGCATCCGCAGGGTCAAGGAAGGGGATTTAAGTGTCAATATCGCCATGGTGGCGGATGATGAGATCGGAAGCCTCGTGGATTCATTCAACAAAATGACCCGGGATTTGCGGATTGGAAGAGATCAACTCGAGCTTTCCGCCCGCTTGCTTCGGGAACAGAACATCGAGATCGAAAAACGAAGACAATACATGGAAATCGTTTTGAAGAACGTTTCTGCTGGCGTTATTACGCTTGACGCCGGTGGATTTATTTCCACCATAAACAAGTCGGCTGAAAAAATGCTGAATCTTGAACCGGAAAATATACTCCAGAAAAGCTATAAAACGCTTCTTTCCGGACAGCTTTTGGAACTTGCCGAAGGGGTCATTAATAATCTTAAGTCATCACAACATAATGCTACGGAATTGCCGCTGAAGCTGACCATCGACGGACGGCCAATGAGCTTTAGCATGCATGTCAATGCACTAAAGGACGATTCAGGAAAACATATGGGTATGGTGATGGTGTTTGATGATTTAACCGAGCTCGAGAAGGCCCAGCGTATGGTCGCATGGCGTGAAGTCGCACGACGGATTGCCCATGAAGTCAAAAATCCATTAACCCCCATATCGCTGTCGGCTCAGCGTCTTAAACGGAAGTATTCGGAACAGGTTAAAGAACCTGTTTTTGATGAGTGCACTCAGATCATCATCGATCACGTTGAACTGATTCGGAACCTTGTCGACGAATTTTCTTCTTTTGCACGATTCCCCACCGCCGATCCAAAACCCTGCGAACTGGCGCCGATCATTGAAGAAACATTGGCGTTATACAAGGAAGGGAATCCTCACATTCATTTTGACTTTAATGTGACCGATGATATCCCCCCCCTTGACCTGGATCGGCAGCAGATAAAACAGGCCATGATCAATCTGGTGGATAATGCCATCGGGTCGATAAGGAACGACGGCCGTATTGTTATCTCGTTAAGCCATGACCCGATTTTAAAGAATGTGAGAGTTGAGGTTGCCGACAACGGCGTGGGGATTTCCGATGAGGGCAAAACGCGTCTTTTTGAACCCTATTTTTCGACAAAAAAAGCCGGCATGGGATTGGGACTGACCATTGTCAGCACCATCATCGCCGATCATAATGGCATGATTCGTGTTCAGGATAACAAGCCCAAAGGCGCTAAATTTGTCATCGAACTGCCGGTATAAAGTAAAATTTAAGATAAACAAGGAGTTTAAAGTATGTATCCTTCCATTTTAATTGTAGATGACGAACCTTCCATACTTCAGTCTTTAAGCGGACTCCTTTCGGATGAAGGTTTCGGTGTTATTACCGCCGCCACCGGATATGAGGCATTAAAGATCATCGATGTCGAGTCCCCGGATCTTGTATTGCTCGATGTTTGGATGCCGGGTATCGACGGTATTGAAACGCTGAAGGAAATAAAGAAAGTCAATCCCCATATACAAGTCATCATAATATCCGGACACGGTTCCATAGAAACCGCCGTGACCGCCACAAAACTGGGTGCATTCGACCTGATCGAAAAACCGCTTTCAATTGATAAAATCATCGTTGCGATTAACAATGCATTGAACTTCAGAAGACTTGAAGAAGAAAATAAATATTTGCGTAAAAAAACATTGGAAAAAAATTCCATTACCGGCGACAGTCCTCCCATCCAGGAACTCAAAAAACAGATTGCCGTGGCAGCACCGACAGAAGCGTGGATACTGATTACCGGAGAGAACGGCACGGGAAAAGAACTGATTGCCCGTACCATACACCAACTCAGCTCAAGGGTGGATTTTCCAATGGTCGAAATTCATTGCGCCTCCATTCCCGAAGAGCTCATCGAAATCGAACTGTTCGGACAGGAAAAAGGAGCGATGTCCGGTGCAAGCGCAAAAAAGATCGGAAAATTCGAATTGGCGAATAAAGGGACCGTCTTCTTAGATGAAATCGGTGATATGAGTTTGAAGACCCAGTCGAAATTGCTTCGAATTTTACAGGAGCAAAAGTTCCAGCGGGTTGGCGGCAGCAGAACACTGAGTATTGATGTTCGCGTCATTGCATCCAGCAATAAGCAGCTTGAAAAGGAGATCGAAAACGGCACTTTCAGAGAAGATCTTTATTACAGGCTGAATGTCATACCCATTGAAGTTCCGCCGCTTAGACATCGTTTAGAGGACATGCCCAAGCTGATTGAGATATTTTTCAGTGAATGCGCCAATCAAAATCGGAGCAACAAAAAGGTGTTGACCCAAAATGCGCTGGATCTTTTGTTCAATTATTCATGGCCCGGGAATGTCCGCGAACTCAAAAATCTTGTGGAACGATTGGCGATCATGGTGGACAAGGACCTTATCGACATATACGACCTTCCCTCACCTTATAACCCGGCGTCACGAAATTCTCCGGCGCCCATCGAAACCCAGCTTTTTTCAAAAGATTCCTTAACGGATGCCAAAAAAAGTTTCGAGAGAGAATTTATCAAAAGAAAAATGATCCAGCATAATAGTAATATCGCAAAAACTGCTCGGGCCATCGGCGTTAAACAAAGTTATCTGCATAAAAGGCTAAAAACCCTGGATCTTACCGCTTAATCAAATCATTATTGGGATGAGAATCAGGGCTAAAAATTATGGGATTGAGAATTATCGGCGGCGATTTGAGAGGCAAGAGACTTAAATCGATTCACGGGAAATTGATTCGGCCTACTGCCGATCGGATAAGAGAGGCGATATTTAACATCCTTTTAAACAGCATTGCAAAGACTTTGGTGCTGGATCTGTTTGCAGGGACAGGCGCCTTGGGCATCGAGGCGCTGAGCAGGGGCGCTAAACGGGCGCTGTTCGTGGATAACCAAAATAAATCCTTATCTGTTTTAAAACAAAACATCGCGTCATGCGGCCTTGGCGAAAAGGCCGTTATCGTTAAATGGAATATCAGACAAAATTTAAATTGCATAAAATCAATCGGACAAAAATTCGATCTTATTTTTTTGGATCCGCCGTACAACCAAGACCTGATCACACCATCGCTGGTCAATCTTGACCAAAGTGATGCTTTGAAAAATAGCGCCCTCATTGTGGTTGAACATTCGGTTTTTGAATCTCTCCCGATGGATCTTTGTGCATTTCAACTTGCGGATCAGAGAAAATATGGAAAAACCCTTGTTTCATTCTTAAACTATGTGATATAAAAGCTTTTTTTTAAATCAGCAGAAAATATAACCTGAATTTACAAAGGAAAGGACGGCAGATGCAAAAAATTGCCATATATCCGGGATCCTTTGACCCGGTGACCAACGGTCATATCGATATTGCGCAAAGAGGACTCAAGATTTTTGATAAAATCATCGTGGCCATATTACATAACCCTATAAAGAAATTTCTATTTTCGGTTGAGGAGCGCGCAGAGATGCTCAAGACGAGCTTCGAGGCATATCCGGATATTGAGGTTGAAACTTTTGACGGGCTTCTTGTGGACTATGCATCAAAGAAAGGATCCATCGCCATACTTCGCGGGATGCGGGCCGTTTCCGATTTCGAGTATGAATTTCAGCTGGCGCTGATGAATCGAAGGTTAAACAGAGAAGTTCAGACCGTCTTTTTGATGACCGGTCTGAGGTGGATATTTACCAGTTCGTCAATTATTAAAGAAGCGGCGCAGTTCGGCGGCGATATCCAAACGATGGTGCCGCCGATTGTCAACCGGAAATTAAAAGAAAAATTCGGTCTTACTACTTAAAGGAGCTGTTTCAGACAGGACTTTCAAAATGCCCTGAAAAGGCTGTGCCCGAGCCGGTTCCAATGGATATTTTTTGTTCCATGGCCACGGACGGACCGATTTCTTTTTGTGAGTTTTTAACTTCACGATAGGGGTCGTTCATCGGTATCTGCCCCCATTTAAAACCGATCGCAGCTTTCATTCTCTCACATGCGCTTAAAGAAAACACCACGCACAGAATCCCAAAAATCAATACCGCGGTCTTGAATATCTTGACGAACATGCGGTTCTCCTTTTCTATAAGCTATCTCAAAATTTTGAAATGGCTTCTAGTTCTACTGACTATAATGCAAAAATTGAACCAGGAAAATAAATAGAAGATATTGTAATATTTTAAGGATATTATTTTGGGAATAGAGAGCGCGTTGGTTGGTATTTTTTGACAAATATTGTTAAATTCGGTTACAAAAATCGGCAGTTGCCAATGAACCGGCAGAAGCGGGCACTTCCGCCAATTGTGTATGCGTGCAGCGGAAATTTTGCCAGAAAGCGGTCATGGGGTATACTTCAGATTCGAGTTATCCCGACCAGATACCGGTTTTGGTCAGGACAAAGCGCACGGCTAACATCGTTGTAATCAACAAGGCCGCACCACCGAGCAGATTGAGCATCCATCCGTTGCGATGTGCTTTGGCCCAGCTCTTTTGGTTGAGAAAGAAAAGCAGAATAAATACCACCAGAGGTGTGCCGCAAAGGCCGAGGGCCAGCATGACCACCAGCAAGATCAGAAAACTTCCCTTTACCAGAGGGCCGATGAGGCTGATCAGGCATCCCAAAAGGACCACAGCCTTGAACCGGGGATCTCGGACGCTGACGGCCCATTTCATTTTGTCCGCGATAAAATAACCGGCGGCCAGATAGGTCGGCGTGATCGTCGAGAATACCGCGGCCCAGAACCCGGCGAGAAAAATACCGTGGGCATAGACGCCCAACACCGGTTTGAGGGGGCGAGCCAGATCAAAGGCCGTTCTGATCTCGATGCCCTTGGGGTGCAGTGCCGTGGCGGCAGCAAGAAAAATGGCCACACTGTAAATTCCGAAGGCAACGAACATCGACAAAAACGTGTCCATCCAGGCCAGTCCCATGTCGTCCGGTTCCCAGTCGCGGGCATTTACATTATAGGTATGCATGGAGATGATGGTGATGTGAACGGCACCGCCCATGATTCCGGCCATCATCAGCGCCCCCTTGGCGCCCCCGATAAACGTCGGAATTAACCCTTTAATCATTTCACTAAGGTCCGGTTTTACGGCAACCACCGTCACCATAAAGCAGGCCACCACAACAGCCACCAGGGTTTTGCAAACCCTCTCCACCCAGCGGTATCCCCCTATGCCGACCAGCAAGAAGATCAGAACCACATAACCCAGGGACCACCAGGGGGTGAACACG
The DNA here is from genome assembly GCA_964591175.1 of uncultured Desulfobacteraceae bacterium. Taxonomy (GTDB): domain Bacteria; phylum Desulfobacterota; class Desulfobacteria; order Desulfobacterales; family UBA11574; genus UBA11574. The sequence continues at coordinate 77,321 of CAZQAF010000003.1, read as the reverse complement.
CCCGTGACAAGACCGGTGGTGCTGACCAGGGCTTTCATCAGAACCGCGGCAGCCAGCCAGGTGGCCAGGAGGGCATCGATCATTAAGACCCAGCCCCAAGCATTGCCCCAGCTTTCTTCCACCAGAGCGATAATCCCTTTTCCGCCGATTATTCCTGCTTTAGCGGCCATGAATTGAACCACAAAGGCCAAAAGGGCGCTCAATACCACCACCCATAACAATTGATATCCGTAAGCTGCGCCGGCAATGGATACACTGGCCATGGTGGCGGGGCCGCAGGCAACCGCGCTGATAATCCAGGCCGGACCCATTCCGCGGATCAATCGGAGAAAGCCGGATCGTTTAAGATGATTTTTCCTGTAATCGGGCGGCATATAACATCCTTTCCACGAGCACTGATTAATGAGTTCTTTCAGCCAGAAATTTAATCATTTCTGAAGCGGTCATGTTTCACAAAGCCAAAGAGTTAGGAAAGATTCAGATGAGCCCTGCCTTTGCGTATACATCGAAAAAATGGTGAGTCGGGCCGTGGCCTTTTCCGATGGATAGGGCATGTTCGATGGCACCGGTGATGTATGCTTTGGCAAGGGTGACCGCTTCAAAAAAAGGTTTGCCTATGGCGATATTGGCTGCAATGGCCGAAGAAAACGTACAGCCGGTACCATGGGTGTTGTTTGTGTCCACCCGGCGACTTTGAAGCTTGTTAAACTCCCGGCCGTCATAGAGTATGTCTGTGGCTTGGCCATTTCCAAGATGTCCTCCCTTGACAACCACTTTTTTTGCGCCAAGTTTCAAAATGTCGATAGCCGCGGTTTTCATGTCGTTGATAGTATGAATTTTATAGCCGGTGATCGCCTGCGCTTCATAAATGTTGGGCGTTACGACTTCGGCCAATGGGAAAAGATAACGGACCAGAGCATCCTTGGCGTCCTGTTTCAACAGGTGGTATCCGCTTTTGGAGATCATTACAGGATCGAGAACAATCGCCGGCGGGTTCACGGACCCCAGGGCTTTTGCAATGGCTTGAATCAGTTCGATACTGGAGACCATGCCGATTTTTACGGCATGAATGTCAACATCTTCAAAAAGACACGTGATCTGGTCGTGAACGATTTTGGGATGGATCTCCTGGATATCGTACACTTTTTGAGTATTTTGGACGGTTACCGCGGTAACGGCACTCATGCCGAAAACGCCAAGGGCCTGAAACGTTTTCAGATCTGCTTGAATGCCCGCACCGCCCGACGAATCCGAGCCTGCAATCGTAAGGGCGACTCGCATGAAAAACCTCCTGAACAAAAGTTTTGATTTAGAATCTAACCTGAGAGCACGAGATCGATAGGGGGGATGAAAAACGCTGAAAAGAATGGCGGCGTCAAAACGTCATGCATGGTTTTCCGATTTTCCTACGACAGTGCTAACTGTATCAGGTTCAAAGGGTCTGCTCTCAGTTCTGCAATAAAATCAGAACACCCCTATCCGGATTTATGTGATTTATTTATCAGCGGGGGCAAAAAAATGCAAGTAAATATTCGTGCGTGTCCATCCGTGTCCCATGGCCGTAAGGTTCCAAGTTAAAAGTTGAGTGCTTGTTTGACAAATACGGCCGCTCGTGATAGCAAGCAAATCATTTGTCACTGGGGGAGCCGGTTCGAGACCTTTGCAAAACCCCACTTTTTGCCCAATCCGCCGGTCGAAGATGCCGCTTGCGGTGAGGCGGACAAGTTTCTGCGCCTGCCCCGTGAAATGCGAAGCCTATTTCTCTGGGGTCAAGTTCAAATTTTAATCCTCAAAATACTCTATGCATTCCTGTGGTTAAAATTTTCGGCTTCCTTGAACTTGAACCCCGGTTAAATAACAAAGCAGATTTAACAGGGCAGGCAAAAATGAGATTTTTCAAAGGTTTCGACGCAAATCGGCTGAGAGGAGGCTTGAAGCTTCGACCCCTGGAACCTGATCCGGATCATGCCGGCGTAGGGAAGCTGACATTATTTTATGGTCGATTTTCCTCCCTGTTATCCGGCATTTCGGTTTGATCCTAATAAAGTTTCACGTACTCGCAAATTTTAACGGTATTCAATGCACTACAACTTCAACACCGACAACCCGCGCGGCTTACGTTCAGCTGCGCCAAGCATTTCGTTGGAACAGGTTTCCTTTACCTATCCCGGCGCACAGATTTTTCATTCATTGAATTTTACCATAGCCGGCGGCCAGTGGACGTGTCTCATCGGTCCCAGCGGTTGCGGAAAGTCGACATTGCTCAGACTGATTTCAGGAACCCTTCATGAAGGGCTTTCAGGTGTAATTCGTTTTGACGACGGCTACGACCGTCAGGGACGGACAGCCTGGATGGCGCAGAAAGATCTGCTGCTGCCCTGGTTGAATGTTGTGGATAATGTCTGTCTCGGCGCGCGGTTGCGGCATGAAATGTCCGATCAAAAACAAAAAAGAGCAATTTCGCTGCTTGAAGATGCGGGTTTGGGCGATTATATCCATGCGCTTCCTTCGGCTTTGTCCGGCGGGATGCGCCAGCGTGTGGCACTGTTGCGAACGCTCATGGAAGAGCGTTCAATCATTCTTATGGATGAACCGTTTTCGGCACTTGATGCGCTCACGAGACTCAAACTTCAGGATTTGGCCGCGAAGCTGGTCGGGGGGGCAACCGTATTGATGGTGACCCATGATCCGCTGGAAGCGCTTCGTCTCGGACACAGCGTATATGTGATGACCGGCAGACCTGCAAGGCTAAGCGATCCTTTGATTCCGCCCGGCATTCCGCCGCGTAACCCCGGGGACCCCGCCGTTATTTCCATGCAGGCGGAATTGATCGAACGACTGGAGCGCCGGGAGACACCATGAAGTTTATCCGTCCAATGGTCATTTTGTTCGGATTGATTGCTGTGTGGCAAACCATTGTTATGGTATCCGGCGTACCGCCTTACATACTGCCCGGTCCCGTAAAAGTCGTCGAAGCTGCTGTGTCCCATGCAGGTCTTTTATTCGACAATGCCGTGACGACAGTGTTGGAGATTATTGCCGGATTGCTCATCGGAACAATCTGGGGCGCTTTGAACGCGCTTTTCATGATTGAGTTTCGCGCTTTAAAACGATGGCTGTTGCCGGTTCTCGTCATCAGTCAGGCGATTCCGGTATTTGCATTGGCCCCCCTTCTCGTTCTTTGGCTCGGATACGGCATGAGTTCGAAGATTGCCATGGCGGTTTTGATTATCTTTTTTCCGGTGACGGCGGCGTTTTACGATGGGCTTCGCAGTACCGAACCAGAGTGGCTGGAACTTGCACAGGTGATGAATGCCAGGCCGATAGCGGTCATTCGGCATATCCGGATCCCTGCGGCCCTTCCGGCCTTTGCCTCAGGGCTTCGCGTCGCAACTGCCGTAGCTCCCATCGGCGCTGTTGTGGGAGAATGGGTGGGGTCGAGCAAAGGTCTTGGGTTTTATATGCTTTATACCAATGCCCGCATGCAGATCGATGTCATGTTTGCGGCCCTTGCGGTTTTGTGTATCGTTGCCCTGACACTTTATTTTATAGTGGACAGGATGATGACCAAACTTGTTTTTTGGCAAAAAGAAGAAAATATAAAGGAGAAAAACAACCGATGAAACTGAAACTTCTTATGGTTCTTTTCATCGCGGCGGCCCTCTTGGCCGGCGTTTCAAATACCGCGGTTGCATCAGAAAAAATAACGGTGGTACTCGACTGGTTCATCAACCCGGACCATGCGCCCCTCATTATCGCCTCCGAGAAAGGGTTTTTCAAACAACGCGGGCTGGATGTTAGCTTCCAGGTTCCTTCGAACCCGAACGATCCCCCGAAACTCGTTGCCGCGAAAAAGGCTGATATTGCGGTTTCCTATCAACCCCAGCATTATCTTCATGTGGATCAAGGATTGCCATTGGTTCGAATTGCGACACTTATCGCAACGCCCTTGAATACACTGGTCGTGCTGGCAGACAGCGGCATCGACAATCTTTCTCAACTCAAGGGAAAAACCATCGGGTATTCAATCGGCGGATTTGAGACGGTGATTCTCAAGGTCATGCTTGAACGCCAGGGCCTTTCTCTGGATGACGTGAAGCTGGTCAATGTCAATTTTTCACTGCTGCCGTCTCTTTATTCCGGGAATACAGACGCGGTTATCGGCGCCTTTCGAAATTTTGAATTGAATCAAATGGACATTGACAAACGACCGGGACGTGCCTTTTTCGTGGAAGAATACGGCATCCCTTCCTATGATGAACTCATACTGGTTGCCCATCGCGATGCCATTCACAATGTAAAACTCAGAAAGTTCGTTGATGCGCTGGAAGACGGCGTTCAATATCTGGTCAACCACCCCAAGCGCAGTTGGGAACTTTTTATTCGGGGAAGGAAAGATCTGAATAACCGGCTGAACCGTCTGGCATGGCGGGATACGCTTTCCCGCTTTGCCCTTCGGCCGGGCGCCCTGGATCGCCACCGGTACCAGCGTTTTGCCGAATTTTTGAAAAAGCAGGGTTTGATCAAGAAAGTTCCGCAGCTTGACACGTATGCGGTGGAGCTGCCGGGGCCCTGATGGCATGCACACAGAAATGGCATCTTTAGGGCCGGGCTGGCGTTCTCGCTCTTTGAGACCTTTGCAAAACGCCGCTTTTTGCCCAATTTCTGCGTCAGTCTCAAATTTTAATCCTCAAAATACTCAATGTATTCCTGCGGTAAAAATTTTCGCCTTCCTTGAACTTGAACAAAAATCAGCATTTTTCAAAGGTCTCTCTTTTGCAATCCTCGACGTAGCGCTGCTATGACTGCGGTTGCAACATCGCTGCGGCCTTGGTCTGAACCTAAATCTACCATTTCCGGAAGGAAAGATAGGGTAGCAAAACTTATTTTCTCATTTTTTTGTCGGTTTTTTCCGAATATTTTTCAAGACGCTTGTAGCGATTCATTGCGGATTTTGCAAAGCGGCCGATAACCCTTGAAAGATCAGAATCATTCCAAACGGTTGCGAACTCATCCGATCCGAAAAAGCGCTGGCTCATTTTGAAATGGGGCTCGCGGTCCAGGATCAGGGTGACATCCTCAAAATCAAAATCGATTTTTTTATCAAAAACAGTATTACATAATTCCGTAATGGTTTGAACAAAACAATTGATGACATCTTCAGTGGATTCAGCGAGGTTGATTTTTTTTCTAAAGTCGGGAAGAACTTCATTTTCATACTTGGTAAAGGAAATCTGTGGCACCATGACATTTCTCCTTTCGGTATCTGAAAGTTTCAAGTGTTTAAATCGTTAACGGATTAAACAGGATTTTTTCAGATACACATTATCGGCAATGCATGCCAATCGGTCGATGGATCTCAAGATATGGCCGGGCATTTTTATTTCCTTGAGCTGAAAAAGAATGATGCTGGATGACTGGATCGGATATGGGTTCGTGCATGATATGGTCAATAAATTCCCGGTGAAAGATCGGAACTTGGTCATAACCATTTATGGATGCCTTCATTACTGATAAATAAAAATACCATAAAGAATTAAAAACCTCAACATTCTTTCATGGGCAACATACAAAATTTTCTGATTAAGGTGCACAGATATATGTGCACGCATGCCCTGTTCTCTGTGCATCTTCCCTTCTCAGCCCCTCATTCCATTTGATTGGATTTCCGAATAACAGTTAAGGAAATATTTTCCGATCGCCGTCGTAAGTATCATTGAACAGAAGATTTTGAGTATATTGGATTCAATTTTCCCCTGCCAGATCCTGACGGTTTAAAACAAGTTCGCTTTTGGCACGAAATTTGATTGGAAAAATACAAAAACGAAACCGAACACAGTTCGCTTCACTCGCAATTGGCCTCCGGCACGTTGAACCTACGCACCGGCGGGAATAATGGAAGATCGGAAGATTATTATAGAATTATGAAACGCTTAATTGTTATAAGAGCCTGCCCATGGACAAACTGCTTTTTATTGACGATGAAGAGGGTATTCGACGCTCCGTAGTACGCGCCTTAAAGCACGAGCCCTATGAAATCTTCACCGCAGAGAATGGTGAAATCGGTATCGGTTTTGTCAAAGAGCATATTTCAGATATTTCAACGGTGATTTCAGACTATAAAATGCCGGGATTGGACGGCCTTGAAACGCTGTTGGAGATCGGCGTCCTCAACCCGGAAATCACCCGCATTATCCTCACCGGATATGCGACCATGGAAGCTGCGATTCAGGCGACAAACGAAGGCATTGATGGTTTTTTGACCAAACCCTTTGACAATGTGGAACTCAGGGCCAAGATTCGCAGCATCAATGTACGAAAACGCTTAAAACAATTTGTGTCGGAACAGGTTTACAATAAAATTGAAAAATCCCAAGGGATTCTGAAGCCCTCTTTCCATGAGGTATCGGTTCTTTTTTCCGATATCCGCGGTTTTACGCACATGTCCCAGCATGTCCCGCCCGACAGAATCGCATCTTTTTTAAACAATGATTATTTCACGCCGCTGGGTGAAATTGCCTATGAACACAACGGCGTCGTGGACAAGCATATCGGAGACAGTATCATGGTGGTTTTCGGATCACCGGTCGAGGATGACGACCATGCGATCCGTGCCGTCACAGCTGCCGTGCGCATGCAGGAAAAGGCAAAACAAATCGATCAAAGCCTATCCGAAAAAAATGGATTGCGGCTGAACATCGGCATCGGCATATCGACGGGTAAAGTGTTTTCAGGCATTTTAGGCTCACGGAGAATTAAATCGTTTACTTCGGTAGGCATGCCGGTCAACATTGCCGCGCGGCTTCAGGGAATGGCAAAGGGCGGTGAAATTATCATCAGCGGCAGGACCTTTCAACGGCTATCGGGCAGGATAGACGCCGAAATCCTGCCGCCGGTGACCGTCAAGGGCGTCAGTGAACCGATTACGGTTTACAGAATGAAAGTATAGTTTTATAAATTCAAAAAAAGGAATAAAAAAATAGCAAACCTCAAATTTTCGGAATATAAACTCGATGATATTTTTCCTTATCCAGGGAAAATGCGGTATCGGAAATTACAAAAAATATCAAAAGCATTTTGCGGTGAACACAACTTCCTTTTGAAAATTGATTCTAATTGGTACCGTCATGTCAGAAAAAAATATTTGGCTAATTGACAATGAAAAAAAATTCATGATAGGTTTTAAACAAATCCTTGTTAAAAATTATAATATTATTTTCAAAATGATAATGAAGTTATGAACAATTTGTCAACAAACTTGTCAACAAAATTCTCTTGTAATTGTCTGATTATATAATAAGAACACAATTTGCTTCTTGACTTTGCTTAAGATCTCGTCTTATAGCATCTAAAATGAAGGTTTGTTATGATTCTTAAAAAAGGGCTTCTGGTGGCTTTTGAAGGGATAGATGGTGTTGATGGGGTCGATATTATCCATAACAAAATTATTAACGTCATTGATGATGTTGTAAAACATTTCTGCAAAAGACATGAACAATACTCGCTGTTTTGTAATAATCTGAAAGCTTGTTAATATGTTATATGCGTTTTTTTTTAACAGTGATGTGTATCATTATGTAAAGCCTTCCGATGACAATCATGATTTCGATGATACCTATTGCAACATCCCGTTAGCTATTAAGCGAGGTCAAAGGGTTTTAGATAAACCAAATGGTGGATATCCTGCACCAAGAATCCTTAAATCTCCTCCCTCCCAAAAACGCATTTGTAAATATTGCAGTCAAATCCGGTCCAATAGTCGTAAAAAAAAATGCAAAACATAACCTGAACTTATTTGATTTTAAAATAAATCACAGAATATTATTTTTTAAGGGAAGGTTTTTAAAGCATAAAATTATTTTGATTTCGAATCTCCATATTTGCGGATTGAAAGAACAGAGGTTTTCCCCTGGAAGTTGCATCGTCAAAGCCGACGGGAAAAAGCAACCGCGTGGCATGCCCATGATACCTGTCGATGTTGCGGGAGTTGTATGCTTTACGAATGGTGAGAGAGGAAGAAAAACAGCAGACTTTTTACCAGTTGGGCCATAAATCCATAGTCCAGCTTTTCCATGGTATCCGAAGCCCGGTGATAATGGGGGTTTCGGTAAAAGGCCGTGTCGGTGATCATGACCGCTTTGTATCCTCTGTGCCAGAATGACGAATGGTCGCTGAGTCCAATGGAAGGCAGCAGATACCCTCCCGCAGGCACCGTCAGTTTAACCACCGGAAGATCCGGGTTTTTAGAAAACGCTTTGGATAGAGCCCTTGTAAATCCACTGGATTTAAAGTTGCCCACAATGCCGATAAAATCCCCCTGTTTGGGGTAATCTAAAAACATCAGCGGAAACGGATAATTTTGACATCCCGGGTCATGGCAGGTATAACCGACCATCTCCAGGCAGATCATGCCGTCGATCTGCTCCTTTGATTTCCAGGCATTGTAAGCATAAACGCTGCTGCCCATGTAGCGGGTGCCGAAAGTGGGAGGCTCTTCAAGGGGAAAGGAGACAAATTTCACGGCAAGATCCAGTTTATGGCGATCCTTCAGCATCGTGAGAAGGCGTGCGGTCTCGAGCTGGACAGCCACGGCGCTGGCATTGTCGTCGGCGCCCACGGTTCCGGCGACCGAGTCATAGTGGGCGCCCACGATATAGTGTTTTTCCGGCCGGTCGCAAAACGCGATTTGCGCCACGATATTCGAAACCGTAAGATTTCCGTACGAATAAGAGTCACATCGCACCGGAAGTTCGATATGCCGGTAAAAATTTTCGATGTAAGCTCTTGTCTTTTCCAGGTTATGGGGTTGAAAAACACTCCGCTCGCCAATGGTTTGGGTCAGGGTCCCAACATGGTCTTTCAATCGTTTTTCAGTTTTTTGGATGTCGATAATCGATATATCCGTCATGACGATACCTTTATCTTCAATATTTCAGGAAATATTCGGGCTATTTCCGAAACGCCGTAATGGGTTCATGGATCAGGTCGTTCTCCCTGAAACGGGTCGGCCTTAAAGGGCCAATATCTTCTATTTGAACCTTGCCATCTGAAATAAGCTCGGCAACGGCCATACCGGCGGCCGGCGCGTGCTGGAACCCATGGCCGGAAAAACCGGCAACGCAGATAAAATTTCGAAGTTCCGGAAATGCGCCGATGACGGCGTGGTGGTCCGGGGTCATTTCATAGTGGCCCGCCCATCCCCTAATCATCCGTGCATGTTCCAGCGCCGGCACCCGGTTAACGGATTGTTTGGCCGTCCATTCCCCGGCATCAAAATCCACGTGACGGCTGAAGGATTTTTCTCCGGTGGGTCCTCCCAGAATCAGGCCCCGGCCTTCACGCTTCAGGTACCATCCGGAATCAACGTCGATGATCATGGGAAGGGCATCTGGAATTTCATCGAAAGCAGCCGTAAAAAACAGATGGCGCTTCAGTGGTGTGACGGGAAGTTCGAGCCCGGCCATGGCCGCAACCTGACCGGCCCAGGGACCGGCGGCGTTGACCACTATGTCGGGTTGAATGGATTTTCCGGTTTCGGTTAGGATGCCGACGATTTGTTGCTTTGAAGTCAAGATGTCGGAGACACGAACCTTTTCCATGAAAACAGCGCCGCCCTGACGGGCTTTTTTGACAAAAGCCCCGAGGATTTCCATGGGGTTGTAGAATCCGTCGTTTTCGGTATAGGATCCCCCGATAAGATCATCTACCCGTATAAAAGGCCAGCGAAGCGCCGTCTCACGGGGTTCGAGCAATTCAACTGGAAGCGTTAGTTTTTCCATCAACCGCTTTGTATGTTCAAAAGCTTTCCACTGTTCGGCAGTGGTTGCCAGAAACAAATACCCCGAAGGGTCGAATCCCGGATCAATGCCGAATTCATCTTTAAATCGTCTGTAAACTTCCCTGGAAATCAAAGAAAAGCGGATGTTGACCCGGGTGGAAAATTGTGTTCTCAGGCCACCCAGGCAGGCGGAAGTGGCGCCTTGGACGCCGATTTCTCCCTGTTCCAGAACAAGAACGTTACGGATTCCTTTACGGGTCAGATAATAGGCGCATGCAGCGCCGATAATGCCGGCGCCGATAATGACGACCTGTGCTTTAGAGGGCATTTCAGTCATGAGCTACCATACACTGGAGCAATTACGAAATGGCTTCCGATTCGTTCAAGGAAAGTCTATGATCAACTCTCTTCCAGCTTTACGGCGTAATGTTTTAAAACATCCAACGCTTCATTCACGTCATCTAAATGGGTACGAAAGCACAGGACGGCAGTCCGAAGCACCAGTTTGCCGTCTATGCGCGTGGAACTGATGAAAATGCGTCCATCTTGCTGGATGGCTTCCACCAATTTCCGATTAAACGCATCGGCATCTCCTTGTTTTGGAAGATAACGATAGGTCACCACGGACAAGTCTGGGTAGGGACCGGGCTCAAATCCGTCAATTTCCTTTATTTTCTCATAAAAATAGCGTGCGAGATGGATTTTTTCCGATAAGGCGGCCCGAAACGGTGCAACGCCAATCAATTTCAATGCCAGCCACAAGCGCAATCCCCGAAAGTGTTTGGTCAACTCCGGTGATAGATCGGCAGGGGAAAGCTCATCGACATCATCGATAATATTTTGAATATAATCGGCTTGCGCGTTGAATGCGGCATACAGGTTCTGCCGTTCTTTGACGAGAACCGCGCCGGTGCCATAGGGTAAAAACAGGGCTTTGTGCGGATCGAGGACGATGGAATCCGACATATGAATCCCTTGCAGAACATTTCTTCCTTCAGGGCACAGCGCAAATAGTCCGCCATAGGCCCCGTCCACATGGAACCAGAGCTGATGCGCGGATGCAATTTCGCGGATGTCCCCGAGCGGATCCACGGCCCCGGTATTCGTCGTACCGGCGGCGGCCACAATGAGCCATGGATACAATCCTGATGTTTTGTCGGCGACAATGGCTTGGTCCAACGCCTTTGGATCCATCCGGTAATTGGCATCCACGCGAACGTTTCGTTTGATGCAAGTATTCAAGCCGCTGATATGAAACGCCTTGTCGATACAGTGATGGGCATGTTCCGTGACATACACAACCGACTGGTCTATTTTTCGGCCTTTAACACCGAAAGCATCGCGGGCGGTTACAATGGCGCTCAGGTTTGCCAAACTGCCGCCCGATGTCAGGTTTCCTGCGGCTTTGTCCGGATAACCGACAGCATCGGCCAACCAACGGATCACAATATTCTCAATCCGAACCGCACCGGGGCTGGCAAAATACAGGCCGGCAAATCGGTTTGTAACGGCTGCCAGGTAGTCCCCCAATGCCGCATGATAAAGCCCGCCGCCCGGGATATATCCTAAAAATCGTCCGGAAGTTGGATTGATTCCCGTGGTATCCATGTTCCGTCGCAGCAAAGCGAGCGCTTGCCCGATATCAATGCCTTCTTCGGTAATGGGAAAATCCCAAAGTTCCCGCCCGCCGTCTGTCCGCGGAATATAAGCGGGCGCTTCGGATATCTTATCCAGGTAGCTGTTTGCATAATCGATGACTTGCCTTAGCAGATATTCCCGCTGAGTGGAATCAGGTTCCAAGGGTTGAGCGCATTTTCTTATATGTTTGATGTCGGTCATTGATTCGCCTTTATCCTTTTTCCCTGAAGAAATAAATGATTAAGTTCACGTTCGTGTTTATTTGGTCCATGCAATCATTTTCAAAAAACATTTACATAGCGGTAGCAGTCGGCGGCAGGACTTAGGGATGGGAAACATTCGGATTGCCACGGATGTAAAAGCGAAGCGGCTTCTTTGCCCATTCTCCTGCGTAATCAACTCCGATCCTGGGACGCCGCGTGACGGCAAACGGTTCTCTGTTCGCTTCTGTGATGAAAAGCGCTTCGCCACAGAGGTCGTAGCCGTTTAGCCGGCGGTCGATTCCCATGGCGCGGCAGAGAAGCCCCGGCCCGCTGGTACGGCTGTTTATGTCATAGACCGGCTCAAGCGCCCTAATCAGTACCGCGGCGCCATGCCCTTTTGGTTCAGTCACCACATTCATGCAATGGTGGATGCCGTAGACCAGATATACATAGGCGTAGCCGGGCGGTCCGAACATCACACGCGTCCGCGGAGTCATTCCCCGGGCGGAATGGGAGGCCGGGTCATGGGGGCCAAGATACGCCTCTACCTCGACAATCCGGCCGATCCGCACACGATTTGCAGACCGGTGTGCCAGATGTTTCCCGAGCAGCTCCAGGGCCACCGTTTCCGTATTTCTACTATAGAAGTCACGGGAAAGGGTTTTTCCCTTTGGAATCGCATCAATCAGTGATTTTTCTGTTCGGGAGTTCAAATTTTTCACTTTCTTGAACCGCATCTCATCGCGAAAGAGATTCGAATCGGTTTTGTTATCCGCAATGGCGTTGACCCGTTCTTCCGATGCCCCGGTGTCTTTATTGACAACGTCCTTGCTCAGCAGTCGGATACGCATCTCGTTTCCTTTAACCGAGTAAGCTGCGAATGGATAGGTCTGGTTGTCCTCGGGGAGTTTCATTATTCGCCATTCATGCGTTGGTACAGGTGTCCTTGGTGTCTCTTCGATGTTGATCGATAAAGAGCGATAGGGAACGATTTTCATATCGCTGCCTAATTGTCAATCTTTTTAGCTAATTAGTGCTTTATTAGAAAACTTGATTTTGAATCAAAAATTCAAAAGACAACATACGAAACCATAACAAAAACTATAAATGATCAAATGACAAAAACATCTCCTTTTCAAAGTGTTGGCTTCGATCATTTTTGTCATTTAGAATTCGGATTTTATTTTAACATGCGAAACGCGGATATACAAATCGGATTGAAGAAGGTAGATCGCGAAAGCGCTTGACAAATTGAAATTCCTTGGATAATTGGAAATATCTTTATTGTTGGCATTAACATAAAATTTTTTGAGATAGAAACAATCATGGAAATAAAGCTTTGGTGCTGGTGGTGGCAAAAATCGTGAAGCTTGCTCACCATCTTTGAGATAGGGAATGTATTGACTTCAGGGCCGTGAGAAGCTTCGGCAGTTAGTGTTGGAGAGGCTCATGGCTCTTTTAATATAAGCCGGCGCTTCTTCAAAGGCACTGGCTTTTTTTGCTTCCAAGGATATGATTTAACGCATTTTCATGACGGAGAAAGTCATTGAACAAACGAAAGTTAATGCTGGGAAATGAGGCCATCGCCAACGGGCTGATGGAAAACGGATGCACCGTGGCGACATCTTACCCGGGAACGCCGGCGTCGGAAATTCTCGGGGCATTTGCCGCTCTCGATAAAAAAGGACCCGGTCAAAGACATATCCAGTGGGCGGTGAACGAGAAGATTGCATTTGAAATCGCTTATACGGCAAGCATAGCCGGACTTCGCGCGGCCGTGAGCATGAAACAGGTGGGATTGAATGTGGCATCCGACCCGCTGATGAGCGCCGCGTATCTGGGGGTGAAAGGCGGGTTTGTCGTGATTAGCGCCGATGACCCCGGTCCCCATTCATCACAGACCGAGCAGGACAGCCGGCTCATGGCCATGATGGCAAAGGTTCCGGTTCTGGATCCGGATTCTCCCCGGCAGGCCAAAGACATGGTAAAAACGGCATTCGAGCTTTCCGAGGCCTTTGAGATTCCCGTGATGCTCCGTCCTACGACCCGGGTGTGTCATGCCAGGCAGGATATCGAACCGGGAGATGTTTTGCCGGGCAAGTGGGACGCCGGCTTTCAGAAGGATCCGGAGCGATGGGCCGCAACGCCCAAGTTCCGCTTTCAATTGCACCGGGCCCTGGAGAAAAAACTCGATGCTGTTTCAAGGCATCAAAAGACAGCGCCGGTCCGACTAAATGATGCGGCTAAGACTTCAAAAGCCTTGGTCGTATCCGGCGTGGCAGCGTCTCATGCCAAAGAAATTCTGAAGGATTTGAACTTGTGGGATATCCTTCCCATGTACCAGGTGCTCCAGCCGTTCCCGCTACACCAGGATTTTATTGTTCATATGATAGACACCTATTCGGATATTCTGGTCATCGAAGAAACCACCGGCATCATCGAGATGCAGCTTGCAGATCGGCATCGCGTCAAGGGAAAGCTCACCGGTTCGGTGCCTGGCGTGGGAGAACTTCTGCCGGAATCCATCCAAAAAATCATCAGCGAATTTGCGGGAATCGACACGCAACCCATCGATGTGCCGGCAGAACCCGGTGTTCGGCCGACCCTTTGCGCGGGCTGTCCCCATCGGGCCGCTTTCTTTGCCATTAAAAAGGCGGCGCCTAAGGGGATATATCCCAGCGATATCGGATGCTATACCCTTGGCTTAAATCTGGGTGCGGTGGATACGGTGCTCTGCATGGGAGCCGCCGTCAGCCAGGCAGCGGGATTTTATCATGCCTATAAACATGAAACAAAACGGCCGGATATTGTCGCAACCATCGGAGACTCGACGTTTTTTCATGCCGGTGTTCCCGCACTCATCGATGCGGTGGTCCAAAACGTGGGGTTTGTCCTTGTGATTCTGGATAACCACACCACCGCCATGACCGGGAATCAACCCACACCGGCCATGGGAATGGGCGCATGCGGAGAAATACTGAATCCCGTGGATATCGAAGGGCTGGTTAAAGGATGCGGGGTTCGATTTTGTCGTGTTGGAGATCCCTATTATTTAAATGAATTTATTGCATTGTTGAAGGACGCCATCCAATACAGCCGGGAAAACGGACCGGCGGTGGTGATATCCCGGCGTCCCTGCCTCATCGACCGGCTGAAAGAAGTAAAACCGGGATGGGAACCCATGAAAGTCGAAGTCGCCGATACCTGCGACGGCTGCGGATATTGCATCGACCATTTCGAGTGCCCGGCCCTGAGTTTGAACCAAAATGAAAAACAGGTCGGTATCGATAGCGTCCTGTGCAGTGGATGCGGGGTATGTATCAGTGTCTGTCCCAAAAAATCGATAAAGGAAGTCAAAGATGCCGGATAAAAGTTCCATTAGTCAGCAGATTGTCATCAGCGGCGTGGGGGGCCAGGGCGTTCTTTTTGTTACGCGCCTTTTGGCGGAAGCGGCAATTTTGAAAGGGCTTCGCGTCTTTACTTCGGAAACCCACGGCATGGCCCAGCGGGGAGGAACGGTTTTGTCGCACCTTAAAGCAGGCGCTTTTTCGAGTCCGCTGATACGGGCCGGAAATGCCGATGGACTACTGGCATTAAAAGCAAACAGTATGGCCCAGCATGGGTATTATTTGAAACCGGGCACATGGGCTGTGGTGAACAGCAGCCAAGGTGTAACGACAGACGCCGATGTTTCGGCATATATCGTCGATGCCGAGAGACTGGCGAAGCAGATCCAAAACCCCAAATCGGTCAACCTGATTCTTCTCGGTTTTGCCCTTGCAGCCGCATCAGCTAAGACGGAGAACAATCTTTTTTGTCAGATGGAAGATGTCGAAACGGTTTTGGAACTCCGGATGGCAAAAAATAAAACCATGCTGGATGATGCCGCAAAAGCCCTTGAAGCCGGGTTTAAGAGTTTCAAATAATTTAATAAAACTGTGTTCACTTATTTTGGTTTATTCGAGTTAGGAGTTTGTTATGCCGTTTATTCCTTATGATCTGGATGAGGAACAGTTGAAAGAGATTCAACTCAAGGGCCTTCAGTGGACGGTCCGCCATGTTTATGAGCATTCGTTATTTTATCGAAATAAATTCGATGAAGCCGGCATCCGGCCTGAAGATGTTCGATCTTTGGACGATATGCAGCATCTCCCGCTCGTCGATAAAGATGATCTGCTGCTGGAGTATCCGTTTCCTTTGCGGTCTGTGGCTTACAAGGATATCGTTCGGATCCACGCGTCCTCGGGCACGACGGGAAAGCGCAAGGTGCTTTGCTACACACAAAAAGATATCGATGTTTGGGCAAACCTTTTTGCCCGATGCTATCAAATGGCCGGCCTGACGCGCCATGATCGCGTACAGATCGCCGTCGGATACGGACTATGGACGGCAGGCGTCGGATTTCAGTCCGGTTGTGAACGATTCGGCGCCATGGCAATTCCCCTTGGCCCGGCCAATGCCGAGATGCATTGTGAAATGCTGGTGGACATGGAAACCACTGTTTTTTGTTCCACGGCCTCCATGGCCCTTCTCATGGCCGAAGAAATTCATAAGCGAAATCTTTTGCCCAAGATAAAGGTTAAAAAGATCATCCTGGGTGCGGAACGCCACAGCGATGCCATGAGAGATCGAATAAAAGAACTGATGGGCGTTGAGCATATTTTTGATATTTACGGGCTGACCGAACTTTATGGCCCGGGAACCGGTCTGGATTGCATCCTGCATAACGGCATCCATTATTGGGCCGATCATTTTATTTTTGAAATCCTCGATCCAATTTCGTTAACACCGGTTCCTCAGGGTGAGTCGGGCGAACTCGTGGTGACGACCTTGTGCAAGGAGGGCAGCCCCCTTGTCCGTTATCGAACCCATGATGTGACCCGGATTATTGATCAAGCATGTTCCTGCGGCGCGCCGTTTCCCCTCCATGACCGGATTCTCGGCCGCACGGACGATATGTTTATCTACCGGGCGGTCAACATCTACCCGAGCCAGATCGATCATGTGTTGAGCCGAGTCAACGGCATCGGCAGTGAATTCCAGATTCATCTCAAGCAGCGTGAAAGCGGCCGCGACATGATGGTCATCAAGGTGGAACGGGAGGCGGGTGAAAGCCAGTCAAATGATGTGCATCTGGCCGAACAGGTGATAGCGGAGATTCGACATAAAATACTGGTGAGGTGCCAGGTGGAAATTGTGGATTACGGATCCCTGCCGCGCACCGAAAGAAAAAGCAGACGGGTTTTTGACCATAGGAATAATAATCTTCCAATTTAGGAATAGACGCCTGCTTTTGTCAGAATTGACCACTACGCTTGAGGACGAATTTATACGCGGAGCCTGTTAAAAAATAGCGATAATCACTATCATTCACATTAAAAGGAGGCGAAAATGAGACAACAATTAGCACATGTCTGGAAGGGAATTTTTGTAGCCGTGTTTTTGGGTTTCATGGTGATGCCTAAAACGACAACGGCGGGGACAATCAAATTAAGCTATGCAAATTTTCCACCGGCCCCCACTTTCCCTTGTGTTCAAATGGAAAGGTGGAAAAAAGAGGTAGAAAAACGGACCCAGGGAAAGGTTGCCGTCAACACATATCCCGGCGGGACCCTGCTCGGGGCAAAAAACATGATAGACGGGGTCATCGCCGGGCAGGCGGATATAGGATGTTTGTGCATGGCATATCAGCCTGGACGATTCATCTTGACCAATGCAACTAGCCTCCCGGTGGATCTGCCAAGCGCTAAAGTGGGCAGTCTCGTTCTATGGGGTCTTTATAACAAATACAAACCCGAGGCCTTTGCAAAGGTGAAAGTCCTTACCATGTTTACAACGGCGCCTACAAACATCATGTCAAAGGTGCCCATTAGAAGCTTATCTGATTTAAAAGGCTTGGACCTCAGAGCATCGGGTGGAGCGGCTCAAATACTGAGCGCATGGGGAGCCAATCCGGTGGGTATGCCGATGCCGGCAACGGTCGAAGCATTGCAAAAAGGCGTCGTTAAAGGTCTGTTCTCTTCTCTTGAAACCCTGAAAGATTTTAAGTTTGCAGAACTATGCCGATACGTAACCATGACAGATACGGTGATTTATCCATTTGCGGTCGTGATGAATATGGACTCATGGAAGGCGCTGCCGGCCGATGTTCAAAAGATTTTTGATGATCTTGGCACGGAACAGGCTGAATGGACCGGAAGCTATATGGATAACCATGTGAAAGAATCGATAGAATGGTCTAAAAAGAATTACCATGTTGAATTTATTCATCTTAATAAGATGGAAAAGGTCAAGTGGAACAAAAAATTGCAATTCATAACCGACAATTGGGTTAAGAATGCTAAAGAAAAAGGTCTTCCTGCTGAGGCTATCGTGAAGGATATTTATACGCTGACGAAGAAATATTCTGAGTAATCAAATACTTTGAGGAAGCCAAAGTTTTCAGATATACCAACTTCCTCAACCTCTGAATTTAGAAAGAGGTTGTTATGGAAATTCTGGACAGAATAAGTACGTTTTTAAATCGTTTGCTTTTATGGATCGGAGGCATTTTTTTGGTTGGAATGATTATTCTGACCTGCTCAAATATAATATTTCGTCTTACCTGGGTGCCGGTCAAGGGCACGTTTGAGTTGATGGGATATTGCGGCGCCATTGTAACCGCCTTTGCTCTTGGACATACCCAAATTAAACGCGGCCATATTGCAGTGGATGTTTTGGTTAATCGTTTTTCTGATAAAGTAAGAAAAATTATTAATGCGATTAATTATACGGTTTGCTTTCTTTTTTTTAGTGTGGCAGCCTGGCAAATTGCCGTGAAAGCAACAACGCTAATGAATACAGGAGAAATTACGGAGACACTTAGAATCATCTATTATCCTTTTACCTATGGCGTTGCTGTTGGCTGTGCCGTTCTTTCATTGGTTCTGTTTACTGAACTTGTCGGGCTTTTTTCCGCGGAAAAGGAGGACACCGATTGAATCTGGCAGCCATTGGAATTACAGGAATTATTATCCTCCTTCTAATTTTATTCTTTTTGGGTACGCCTGTTGGATTTGCAATGGGTATTGTTGGATTCTGCGGATTTTGTTACGTGATTTCCTTAAAAGCCGGGCTTAATATGATTGGCTCTGTTTTGTGGGAAACATTTTCAAAATATGGTCTTACGGTTATTCCCCTTTTTATTTTTATGGGGCAGATTGCATTCTACTCCGGAATAAACGAAAAATTATACAATGCCGCCTACAATTGGGTGGGACAGATTCGGGGAGGGATTGCCATGGCAACTGTCATCGCTTGTTCCGCATTCGCTGCTATCTGTGGCTCCAATGCAGCGACGGCAGCTACGATGACCACTGTCGCTCTTCCTCAGATGAACAAATACAAGTATAAACCCATTCTCAGTACAAGTGTCGTTGCCTGCGGATCTACACTAGGTGTTGTTATTCCGCCGAGCGTTGTCCTGATCGTGATTGGCCTTTCTACCGAGCAGTCTATTGCAAAACTTTTTTATGGAGGAATAGGGGCAGGTATCGTATTGGCCTTTCTCTTGATGTTAACGGTTTACATTTTATGCCGACTTTATCCTGAATGGGGACCGGTGGGGCCAAAGACCGATTTCAAAAAAAAGATCAAGGCGCTGTCTGGTATATTTGAAATAACCACCTTGTTTTTGCTGGTGATGCTCGGTCTTTATTTTGGATTTTTTACGCCTACGGAGGCCGGTGCCGCAGGCTCTTTTTTTGCAGTGATTCTCTGTTTTGTTCAAGGCCGGCTGACCTGGAAAGGATTCGTGGCCTCGATAATCGATACGCTTCGAATATCCTGCATGGTTATCATGATCATAGCGGGTGCTGTTATATTCGGTCGTTTTCTGGCTGTAACAAGAATACCTTTCGATATTGCTTCTTGGGTGGTGGGACTGCCTGTTTCCAATACCACAATTATGTTAATAATATTTGCTATTTATATTGTTGGTGGGGCTGTCATGGATGCTTTGGCGTTGCTCTTGATCACCATTCCCATATTTTTCCCGGTAGCAAAACAGCTTGGATACGATCCGATCTGGTTTGGCGTAACAATTACCGTGATTACAACACTAGGCGCCGTTACCCCTCCTGTTGGCGCTACGACCTACGTGGTCGCCGGTATGGCCAAAGATGTTAAATTGGAAGAAGTGTTTAAAGGGGTAACGTTTTTCTTGCCGGCATATATTATTTGCGTGATTGTGTTAATGGCTTTGCCGGGAATAGTCACTTATCTTCCAAATCTGATGCATTGAAAATTACCTTTATAAGAAAACATTAAAAACCAGCGATCGTTGCATTTAATAAAAAAAAATTATACTGCATGAAAAAAAACTTGATTCGTGTTTTTAATTCTGTTAGCAGAGACTGCAATACCCGATATACTGCTAACTCCTTCTCTTTGCCTGGGTCGTAAACCGATGATTTGTGCGAGAAAACGTAGCCTCCCACTGATACGGCCCAGGCTTTTTTTTTAATACTCCCTTGAAATAAAGACTATTTGTGGATGGAGTCAAGCACTGCCCGCGAAGCGGGTGGCTTGAATTTTCAGACATAGGCCAAAAAGGCAAAAACACATCAGTGCTTTCGACGTTGAACTTGCATCCGGTTGCAAAGCATCCGGTTTGTTTTGCAAGAAACCAATGCATCGGACCGGACCGTCATTGCCCGTTCAACCCGCGGCATCCGTATCCCCAGCGATTGTAAGGGGTCTTTTCTGCAAGACCCTTTTAAATTTTTTGCAATACTCCGGGATTTCAATGATGGGGGGCCTTTCACGATCCTCGATTTTATAAATATCCGGCGTGTATTCACCCTTAACAAGGTTAAATTGTATCATTTCATCGAACAGTTTTTCTTTATAATCCACCAAACCCAATTTTATTTTGCGTTCGATAAATGTTTGCAGAATCGCAAAGGCCATCCTCCCGAGAGCTTTGGTGTCCCGGTTTCGGTGAATCCGTCTGTCCAGATCCACTTGCGCGATGACATCGAGCCCCCATTTTTCATAAATATCGAGGATCATGCTGGTTTCGACGCCGTATCCGATGGGAAAGGGAATTTGTTCGAATATTTCTCTATATCCGGCATATTCACCGGACAGCGGCTGTAGTATCTGGGTGAGATCCGGGAAAAAAAGGGAGAACAGCGGCCGAACAACAAGTTCGGTCACCCGGCCGCCGCCGGTGGGTCTGATTTTGTTTTTTCCAATGGCAATGGGACGGTCGTAAAACGCCTTAACATATTTGATGCGATCGAAAAGAATCAGCGGCCCCAGAAGCGCATAGGCAAACCTGTGATGAATATTTTTTATATCCGCATCCAGATAAACGATGATGTCCCCTTTGGTAATGTACAAGGCCTTCCAGAGATTTTCGCCCTTGCCGGTGAATTTTTCAAGATGGGGAAAAATTTCCGATGCTTCATAAACATCTGCGCCATATCCCCTTGCAATTTCTATGGTTTTATCTGTTGAGCCGGAGTCTACGACGACGATCTCATCGATTAGGGGATAACGTGTCATCAGTTCTGACTTCATGATCAGGATTTCTTTAGCGATGGTTTTTTCTTCATTCAGTGTCGGCAGACACAACGAAATTGTCAGATTTTTCCGCTGCTTTTCATCGACCAGCCGATGAAGATCGCTGAATTCCGAATAATGAAAGGTATTGTTATCTATCCAGCTCTTATTCATCACATATCCCGTTGTCAATGGCCATGATGACACCGATGATTTGTGCAATCCCCCTAAATATGGGCTCGATTTCCACACGGGCGTTTTGTTGATGATGGTTTTCTCCCCGGGTAATGCCGAGGGTGATTGACGGGATATTACGTGAAAGAAAAATGGAAAGTTCGGATTCACTGGGACCGCTGACCGGAGTCAAATCGAGTTTTTTCATCACATTCACGGCGCTTTTTACCAGGGGATGGTTGAACTGTAATCTTGCCGCGTGAATGTTGCTCAAGGTGTTTAATTTTAAATCAACCTCATACTCGTGGCTCGTACCTTCCACGATATCCTTAATGCTGTTAAAAATCGACTTGACCATTTTATCGGAATTGCTTTGAATTTCAAAACCCAAAGAGGCATCGTACGCGATCATTCCATGCTTGAATCCCCCTGCGGTTTTGCCGATAATCACCCTTGAACGGGGTTTTTGAGGCAAACGCAGTTTCATGATCTGATTGACGACTTCATTGATTACCAGGATGGCATTCGGTTTGAACTTATGCTTGAATCCGCTGACCGGTGAAATGCTGCATTCGATTTCGCACCGAATCATGCCATCGGCATAATAATTCAGTCTGCCGAGCTCGGCGCCCTCGATGCAGACCGCCCCTCTGATAGGGGTTGTCCAGGTCTTCAAAAGATGTCGGATGCCCCTGAGGTTGCCCTTGCCTAAAGACTGGATAACACCGGCCAGAACAATATCCGATTCAAAACGCAGACCCAACCTTCGAAAGATTTCCGGCAACGAAGCCAGAACGCCGACCCCCACGGAATTGTCTATGATACCCGCGCCCCTGATCGTGTTTTCCTGAATAGAATAATAATGGTCGACGTCTTTGTCGAAGATGGTATCCAAATGGGCGACCACAAAAATAGGCGGTTTTGATTCGGAAGTTCCTTTAATGATACCGACGGGATTTCGATAGCCGTCGGTGGTGCATTCATCGACCTGAAATTCGGCCAGCCGTTCCATGAAAATACTGGTGCGCTGTTTTTCCTTGAATGTGGGAGCTGGGGTTTGGCCGATCAGCACAATGTTCGTAATGACGGTTTCTTGAATGGATTTGATCGTATCGACAAATCCGGGCAATTTTTCAAGATAGTCGTTCATATCAGCTCCCCAAACTTGAAACAGACCGCAGTGATGCCATAGTGCCGAATAATTCGGATATTATAAAGGATATACCACAACACTAAAAGAGGTCAATATGTCTTTGACATAACTTTCAGTTGAGCGTAATCGCCTGATTGGGGCATTAAATCTTGAAAGATTCCATGATCGACATTATGATTATATGTATGGCCCAGACGAACGGCATCGCCAAAGAAAGCAATTCTTCAACCGTTGACTTCATGACCACCGACGATCAGCAGTCGCTTCGCTATGGCATATGGCGTATTTCAAAAGAAAAACGGAAAGGATCGATCCTTTTGCTTGCCGGTAGAGGCGAATTTTTGGAGAAATATTCGGAAACCATTGGCGAGCTGAACCAAAAAGGGTTTGATGTGTATAGTTTTGACTGGCGCGGCCAAGGTCTTTCAAACCGAATGCTTTCAAACCGGCGTAAGGGATTTATCGACAATTACCATGTTTATCTGAATGATTTGAATCTGTTTTTCAATAAGATCGTAACGCCTGAATGCGTTCGTCCGTTGATCATCATTGCGCATTCCATGGGTGGACACATTGCACTTCGTTTTTTACACGATTATTCGGAAACGGCAGATATGGCGGTCCTGACGTCACCGATGATCGACATTTTCAACTCCAATCTATACCGATGGCTCATAAGGCTC
This sequence comes from uncultured Desulfobacteraceae bacterium, assembly GCA_964591175.1. Classification (GTDB taxonomy): domain Bacteria; phylum Desulfobacterota; class Desulfobacteria; order Desulfobacterales; family UBA11574; genus UBA11574. The sequence goes on along the minus strand of CAZQAF010000003.1, from coordinate 54,146 downwards.
TTGACCCGTATTGCCGTCAAAAGCGGGTTCAGTCATACGTATACCATAGGGTCCGGCGATTATACAGATGGAAGATTTAAAGGAAATAAACTGACTTCGGATCCTGTGCGATTTATGGATGCCATCAAAGCCATTGAAAAAAATCCTGATCTGGCGCTGGGGGGCGTAACCTATGGCTGGTTGTCCGCCACTTTGGCATCCATCGATATTTTCAATCGTCCCGAATATGCGGCAAAGATTACCACGCCGATTTTAATGATCAGTGCAGGGGAGGATAAAATTGTATCCGTCAAGGCGCAGAAACAGATTTCCTCATGGCTGCCGAACTGTCGATATGTTGCGATTCCGAAATCCCGTCACGAAATTTTTAAAGAAACGGATGCCGTCCGATCAATCGTCTGGCGCGAATTTGAAAGATTCACGCACATCGAAACCGATCCGAGTATTGAATGCATTGCGCATTGATGCGTGTTGTAATTTTGCGCCGATACATAAAATGGTGGAAAAATGGAAAATAAAATTCGTAAAAAACGTCCTTTAAAAAGGACTAAAATCATTGCCACTCTGGGTCCGGCCAGCGATCAAGAAGACACACTCCGCCAAATGATTCTCGCCGGGATGGATGCGGTTCGTTTTAATTTTTCCCACAGCAGCCATGAATATCTCATACCGCTGATCCAACGGATTCGGAAATCAGAAGATCAATTGGGTATCCCTGTTGCCGTTATCGGCGACTTGCAGGGGCCGAGAATACGTGTCGGAGAAATGACAGAAGGTAAGGCGACCTTGACAACAGGCCAAGAAATATGCCTGACACCCCGACAAGTAGCGGGAAACAAGGATGTTGTTTCGGTCAGTCATCTCAACATGGCCAATGACGTCCTTACCGGCAGCCTGATCCTTATCGATGACGGCAACATTGAGCTTGAGGTGGTCGATATTGATCGCAATGGGGATGTCCGCTGCCGCATACTCAGGGGCGGCGTGCTCTCGGCCCGGAAAGGCATCAACCTGCCGGGGTTGCGGGTCGACCTCCCATCCATCACACCGAAAGATTATGCAGATATCGATTTTGCCGTTGCACAGGATTTGGACTTTCTGGCACTGTCTTTTGTACAGTCTGCCGAGGATGTTCGTATTTTAAAGAACTATCTGAAGCAGAAGGGATCAGACATTTCAATTATCGCCAAGATCGAAAGACAGAACGCGCTGGATGATATCGAAGCCATTGCGTCCGAAACCTGGGGTGTTATGGTGGCACGTGGTGATTTGGCTCTGGAAATGAGCTTGCAGGAGGTTCCTATTGCACAAAAGCGTATTATTGACGTTTGCCGCCGGGCGGCGATTCCGGTGATCACCGCAACCCAGATGCTGGAATCGATGATCGAAAAATACAAGCCGACCCGGGCCGAAGCCACGGATGTCGCCAATGCCATTTTGGACGGCACGGACGTATTAATGCTGTCCGCAGAAACCGCCATCGGCCGGCATCCCATTGAAACCGTGACAACGATGTCAGAGATTGCCGCTGCCGTTGAAACGGCCTGGTTTGAAAAAAAGTTATCAGGTCCCATGCCGTTTGAGCCGCCCGATGATATCGAACCGATGGTTGCATATGCCGGCAATTTAGTGGCCGAATCTTTAACGGCAAAAGCGATCGTGGCTTACACTTCTTCGGGGTTGACGGCCTGCCGGGTGGCGTGCCACCGGCCGCATCGTCCGGTGCTGTCATTATCCGTAACGCCCCGGGTTCAACGACGTCTCGCATTGGCTTGGGGTGTGGAAAGCGCTTTAATCGAGCCCATAAAGGCAACAGACAATATGGTGGATGTTGCCTTGCGCAAGGTGCAGCATCTGGGAATTGCCGGTACAGGAGATATCGTTGTTATTGTTGCCGGTACGCCGCCGCTCGGACGAAGCGGTCGCACCAATACGCTAAAAGTAGAGAGAATACCATGAATAAGGAGGATAATATGGAACTTAACGGTAAAAAAATGCTTATACTGGTTGAAGAGATGTTTAATGTGTTTGAATTCTGGTATCCGTACTATCGCCTGAAAGAAGCCGGCGCCGAGGTGACGGTGGTCGGCTCCGGCAGAGCCGAGGAATTTACGGGTAAACCCGCCACTCAGGTGCGGCCAAACATCAACGCGGATCAGGTGTCCGCCGACGATTATGACGGTGTCATTATTCCCGGGGGATACGCCCCGGATATGATGCGCCGTTATCCGGCCATGGTTCAACTCGTTAAAGATCTGTTCGATGCCGGGAAAGTCGTTGCCGCCATTTGTCATGCGGGCTGGATGCTGGCTTCGGCCAATATACTCGACGGCCGAAAAGCCACCTCATTTTTTTCCATAAAGGACGATATGATTCATGCCGGCGCGCTGTGGATGGACGAATCCGTGGTCGTGGACGGCAATCTCATTACCAGCCGCAAACCCGACGATCTTCCGAATTTTATGAAGGCCGTTATAGCAGCGCTTAAGTAAAAAAAATGGCAAAAGGAACATTCCGTTTTTATGAAGAATTAAATGATTTCCTGCCGCAGCACCTGAAAAAGGTCGATATCGAAACCGAGTTCATTGGAAAAAGATCGATAAAAGAGACCATAGAAAATTTAGGCGTTCCACCCTCAACAGTCGATTTGGTGCTGGTCAATGGGCAGCCCGTGGATTTTGAGTATATTTTAAAGCACGGCGATCGCGTGAGTGTCTATCCCGTTTTCGAGAAGCTAAATATCCAAAATGTATCAATGCTGAGAAAATTTCCCCTTCGGCGGGTTCGATTTATAGCAGGCGTTGATTTGCGAGACATGGTTCAATGGATGCGGATGCTGGGATTTGATACGACATTTAATGCGAATTGCAGTATACCGGATATCATCGAGATCTCCGGAAGGGAAAACCGGATCATCCTCACAAAGCAAAAAGAATTGCTCAAATCCGAATCCGTCACCCATGCCTTTCAGGTATGTTCCGGAACCGCCACGACACAGGTCAACCACGTGATGGATGATCTGGACATCAAAGATCGAATCAAACCATTTTCAAGATGTATTCGATGCAATACTCGGCTTGAAAATCGGCAGATAAATGAGATTTTGGATCAAATCTCACTCGAGACAAACCGTATTTTCGAAAAATATCTGTACTGCAGATCATGCCGTAAAGATGACCGTCAGAATAATACACGGCAACTCAAAGTTGACATTATTCGTTTGTATATCTAAAAAATTGTTGTAAAATCCATTGTACCTGTGACCCTGAAAGAAAAAGGAGGTGAAGCATGCGTATCATACTGATCGGCCAGGCGGCGTTCGGTGCAACGGTCTTGGAAAGGCTGCAGGAGCGGAACGAAAACATCGCGGCGGTTTATGCGCCGCCGGACCGGGAGGGTGGACGTCCCGATCCTCTCAAGGAAGCGGCGATCACCAAAAACATTGACGTATTTCAGCCCCGGACGTACAAAGATGATGCGACTTTTGCCGAATACCGGAACTTGAATCCCGATCTGACCATTATGGCGTTTGTTACGACGATTATTCCGTCACGTTTTTTTGATGTTCCCTCATACGGTACCATCTGTTATCATCCGTCTCTCTTGCCGCGTCATCGCGGCGCCAGCGGCATTAACTGGGCCGTTATTATGGGAGACAGGAAAACCGGACTGAGTATCTTCTGGCCGGACGAGGGCATCGATACCGGACCCATTCTTCTTCAAAAAGAGATCGTTATCGGACCGGAAGACACCACCGGTTCACTCTATTTCAACCATCTTTTTCCCATGGGAGTTGACGCGATTTTAGAATCCATCGATCTGATCAAGGCAGGAGATGCACCCAAAATCGTTCAGGAAGAAGCCGGGGCCACCTATGAACCGCCTTGCGATGACCGGGTGGCGGGCATCGATTGGAAAAAGCCGGCAGATGAGCTTTACAACCTGATTCGCGGATGTGATCCGCAACCCGGTGCTTTTGCAGTGTTGAAAGGCGAAAAAATCCGTTTTTACGGTGCCAAACGCATTGAAAGCGCTGCAGATGAAGCGCCCGGAACCATACTGGATATAGATGATAAAGGGATTCACCTGGCGCTGTCCGGCGGCCGGCTGATTGTGGGAAAGGTTAGACCCGTAAAGGGCCCAAAAGCGGCGGCGGCCGAATTTGCCGCCGAGAGGGGATTAACAGCCGGGGACAGATTTGACGGGTAGTGTCTGTATTTAAAATGACCGAAACCTTAAGGTCAGAATCAGGATAGAGAAAATAGGAAAGAGGCCTACCCGCCAGCGGCGGTGCCGGACTCAATGAAAAGGCCTTTGAAAAACAGTAAATTTTTCAAAGGCCTTTGTTTTTTGATGAGCTGTTTGCTGAAATCGGGCGGCTATGCGGCTTTCTCGATTTTTACCGCACAAACCTTATACTCCGGAATTTTGGCGATGGGATCACAGGCAGAATTGGTAAGTATATTGGCCGGGCTTTCAGCAAAATGAAACGGCACGAAGAGCACGCCGGGTTCGACCACTTTGCTGACCCTGGCCGGCACTTTGGTTTCGCCCCTGCGAGTGGCAAGGTGCACGATATCGCCGTCATTAACCCCCAGCACCTTGGCGTCTTTGGGGTTGATTTCCACATATCCGGTTTTTTGCTCGGTATCCAAATGTCTTGATACGCGCGTCATGGTACCGGTATGGTAATGCGCGAACATCCTGCCGGTAGTGAGCCAATAGGGGTATTCGTCATCCGGCATCTCCGCGGGGTCGAGATATTCGATGGCATGGAAAAGACCTTTTCCCCGGGTAAACTGATCTTTGTGCAAAAACGGCGTTCCGGGGTGCTCGGCGTTGGGGCAGGGCCATTGAAGCCCGTCAAGGCCGAGCCTTTCATAGGTCATGCCGCCGTAACTCGGTGTCAGAGCGGTCATTTCGTTGAAAATCTCTTCGGGATTCCCATAGTGCATCTCGTAGCCCATGGCCGTGGATAATCTTGAAATGATATCCCAGTCGTTGAGCGTGTTTCCCAAAGGATCGATGGCCTTGTTCACTTTCATACAGCGCCGCTCGGTATTGGTAAAGGTCCCCTCCTTTTCCGCCACAGAAACCGCCGCAAGAACCACGTCGGCTTTTTGGGCGGTTTCAGACAGAAAGATATCCTGGCAAATCAAAAGATCGAGTTTTTCCAGGGCATCCTCCAGGTGGTTCTGGTTGGGGTCGCTCAGTTTGGGATTCTCTCCGACGATATAGAGGGCCTTTAATTTCCCGTCGTTCATGGCCTGGATCATATCGGTAATGGTATAGCCGATTTCGGCAGGAAGCGGTTTTCCCCATGCTTTGGAAAATTTTTCATTGTTGGCTTCGACCGTTACCGGCTGATAAGCCGGAAACACATTGGGCAAGCCGCCCATGTCGCAGGCGCCCTGAACATTGTTCTGGCCTCTCAAGGGGTTCACACCGCCGCTTCTTACGCCCACATTGCCGCAGAGCATGGCCAGATTGCAGCATGACTTGACGTTGTCCACGCCGGTGGTATGCTGTGTAATCCCCATGGCATAGAGGAGTGCCGCCGGTGAGTTGACGGCGTAAAGTTCAGCCATTTTTTCAAGATCGCTTTGGGCCACACCTGTGATGGTTTCAACCTTATCCGGTGTATATAACTCGACCACCGACTTGAAATCCTCAAACCCTTCGGTTCTGTTTTCGATGTAGGTTTTATCGTGCCAGCCGTTTTTTAATATAATATGCATCATGCCGTTTAATAACGCCACATCGCTGCCGAGCCTCTGTTGGACGGCAACGTCCGCGAAACGAGCCAATTGAATATTTCTGGGGTCGGCCACGATGAGTTTGGCCCCTTTTTCCTTGGCCCTGAAGACACGCCGGGCAATGAGCGGATGACACGCGGACGTATTCGAACCGATGATGAAAATACTCGCCGAATCTTCAATTTCAGCGATGGAATTGGTCATGGCCCCACTTCCGAATGCTGCGGCAAGACCTGCCACGGTAGAGGAATGTCAGAGCCGGGCGCAGTGATCCACATTATTGGTTCCCACCACCGCCCTTGCAAATTTTTGGACCAGATAATTCTCCTCGTTGGTAATTTTTGCAGAGGCCAGCACGGCGACGCTGTCCGGCCCATGATCTTTAATAACGGCTTTGAGCCTGTCGGCCGTCGTTTTTATGGCCTCGTCCCATGTGGTTTCCTGCAATTCGCCGTCCTTTTTGATCAAAGGCGATTTGAGACGCTTGTCGCTGATAACATGTTCGTGGAGATTCCATCCCTTAATACAAAGTCTTCCCTGGTTCACCGGATGGGTTTTCATCGGCAGGGTATCGACAAGACGGCCGTCCATCACCTGAAAAAGGACACCGCAGCCCGTGCCGCAATATGAACATGTTGAAGGAATGATCTTAAAATCCATTCGTATCGCTCCTTATTGTATGGAATATTTTCCTTGAATATTAATGCTTTCCCGCAGTTAGGGTAGCAAAGGCATCACATCTTCCATCGTTTGTAATTAAATAGGCTTGGGTTTCAGTGTTACCTCTTCTCCCAGCATATTAAACGGTGATTGGTCCGCACGGGTTCCGGTGGTGTAATCGAATATGTCGGTCACGATTTCATTGACCTTTCGATAGAGCAACCGTAACGGAATATCAACCGGGCAGGCATCCTCGCACAGACCGCAGTCAATACACCGGCCCGCCATATGAACTGCCCGAACCAGATGAAAAATCGGAATCTCCGGCGGGATACTGCCGGTGGCGATCAGGTCGGTGTGTTCAAGACTGCATTCCTTGCAAAAGCAAACCGGACAAATATCTCGACAGCCGTAACATTTGATGCATTTCTGAAATTCATACATCCACCGGTTGAATCTTTCATCCTGGTTGAATTCTTCGGCTGCTTTAACTTGCATGTTGTTGTCGATGCCGATCATTTTCTTGATTGGCGGGATAAGTTCCGGTTCCAAATAGGAACAATCGCCGTGTTCCTTGAGATTGGACGGGCAGCAATTGACCCCTATGGTTTTAATGTTTTCCGGATTCAACTGGTTCCAGATATAAAGCACATTCAAGGCCCGTTGATTGCAATCCCGGGTTAGAAGTCCTATTTTCAGATCCTTATGTTCAGCAGCGATTTTTGTGGCCATTTTTTCAAGGGAATATCTGGCATTTCCGACAATCAGATCCTTGAGATCATCCGGGTTATCCTTGGTGAAGCAATAGGGCAGCGGGTGACCCTGAATCATCTTATACCCTAAAAAAATATCGATGTTACCTTGTTCAAGCCACTGTTTGATTTGTTCCTGCATATCATCCTTCCTCCACGCTCGCAGTATCCTGCACCGCTTCGCATGCTCCGCACGCATTCATAACGGCGGACATGTCAAAGTCGCCGGACAGAGGGCTGGGGCCCAATGATTTTATTTTATTTGTAAAATTGGTGACGACTTGCACAAATTTTTGGGCTTCCGCCGAAGATATCCAGTCCAAATGCAACCGTCCTTCCAGTCCCATAAAGGACAAAAGTTCCTGCAGAAATGTCATCCGTTTGATCGTCATATAATTACCATACAGGTAATGGCAGTCTCCGACGTGTCAGCCGCCCACGAGGACGCCATCGGCGCCGCTTTGAAACGCTCTTAGAATGTGATGCGGCGACACCGTGGCGGAGCACATGACCCGGATGGGACGAATATTGGGGGGGTATGCCAGTCTACTGACACCCGCCAGATCGGCCGCCCCGTATGCACACCAGTTACACATAAAAGCGATGATTTTAGGCTCAAATCTCTCCTCGTTCACATTTTTCTCCTTTTCAATGGATCAAGCGCTCAATGCGCTCTTGATCTGGGCGTACAGTTGATAGTTGTTAAAGCCCATGAGTGCGGGTGCCTCCGACGGGCATACCGCCGCACAGGCACCGCACCCTTTACACAGGGCCGCATTAACTTCGGCCACAAATTTTTGACTATTGAAGGTGATGGCGCCATAGGGGCAGACATTGATGCATCCCAGGCAGCCCGAACACAACTCGGCCCGAATATCCGTGACAATACCGCCCACCTTAATGTTCTCCAGCGCCAGAACGGTGGTCGCTCTTGCCGCCGCTGCCTGGGCCTGTGCGATACTTTCTTCGATGGGCTTCGGGTAATGCGCCATGCCGCACAGAAAGATACCGTCATTGGCAAAATCCACCGGCCGCAATTTCTGATGGGCTTCCAAAAGCCATCCATCCGAGTCCAGCGGTACCTTAAAAAGCTGAGCCAGCGAGTGATCCCAATGGGATTCAATGGCTGAAGCCAAACAAAGAATATCGGCCTTCACGGCCAATTTTCGATTGAGGATCCGATCCGTAAATTCAACCACAACCTGATCGCCATCGGACGTCACCTCAGGTTTTTGATCGACGGAATACGAAAAAAAGAGCACCCCGGCCTCTCTTGCCTCGCGATATAGATCTTCTTTTTTGCCATACGTCCGAATATCCCTGTAAAGAATCGCAACATTCACATTCGGATTTTTTTTCTTAAAGTCAATAGCACTTTTGACGCTATGTGTACAGCATACTTTCGAACAGTAAGGTCGCTCTTTGTCTCTGGATCCCACGCACTGAATAAACACTACATTTTCGGTTTGGTCAAGTCTGGGATCGTTTTTTTTGAAAAGTTCGTCGAGTTCCAGATGGGTCATCACGGCATCATGTTTTCCATAAAGGTATTCGACGGGTTTGTATTCTTTGGCGCCGGTGGCGATCACCGTCACGCCGTGTTCGATGATTTGTGTTGCCCCTTGGTTGCGAAGCTCTGTTTTGAAATTGCCGACAAAGCCATCCACGTTGCCGATGGTGGTTCCGGTGTGGAGGGTAATTCGGTCTTCGGATTTAACGGCTTGGATAAGTTCTTCAACAAAAGCCCCGACATCTTCGTTTTGGGACGTTTTTCTCAACATTAAAGCATTTCCGCCCAAAGCGCCGGATTTTTCAACAAGGTCTACCGGATACCCTTGATGAGCCAACGAAACCGCGGCCGTCATTCCGGCAATTCCCCCGCCGATCACCAGGGCCGAATGGGATACCGGGAGATCGGTCTGTTTCAAAGGGGCTAAAAGATTGGTTTTCGCAACCGCCATTCGAATGAGATCCTTGGCTTTTTCGGTGGCAGCATCCGGATCATTGGCATGGACCCAGGAGTCATGATTTCGGATATTGGCCATTTCAAAAAGATACTTGTTGAGCCCCGCGTTAATCAGGGTCTCCTGGAACAGCGGTTCATGGGTTTTAGGGGTGCAGGCGGCCACAACCACGCGGTTGAGCCCCTGTTGATTGATGATGTCGGACATTTTATCCTGGGTATCCTGGCTGCAGCTAAAGAGATTTTCTTCGACATACACCACATTGGGCAACGTTTTGGCGTACTTAACCACCTCCGGCACTTTTACCACGCCGCCGATGTTAATCCCGCAATTGCATACAAATACGCCGATTTTAGGGGGTTCGCCGCTGACATCTCTTTCAGGGGGGAGTTCGAGGATCTTGGTACGGGTATTGCGCGCCGATGCCAAGTGTTCTGTTGCCGCACAAGCCGAAGCGCTGGCTTCCATCACCGATTGGGGAATATCCTTTGGACCGGTGAACACACCGCAGGCATAGATGCCTTCCACAGAGGTGCCTACGGGATGAAAACTGTCGGTTTTCGTAAAGCGATATTCATCGAGATCGATGCCGATGCGTTTGGAAAGGTCCGCAATATCCTGATTAATTTCAAGGCCAACGGACAAAACAAACATATCGAAGATTTCCTCTTTGACGGTTCCGTCTTCCTCGATATACCGGACCGACACATCATCTGTTCCCGGAACCGGGTCAATGGTGTGAATTCGGGACCGGACGAATCTGACCCCTTGTTTTTCGGCATTATCATAATATTTATCAAAGTCTTTGCCGTGGGTGCGCATATCCATGTAAAAAACCGCACAGTCAAGGGGATCCTTGCTGTGTTCCGTTGCGATGACGGTCTGTTTAATGGCATACATGCAGCACACCGATGAGCAGTAGGCATTATCGCAACGGTTGAGGTCCCTGGAACCGACACATTGCAGCCAGCCGATTTTTTTGGGTTCCTTGTGGTCGGACGGTCTGATCAGGTGACCTGAAAAGGGACCGGTGGCGGAAAGAATCCGCTCAAATTCCAACGAGGTGACCACATTGGGCAACTGGGCATAGGCATAGGTGTCAAACCGGCTGGGATCAAAGGTGTCAAATCCGGGGGCCAGAACAATGGATCCCACGTCAAACTCGACAAATTCATCTTGCTGTGAATGATCAATGGCGCCGACCGGACAAAAATCAGCGCATATCTTGCATCCATCCGTCTTGAAATGGACGCATTTCGTCCGGTCGATGGCGGGTGTATTGGGAACGGCCTGGGCATACGGCACATAGATCGGTTTCCGGCCTTTGAGACCGGCATCGTATTCCGAGGGAATCTTTATAACCGTTTGTGTGGAAATATGTTCTTTGATTTTATCAAGGGTAATGTGCCCCGTGGGACAGACAAAAGCGCAGGCGCCGCAAGCCATACAGACCTCCGTCTGGATGTGAAACGGGGTATCCACCTTCATCTCCACCCCTCGGCCGGTGAGGCTGATGGCGCTGTTGCCCATTCTTTGACAGATTCGAGTGCAAAGGCCGCAAAGGATGCAAGTGTCATCTTTAATCTTAAAACGCGGTTCTTCAATACCGTATTGAGCCGCAAGCGTCTTTATGACAGGAATATCCGGGCAGCGGGCCATCAACAGTTCAACATTCAGCTTTCGACCTTCGTGTACCGTTTCGGTGTCGGTTTTGACTGCCATGCCTTCCCAAATGGGATAGTTGCAGGCGGTTACAAAGCGAGTTCGGCGACCGTCAAAAAGCTCCACAGTGCATAGACGGCACATTCCGGCGGGTTCGAGTCCTTTATGATGACACAGCGTCGGAATTTCAACCCCGTATTTTTCAGCAACTTGAAGGATATACTGCCCTTCTTCTCCCTGAACTTTTTTCCCGTTTAGTTTAAACGTTATCATGGGTTTTAACCTTGTTATATCGGTAGGTTATTGGATGAGTACGGCATCGAACTTACAGGCATCATAACAGATGCCGCACTTTATGCATTTTCCCATATCTAAATGATGCGGTTTTTTCTTTTCACCGGTAATGGCTTCCTCGGGACATCGTTTGGCACAAAGGGTGCAGCCGGTGCAGGCGTCTTCATCAATCTCATAGTGAAATAAAGGTTTGCAAACACCCGACGGACATTTTTTGTCCTTTATGTGGGCTTCATATTCATCCCGGAAATAGAGTATCGTCGTCAGCACGGGATTGGGTGCCGAAGTTCCCAATCCGCAAAGGGAAAACTTTTGAATCATCATTCCCAGATCTTCCAAAAGCTCGATGTCGCCTTCTTTGCCGTTGCCTTGACATATATCGGTCAGAATATCCAGCATCGCCGTTATTCCCTCACGGCAGGGATTGCATTGACCGCAAGATTCCTCTTTTAGGAAATCAAGAAAATATCGAGCCACGTCCACCATACAAGTGTCCTGATCCATCACGATCATGCCGCCGGAGCCCATGATGGAACCGACCTTCGTCAGCTCATCAAAATCAACCCCCAAATTTAAAAATTGCTCCGGAATGCATCCTCCTGACGGTCCCCCGGTTTGAACCGCTTTGAATTTCTTTTTATTTGGAATACCGCCGCCGATATCGTAAATAATGGTGCGCAGCGTTGTCCCCATGGGCACTTCCACCAGCCCCGTATTCGTCACTTTGCCGACCAGTGAAAAAATTTTGGTGCCCTTGCTTCTCTCGGTGCCGATGGCAGCATACCAATCCGCTCCCTTATCGATGATTACCGGTACATTGGCCCATGTTTCCACGTTGTTCAGATTCGACGGGTTGTTGCGGAATCCTTTTTCTACGGTATGGATATATTTGGCCCGGGGCCGTCCGGGCATCCCCTCCAGAGATGCCATTAAGGCGGTGGATTCACCACACACAAAGGCCCCCCCGCCGCGACTGATACGAATGTTTAAATCGAGTCCGGAACCCAAGATATTCTTGCCCAGAAAACCGAGCTCTTCAGCCCGCCGCAGTGCAATGGACAAGTTTTTTACCGCCAGCGGGTATTCGTGTCGTACATATACATAGCCTTGATTGGAACCGATGGCAACGGCGCCAATAATCATTCCTTCCAAAACCAGATGGGGATTGCCTTCCAAAAGGCTTCGATCCATATAGGCGCCGGGATCTCCTTCATCGGCATTGCAGATGACGTATTTGTCACCGTTATGCCTGTGGCAGGTTTCCCACTTGATACCGGTGGGGAATCCACCGCCTCCGCGACCCCTCAAGCCCGATTTTTTAACTTGATCGATAATTTCTTCGGGCGTCATATCGAAAAGTGCTTTTTCAAGCGCTTGATATCCGCCAACCGCAATATAGTCTTCAATGCTGGTGGGGTCGATGGCGCCGTTATTTCCAAAAATAACTCTCTGCTGAAGTTTATAAAAAGAAACATCCTTTTCTTGTGTAATTTTTTCTTTTGTGGAAGGATCCTTATAAACGAGGGATTGAACCAGTTCCCCGTTTTTAATTGTTTTTTCAACAATATCAGGAATATGATCCTCTTTAATCTGGGGGTAAAATATGCCTTCGGGATGAATCACCAGAATCGGTCCTTTCTCACAAAAACCGTGACAACCCGAAAGCTTAACCTCCACGTCCTTTTGCAATCCCTGCTTGGCCAACTCCTGAACTAACGCGTCATACACTTTTGCAGTTCCATAGGCACCGCATCCCGAACCCGCACAAAGAGAAATTAATTTCTTTTTCCGGTTTTCCTGATCGGTCAAAAGAGCGTTTCGATATGATTCCAGTGCCGATCTATTTTCTAATTTTGCCATGGTGTTATATAACCTCCATTACCCATGCCGCTTAAGAAACGTGTTGGTTTTCATATTCATCGATGACTTTTACTACACTGGAACGGTTTAAGCCTCCGTGGGTATTCTGATTGACGGTGATAACCGGCCCGGAAGCGCAGCACCCGACACATCGAACAGCCTCCAGGGTAAACAGACGATCTTCAGAGGTTTCGCTTTTTTTGACATGGAGACGATCTTCCAACGCTTCCATAATTTTTTCAGCACCTCGCACATGACATGCGGTGCCGGTACAGACGCTGACGATGTATTTTCCACGAGGTTCAAGGCTAATCGTCTTATAAAAGGTGGCAACGCTGTAAACAAGGCTCGGTTTTACGCCAAGTTTTTCAACCAGAACAGGAATCACCTCCGGGGGGACATAATTATAAATGTCGCCGATATCCTGCATAATCATCAACAACGCTTCACCGTCATTATTATACGCATTGGTGATATCATCTATCTTCTTCCAATTGATATCCATTTTATTTTCCATAACGGAACAACCCTTATCAATGAAGTAAAAAGGTTAAATGTCAGGTACCATTGTCTTCGTTCCAATTCATTTGAACAAAAAAACGGGTTTTCAGCATAAACTGCAATTATAACAGACAGCAACGGCGATAAAATTAGCTGATCGCCTGATACATAACAGGGCAGTTTTCAACGCAGTTGCCGCATCCCGTGCAAAGATCCATATTGATACTACGGGCACGTTTTCTAACCTTCACTTTGAAGTTCCCGACGGATCCTTCAACAGATTCCAGATCCGCATATGTGATAATTTCAATGTTCAGATGCCGGCCGACCTCGACCAGTTTCGGTGAGATAATTCACATGGCGCAATCATTGGTGGGGAAGGTTTTGTCCAGTTGGGACATAACGCCGCCGATGGACGGAGATTTTTCTACGAGATAAACGTAATATCCTGCATTGGCGAGATCCAGAGCGGATTGCATTCCTGCAATTCCACCTCCTAAAACCAGAACCGATCCGATTACATCATTGGCCATCGTTCGATCCTCCTTAAAAAGAGCAGTGTTGAGGAAATTCATTTTCTTGGGATTGAAAAAAACAAATTTCTTACCTATAAGGAATACTAAAATTTGTCAATAAAATTCTATAGGTAAGACAATGTGATATGCGCGGAAGCATCTGGTTTCGCATAATAGGCTGATTGCTGAAGGTATATGATCGAAGGTTCTGATTCATATTTCGTTTTTTGCTGTCATTTTTCTTTTTTGTGAAACCGGTTCTTTCAATTGCCGAAAAATTATGCTACAGGTTTTTAATTTGAGCAAAAAAGTATAAATAACCCTAATTTTTTAAGGCTTTGCCATGACACAAAATGACGATGACAGGATGGATAGGTTTAAAGGCGTTTCGAATGATGTTGATGATAACGAACAATTTTCTCTATTCAAAGAGAAAAAGAAGGTAAAATTCGGAACGAATGCTCCCAAAATTTCTGAAAAAATCCCTTTATCAAAATTGGGCATCGGCTTTTTAATTTTATTGATTCTTTTGCTGTTGTTATTTGCCAGAAACAAGATGGCCCGGTTTGAAAACAGGCTCAATGCATTGGAAGATCGCGTTAAGAGCGTTGAAGAAAAGGGTCAGAAATTGGAGGCCATGCGTTACGGAATGGCGCAAATTGGAGAACAGTCCCAATCGGTCGAACAGCTCAAGACCCGCTTTGATCGTTCGGAAAAAACATTGACGGCAAGGATGGATCAGATCTCGAAAGAATTTGGAAAGCTCAAACAACAGGTGTTAAAGGCTGGAGTACGAAAAACAACATCTTCAAAAACTGTAAAAATATCCGAGAGAACGCTGAAGAACCGATATCATGTTGTTAAATCCGGTGAAACACTCTATACCATCGGCCGTCGATACGGCGTGACAGTGAAACAATTGCAAAAAATCAACAAACTAAGTGGCGGAAGTGTCATCCACCCCGGACAAAAACTTAAGATAAATCCTTGAACTCTGCCTTAATTGTTAATCCGAAAAAATTTTATTCCTATCGGAAATTTTATACCCCAAAGATAGAAGTATTTTACGCTTTGTTTCCATTCTGCAAGGCATCCCCTGCTCGATCCGGGTGATGGTAATGGGTGATATGCCGGCTTTTCTGGAGAGCTCGGCCTTGCTCATCATTAATGATTCTCTAATTTCCTTTAAGTGATTTTTGCTCATGGAAGAAAATTTTCCGCCGTATTGTTTTTTTATATATTTAATAGTTATATCATAAACTTGTCATCCTTTTGTGTCAAGTAAAATTATATATAATTTATATATAATTTTATTGAATTAGAATATATTGTACTTTATTAAAA
Source organism: uncultured Desulfobacteraceae bacterium (assembly GCA_964591175.1). Lineage (GTDB taxonomy): Bacteria > Desulfobacterota > Desulfobacteria > Desulfobacterales > UBA11574 > UBA11574. The sequence goes on along the minus strand of CAZQAF010000003.1, from coordinate 38,838 downwards.
TAAGTTGCTATATATTGTGCTCTATTTACAGCAATATGCCCTGATAAATCAATTTAAGCAAATAGCACGTTATTTAAGTCCGCACCCATACAATTGATTCAAGTTTTTAATCAGGATGTCGATAAATTGAATAGATCGTCTACTGATCTCCTCTTGGGAAAATGCCGTTATAGACTAAATGTATTCAAAGGGTAATGGTCAACCGTTGGAATATTGTCAAAGATTAACAATACTCGATCATTATATCAGGGAATTGCCTCCCTTCCCTTCAACCATCGACAAAGTTTTGGAAATCTGCGCAGAGTCAAATACCTCGCCGACGGATTTAACCAAAGTCATCAGCCTGGATCCTGTATTGACGGGAAAAATTATGCAGCTGGTCAATTCCGCCTATTTTGGTCTCACCCGCGAAATCATCTCTCCGGTTCGAGCTGTTATTATGGTGGGGATGAATACAGTTAAAAATCTGGTTCTCGGCGCTACCGTGTTGAACACCTTTGGAAAACGCCAAAACTTTCGGGCTTTGAACATGGATATGTTCTGGGAGCACTCCCTCGGCGTCGGGGTAATCGCCAAGTTGGTCGCCAAAAAACGTAAAATAGATGATAGGCTGCTGGAGGGATACTTCATTGCAGGGCTTTTGCATGACATCGGTAAAATACCATTAAACAGCAAATTTGCAAATGAATACATGAATATCCTGGAAGTTCCGAAAAAAGAGCCTCAACCGCTTTTTATTTCTGAAAAAAAGTGCCTTGGAATTGATCATACCCACGTTGGAAATCTTATTGCTGAAAAGTGGAAACTGGGAGAAGAAATTTCAGATACCATAACCTATCATCACACCCCGGAAACATATCAAGGTGTCCAGAACGATATACTTTTTACCGTTATTCTTTCGGACTATTATGCAAACAGCGCCCGAATCGGCTTTTCCGGAAATCACTATATGGAAGATGTCAACCCTGAAGCGATGCAGTATTTCGGGGATAGTGCGGAATTGTCATTTTATGATATTGATGGGTTTAACGGTGAGGTTGAGCAAGAGATAGAAAAGGCTCAGATATTTCTAAAAGTTGCCGGCTGAGGAGGTGACCATGAAGCTTCGCTTCTGGGGTGTACGCGGTTCTATTGCATACCCCGGACCGAGTACGGTGGAATTCGGGGGCAACACCCCTTGCTTGGAATTACGGTTCAGTGAAAAAAACAGACTGATCATCATTGATGCCGGAACCGGGATTCATCCGCTGGGAAATCGTCTCGTATCAGAAGATATTAAGAAAGGTCCCATAAATACCGAAATATTCATAACCCACACCCACTGGGATCATATCATCGGCTTTCCTTTTTTCAGACCCATTTATATTCCGGGTACGACACTGAAAGTTTACGGACCGATAACCTTTGAAGACGATTCCCTTGAAAAAATTATCGGCGATCTTTTACGTTACCGTTACTTTCCGGTGCTCCATGGCGAGCTTAGGGCAGATATCAAGTACTTTCAGCTCGGTGAAAGCAAAATGGATCTTGGAGACGGGATCACGTTGAAAACAAAATATTTGAATCATCCGCTGCTTTGTCTCGGATACCGATTTGAATTTGACGGTAAAGTATTGTGCACCGCCTACGACACGGAGCCTTTTAGGAACATCTTTTCCATGGACGAAAAAACTGCGGATATTGATCCCATCGTTCATGTTGAAGGAGAAGAAGCAGCGCGGAAAGAAAATGAAAAATTACTCGATTTTTATCGAGATGCGGATATTCTCATTCATGATTGTCAATATACAAGGGAAGAATATATTTCATCAAAAATAGGCTGGGGGCATTCATTTTTTGAGCACGCCATTGAATCCGCCCTCGCGGCCAATGTCAAAAAAGTCGTTCTTTTTCATCACGACCCCCTTCGGACCGACAAGGAATTGATTTTACTTGAAAAGCACTGTCAAAAGCTCGTGAAAAATCAAAGGGATCTAAATATCGTGGTGGCCAAGGAGGGGATGGAAATTGAGCTTTAACCGGTATTCGATGGCCAAAGTCTTGAATCCGGAAAAGAAGATACAGGATTTTTACTCGTCGGGTTCTTGTGAAAATCTTTCAACAAGAATGATATTTTTTCCATTTTTAAACTGAACCGTCCCGTATAATTCTACTTGCTGTCGAAGCATTTTGAGCATTTCCTTGCTTTTTATGTTTTTTACGATAATGTATTCATTTTCGTCATCTGCATACAGGGCGATGTCTTGTACACTTCCGTTATCATCCCATCTGACAGGAAGTAAAACTCCTTTGATTTTTTTATAAGATCCTTGCATATTATCCATTTTGATAGGGTGCAACTTCATTGTTTAATCAATCAAAGAATTTTTACGGTCGACAAAATCGATTTACAATGCCCGAAATCCTTTTAAATCGATTCACCGGCGGCGGGGGCCATATCCTTCGCCGCCGATGAAAAGAGAAAAGGCATATCGGCACCATGGGTAATTATGCCATACGGCCCAACCCTTCGTATACTTATTTTACAGCTTCTTTTAAGGCTTTGCCCGGAACGAATTTCGGTGCATTGGTCGCTTTAATATCTATTTCTTCACCGGTTGCAGGATTTCGGCCTTTTCTGGCTTTTCTTTTTACGACTTTAAATGTGCCGAAACCCACTAACGCAACATCTTGTCCTTTTTTGAGTGTTTTAATAACCGAGTCCAGCACACAATCCACGGCTGCTTGAGCTTCCTTTTTTGTGCTGACGACTTTTGCCACTTCATTGATCAAATCTCCTTTGTTCATACCATCTCCTTTTTTATGAATTTTCGTAAAAAGTTATTCCTTTGATCCGCTTTATTGGACCGGCAGCAGCGAGCGCATTCTCCGGAGTTTGTTTGAGCGCAGCGGACTTGTCTCGGTTATGCTGTGTGCGGAAATCCCGCTTAAACGAAGCTGACGGGCTATCAAGCGAATCTAAAATAGGCAAAATTCCTTGCATTGAATCCTGCCATAGCGGCGCTGCATCTTGTTAGCCCGAAGCGGGCCTGCCCGAATATACCGTATGGTGAAAATCCCGGTTCACCGGGGTTGCAAGGTGCTCTTCAACTGTACATTACGTGCCGGTCAACCGCTCCTTGGCTTCCATTCGGGTTTTACATTTAATGCAATGATGGGCAACAGGCCTGGCTTTCAGGCGTTCGATGGAAATATCGCCGCCACATATTTGGCAGATACCATATTCACCGTTTTCGATATCTGCCAATGATTGCCTGATTTTGTTAATCAAGATGCTTTCCCGATCAAGAATACGCAGTTTAAAGTCGTGGGTCGCCTCAAAAGTCGCGCGATCGAGCAGATCCGGCATGGAAGATTCTGACACTAATAATCCGCCCACTGAATCATCGGCATGATGCAACAGTTCGTGGAGCCAGTTTTCCAGGATATTTTTAAAATAGGTCAGTTGTTCTTGATTCATTTTTCATTAAGGTCCCGGTGATTATTCTTCCCATAAACCATCATCAACCTCATCGAAATTATTTTCACGAAAAATATGCTTTTGGTCCAAATTATCTTCGAATTCGAATATATCCAATTCATCTGAATAAGCATCGAAGTTAGAATCTAATGCATGTTTTGAAAAATACAATCTGTCGCTGGTATTCAAATCTTGATCCTCCTATAATATTGAATCATCATCATATTTCATTCGATAATATTTTTTCTTTTTATTTCGAAATTTGCGGTTATCGTTATCGGGTTCACGCCGTTTATTCTTTCGGCACCCGGGGCATCGCCTGGGTTCATCGAAACCTCTTTGCCTGTAATATTCCTGTTCGGAATTCGACAGTTCGAAAGAATTGCCGCATTGGATGCATTCTAATGTTCTGGTTTGCATGACGTTAAGTGATTCCTATATGATAAAGATGAAAATTATTGTCCCCTTCCTGTGCCCGCCCCGAGTCATGCCCACCCGTTTAAATCGGCAACATATCACCGGGTCAGCGCCTATTTCACCGGAGATATGCTCAAAGAATAATGCTCGGAATATCAACTTCAACTATTTTTTTCACATTCATAGGCAATATAAAGTAATCAAAAAGCAATCCTCGTGCCAAAATCATAACATATTGAAATAGAGTGATATTTAAGAAAAAAGCATATGATCATTCCAATGAAAGCCTTCCAATAAAATTAACCGCAAAGACCGCTTAAAGGTATCATTCGCGTTGACAGACATTAACCGTTTGAAATAACATCGAATAATAAAAAGAACTTAAAATTCCGCAAATTAAATTATCGGAACTTAAAGTTCTTCTTCGATTTTAAAACTTCGAATTTTTAAGAACCGAATATGGGATCTGCCAATTTGCCCGGGCAGGTGTTGAGGTTTTAACTATAGGAATATGAAAAATTGTATTATTTTGGGCATTCCGGCAAATCGGGATAATAAATTGTATATTCAGAGGGTGGTTATTTAAACGCTTCTTTTCGAAGCCTGTGTTTTTTCATCAGCTTGTTTAATTGGCGAGGGCTTATGCCGGCGATTTCTGCGGTATCTTTTATTTTTCCGTTTTTTTGAGTGAGGATTTCCTTAAGATACAGCCTTTCGACATTTTCGATTGCCTTTCGCCTTACCTCTTCCAGAGTAAAAGAAGTGCTGACTTTTAAATGGGTTGACGCTTCATCGGCATCAAACAATTCGCCGGGAAAGCTTTCCGGGGTAAGCATATGCGTCGTTTCCAATATATAGGCGCGTTCCACGAGATTTTCCAGTTCTCTGATGTTGCCCGGCCAGGTGTATTTATTAAACGCCTCTATTATCCGTGGATGTATGCCGTGAATATTTTTTTGATGAAATTTGTTCATTTTTTTTAAAAATATTTCCGCGAGATAAGGGATGTCCTCCCTCCTTTCCGTAAGCGTCGGAATTTCGATGGGAAAAACATTCAGCCTGTAATAAAGATCCTTTCTGAACGTTCCTTGCTCACACATTGCTTTAAGATTCATGTTGGTAGCAGCAATTATTCTCACATTCGACCGGATAATTTCTTCCCCTCCCACGCGTTCGAAGATACCGTCTTGAAGTACCTGTAAGATTTTTATTTGTGATGCCGGAGAAATCGTTCCGATTTCATCGAGAAATATGGTCCCCCCTTTAGCAATTTCAAATTTGCCGAGTTTGCGTCTTATTGCACCGGTAAACGCCCCTTTTTCATGCCCGAATAGCTCGCTTTCAATAAGGTTGTCCGGGATTGCACCGCAGTGTAAGCTGATAAACTTTTCATTCATTCGATGGCTGTGTCTGTGAATCAGTTTCGCCAATACCCCTTTTCCTGTCCCGGTTTCTCCGATAATCAAGACCGTGCTTCTGGTGGGAGCGACGGAACGTACCTTGTCAAAAACCAGCTTCATTTGAGGACTTCTGGTTTGAACAAGTTCTAATGTGTCGGATTTCCAGAATTTATCCCTGAGATAATCCAGCTCCGACTGAACGATAAGGAATTCATGTAAATTTTCAATGGTATGCTTGACCTCTTCGGGATTAAAGGGAAAGGTCAGGTAGTCGCTGGCGCCCGCCTTTACGGCGATGACGGCATCTCGTATGGTGTCCTGGGCGGAGACAACAATGACTTCAACGGATGGATAAATATCCCAGAAACGATGAAGTGTATCCGTGTAACCATTGGTGGTTTCGGAGCGCAATGCTTCTATGGCGACTAAAACAATATCGTATCGCTTTTCACCAAACAGACCCAGTGCTTGTTCCAAGCCTTGTGCGTGATCTATTTTGTACCCGGAGTTCAGAATTTTCCGAATGGCTTTATGTTGATCTTGATTTGAGGTGAAAAAAAGTATCGATTTCATTCTGATCGACTCGCGAAAAACATGACGCCGTTAAAATATTTCCTTACTTATAACTATGGGGCCTTTATCGCTATTTTTCTCAAAATGTCAATAGTTGATATCCCTTTTAATATCAAAACACGGATTTTTTCAGCATCTTGAAGATAAAACATACGATTTGATGTTTCATATTTCGATAATTCACGATCTTTTCAATATCAAAGGGTTGAAAAATGAATTGTTAATATTATACTATCTTTCAACTAAAAATATAAACCCGGTTACCGGATCGCAGAAAAATCGTTTATTATGAAAAATATCGGCTTTATTTCCACGCGCTTTTCAGGCACCGACGGTGTTACCATGGAAGCCAGCAAATGGTCGACAGTTCTCAAACAAAAAGGGCATAATTGTTTTTGGTTTGCCGGTGAATTGGACAGGGATCCGAACAGAAGTTTACTGGTTCCCGAAGCCCATTTTAAATTCGAGAAAAACCTGTGGATCAATGACCAAATATTCGGACACAAAGAACGAAATTCTATCGTAACAGAAACCATTTACGAATTAAAAGTACTATTAAAAAAAAGGATTCAGGAATTTATTTCGCAATTCGGTCTGGATCTTCTCATCGCTCAGAATGTACTCACCATACCGCTGCACATTCCATTGGGAATTGCATTAACCGAAATTATCGCTGAAACGCAGATTCCTACCATTGCCCACCACCATGATTTCTATTGGGAAAGAACGCGGTTTTTCGTCAACGCCGTGGGGGATTACCTGCGCATGGCATTTCCGCCTAACTTGTATAATATCGAGCATGTGGTGATCAACTCGGCGGCTCAGGAAGAACTGGCGCTTCGAACGGGGATTTCATCTACGATCATTCCCAATGTACTGGACTTTGATAATCCGCCCGATATAGACGCCGACCAAACCGCGGCTTTTAGAAATTCTTTGGATCTCGGCCCTACAGATCATATCATTTTGCAGCCGACCCGCATTGTCCAGCGAAAGGGAATCGAGCATGCCATTGAATTGATTGAAGGCCTGAAAGATCCTCAATACAAGCTGGTTATTTCCCATGAAGCCGGAGACGAGGGATACGAATATTCCGAATGGCTCTTGGAAACCGCACGGACACGCGGTGTGGATTTGAGGCTGGTGAAAACTCGGGTATCGGATCCGTTGAATTCTCAATCGGGCACCAATTCGAATCCTTCGCTCTGGGATATTTATCCCCATGCCGATTTTATTACCTACCCCAGTCTTTACGAAGGTTTCGGCAACGCGTTTCTTGAAGCGGTTTATTTTAAAAAACCCATATTGATCAACCGATATTCAACATTTATCAGGGACATCGAGCCCAAAGGATTTGATCTGGTTGTGATGGACGGATTCCTTACCAGAAAAAATGTTCAACAGGTCAGAGAAATTTTAAATTCGCCTCAAACAAAGGGAAAAATGGTCAATCATAATTATGAAACAGCCAAACGTCACTATTCCTATTCACTCCTGCGCCGATGGTTAAGCGCCATCCTGATAAATTTCTTTGGGATTGACTAGAAGCCATCTCAAAAATAGGATTTTCGGTCGAGATCAAGACGAGGCCGAGGATCAACCCGCAGACATACACAAATATGTCGAGGACTCAACGCCGATATCGGACGAAAAGACATTTTTGAGATGGCTTTTAATAAACGCTCGGTTTGGGGTGTCTCTTTAAACGTTTTATCTGCTTTGGTCTACTCCCGAACGATGAATCTCGATTTGACACTTGCGGCGCCGAAAAATGCTTTTGTAAATCTTTCCGCATCTTCTGCGTCATAGGCTTTACAGGAGAATATGTTGATATAAACGGCGTTGTTATATTCTGAAAAATGGCCGACGACGGAACTGGTTTCAATGAACTGCACCAGTGAATATCCTTTGGTATGCAATTGATTTTCACCGAAATACGGTGTTATCGGGTCCCCATAGGGTTTCATGCCCAGCAGGTCGCACAGCGCGCTTGCATACCGTCGGATCTTTTTTTCGCTTGAAATCGCTGTTGGATCGCAATCATAAAGATCCAAGATCAGCTCCCATCCAAATTTAGTTTCAGAAGACATGCCAAAATTCCTTCGATAAGCCAAGAAATTTTCTTATTTTAGACGGTTTTTAAAAAATTCAGGAAGATGAAACGATCCGATATGAATTCCGGGGTTGTAGTAAGTCGTTTCAAGGGAAATGTTGTTGACTTTGGTCTGAATTTCATCGAGGCAAATGTTTTTCGGGTCAATGTTCTCGGAGCAGAAGACCGATGAAAAAAGACCTCCGATGTAAGTTGGGACACAATAGACATAGAAAGCAACATGGGTAAACATGTTATTCAAAACGTTGTAAGCCTGTTTCTGTTCATCGGCCTGTATCTGAAGTGAACCGGTCTGGCGGACCATAATGCCGTCGGGAGTCAACCGCCGGCGAATATGAAAATAAAACTTATCAGAAAAAAGGACTCGGGCGGGGCCTATGGGATCCGGAGAATCAACGATAATCACGTCAAAGGTGCCGTCCGTTTTTTCAACATATTCAGCCCCGTCGGCAAAAACAAGTTCTGCTCGTTTGTCTTCAAAGGCGCCGTTATTGATGGAAGGAAGATATCTTTTGGAAAAATCGACCACGTTGGCGTCAATTTCAACCATGACCGCTTTTTCCACTTGCGGATGGCGTAGCACCTCGCGAAGAACACCGCCGTCCCCGCCGCCGATGATCAGTATCTGTTCGGGAGCCGGATGGGACAGCATCGGAATGTGAACCATCATTTCATGATAAAAAAACTCATCTTTTTCAGTCGTTTGTACGATTCCGTCCAACAGCAGCATTTTGCCGTACTCATGGGTATCCACCAGTTGAATATGTTGGAGCTCGCTTTTTCCCTCATAAAGGAACGCTTTAATGCGATACCGCGTTTCAACATTTTTCCATTTTTCACCCACCCATTGAACGTGTTCCGTCATTTTAAGATCCCCCGCTTGATTTCCTGAATTTCAGTTCTTTTAGACTGAAACCCTTGTTCCAGTATAGGCAGGGCCAAATATGGATCGATGGTGCCGCAGACAAAAATATCGATGGCTGCATATTCATATTCCGGCCAAGTGTGTATGCTCATGTGGGATTCTTGTAAAATGGCTACGCCTGAAATACCGCCATTGGGTGAGAAGACATGAAGATCGATGCCGAGCAAGGTTGCCCCGCACGTTTCAATGGATTTGATAAGGATTTCCCGGATACGTGACGAATCGGTCAAATGCCTGGCCTGCCAAAGTTCTATAAGAAGGTGGATGCCGGCATACTTCAACGCTCCGTCACGTATACAAAACTCCTTTATGTTTTCCGTCTTTTTTGCAGCTGTCAGATTTTTCATCAACGTCCATAAATCCTCCTTTAAATACTTTTTAATTCAAGCATATCTCTATTAATTCAACTTTATTTTTTATACAAGAAAATAATGCATTTTATGATGCATTCAATAAAATTTTAAGGCATCACAGTCTGAAGGGTCCCAAACGGCCGTTTTATTGAACAGAAGATAAGCGATCAAGATCCGTTCGATGGCAAGGGGTTGCCTTTTTCATCCCAGCCGCGTTCTTTATAATAGTCGGTTAGAAGCTGTTTCATTTGATCTTCGGTAATAATTTTACCGGTTTCAGGCAGCGCTTCTCTGAAAAATCTTCCTGGGATGCAATCATCTTCTGGCGTGAGACCTTCTCTTAAATTAAACCGTCTGATATTGTCAAGGATATCACCGGCAACGGTTCGCATTCCTTGGGTGGTGAGATCCATGCCGGTTGTTGTCCGAATCATGGCTGAAAGTTCATCCCACTGATAAAGGTCCCGATAAAAACGGCACAAAATCAGGGCATCGAAAATCGTCAGACGGTCTTCCCACTCCGTAAACATTTTGGCTTTTCCGTTGATTTGGTCAGGTTCGATAAGCCCGGCCAGTTCGGGTTTGTAGAATGTGGCTCGCAGGTGGCAGGCGCCTCTGGGCGATGTCCCATAGGCCAGCCCCATCCCTTTGAGCACCCGAGGGTCATATCCTGCCGGCTCGAGGCCTTTGACATGAACGGCTTGATCTTCCATGCCCCACGCCTTGGCCGCGTATTTGATTCCCCTGGCCAGTATATCACCGATACCGCGACGCCATGCGATATCCTCTAAAAGCCTTGCCACGGCATCGACCCGGCCGAATTCCAGCGGTTCATCGACTTTTCCCTGACGGGAAGCTTCGATGGCCAATGCCGCCAGATTGCCGCCGCTGATAGTGTCCATGCCGAGGCGATCGCAGATATCATTTAAATAGGCGATTTCCTCAATACTGTCGATTTCGCACAGACCGCCGAACGCGTAAATGGTTTCATACTCCGGCCCTTCAATTTCAAGTCCTTTGTGTCTTCCTTCTTTGATGGTGGAGAGCCGACCGCAGGCCATGAAACACTTCAGGCATGCATGGGCTTGAACGTTGCATCTTTGGTGAAGGGCGCCGGCATTAATTTTATCGGCATGTTCAAATTGACCCTTTTTCCAGTACCGGGTGGGAAATCCGCCGGCCTTGTTCATGATATCCACCAGCATGGGCGTACCCATGTTTTTGTAAGCCTTTACACCGGCATCGTCCTTTGACCGCTGCGCCGTTGATTTGGCGAAATCTTTCATCCCGTCGATATCGGCAAATTCCTTTTTCCGTTTTCCCCAAAAGGCAATGGCTTTGATACTTTTTGAACCTGCTACGGCCCCCACACCGGTTCGGCCGGCACTGCGCCAATAATCGTTTTCGAGAACCGCAAAGCTGACCTTGTTTTCGCCGGCCGGCCCGATGCAGACCACCCCGCATTTTTTGGTTTCCGGGCGATGTTGTTTGATCCACGCCTTGACGCGGTCTTCTGTTTCATACGTGTCTTTTCCCCAGAGATCCTCGGCCGGATGAAAGAACGCTTTTTCTTCTCCAATCTCTATCCAAACCGGCCTTTGGGCGGCGCCGCTGATCACGACGGCATCGAATCCTGAAGCACTCATGTGTTCGGCCACGGTTCCTCCCGAATAAGATTCGGAAAAAAAGCCGGTCTGGGGAGATTTTGTGAATACCCCGTGACGGCAGGAACCCCAAATCGCGCTCCCGGTCATCGGGCCGATGGCAAATATCAAATGGTTTTCTGGGCTCAACGGATCCACGCCCGGCGGGTTGTAGCGGAGCAGCAGATCGGTGGCAAGCCCTCTTCCGCCAAGATTGGCTTTCAGGATATGGTCATCTATCGGAGAGATGCGATACGTTTCTTTATTCAAATCGATTTTTAGAATTTTTCCATAAAATCCATGCATGGTTTTCACCTTAAATAAATAACCGCAAATTAACACAAATAACATTATTTTTATTTGTGTTAATTCGTGGTCATCCGTGGTTTTCCTTATATCCTCTTTTCTTTTTCCTTTTGGGCTTACATCCCCAGATAGGCTGTTTTGATATGAGGGTCATCCAGCAGATCTTTAGCCGGACCTTCCATGGCAATGCGACCATGCTCTATCACATATCCGCGATCACTCAAACTTAGTGAATGTTTAACATCCTGTTCAACTAAAAGCACTGTGGTGCCCTGGGCTGCAATCTTCTGTACCGTTTGGAAAATGTCTTTTATTAGAATCGGAGCAAGTCCCAACGAAGGTTCATCAAGCATCAACAACTTCGGTCTGGCCATTAGACCCCGGCCGATAGCTACCATCTGCTGTTCACCTCCTGACAGGGTCATGGCCAGCTGAGATTCCCTTTCTTTTAGTTTCGGCAACAGAGAATAGACTTCTTCCATGGTTGACACCACATTTTTTTCGGCACGGCTGTTGTAGGCTCCGATGATCAGGTTGTCTTTCACGGACATTAAGGTAAACAGTCGCCGTCCTTCAGGCACCTGTATAATTCCGCGCTCAACGATATCTTCGGGAGGAGCAGTTTGAATGGGGGTGTCTTCAAATACGATTTCTCCTTTTGCCGGATTCATCAATCCGGAAATGGTTTTTAAAAGCGTTGATTTGCCGGCGCCGTTGCCGCCGATGATGCTGACCACTTCGCCTTCTACGATTTCAAGGGAAAGATCAAAAATGACTTGGACATCTCCATAAAACACATCGATATTTTTCACCTCAAGAAACGACATATTCATCTCCCAGATAGGCTTTGATCACATTTTCGTCCGAGGCCACCTCCTGGGGAGAACCTTCAGCAATTTTCTTCCCAAAATGGATTACCACGATCCGGTCCGAAAGGGCCATGATGGCGCGCATAATGTGTTCAATCACGAAAATGGTGATTCCCTGAGACCGAAGATTTTTGATAATTTTGACCATTTCGTCAACTTCGTTAGGTCTGAGGCCTGCCATTACTTCATCGAACAGCAGAAGCTTGGGCTCGGTGGCAAGCGCACGGGCGATCTCTAAACGTTTGCGATCGGCAATGGTCAGATTGCCGGCCCTTTCGTTTTTTTTATCTTCAAAATTAAGAAACTGTAAAACTTTTAACGCCTTTTCCTCGGCGATAGAGGCCTTATCCGTCTTTGTAAAACTTCCCACCATCACGTTATACAGCACGCTTTTTGATTTGAATGGCTTGACGATCTGAAAGGTCCGGGCCAGTCCGTTTTTACAAAGGTTCCAGGGCTTAACCCCGTTGATCTTTTTGCCGGTAAAAAAAATATCGCCTTTTGTCGGGGCATAGACCCCTGCGATACAATTGAAAGCCGTGGACTTTCCGGCGCCGTTGGGACCGATCATGCCCAGGATCTCTCCTTGTTTTATAGAAAGACTTAGGGTGTCCACCGCTCTCAGTCCGCCGAAATCCTTCACAAGATTGTTGATTTCAAGAATATTCATGTTCGTTCTTTCCCTGGGGAACTTGTTGGAAAATTTTGTCAAGAAGCTTATTGTAAGCCTTCAGCAGCGGTTCCTGCAAACCACGGGGTTCAAAGATCATGACAAGGATAAGAACCATACCGAAAATGATCAGATGAAGCCCCGGCAGGGAAGAACCGAAGTAAATCCGCGAAAAATCGCTCACCGGCCGGAGAAGGAGCGCGCCCAGGACAGGTCCGGCGATGGAACCTCTTCCCCCGATGAGTGCGATAAAAGCGATTTCAAAGGAAAGATCCAATGACATCACGCTTTTTGGATAGATGTAGAGTGTAAATTGGGCGTAAAAAGTTCCGGCCAGCGCCGTTAAAAAGGCGCTCATGGCCATGGCGATAAGCTTGGCCCGCGCGACGTTGACCCCCAGCGACATGGCGGCTTCGGGTTCTTCACCCCCTGCAATTAAAAAATAACCCAGTTTGGAGCGTGAAATAAAATAGGTAAAAGCGATAACACCGATGAGCATCACCAGAATAATATAATAGTACGGCTCCTTTGTGTTAAACATAAAGTTGACGAATCCAGGATGGGTGGGAGGGATCTCCAATCCCCTCGGCCCTCGAATATTTAACGGGCCGAGGGTATCGATGTTTTCGACCATGACGCGAATCCCTTCACCGAAAGCAATGGTCGCCAGAGCAAAATAGGCCCCACGCATTTTAAATGTCGGCAGACCGATAAGGATCCCGACGATGCCGGCTAAAAAGCCGCCGGCGATCATTCCTAACCAGGGACTGATACCGTATTGAAGGGACAGTATGGTGGAGGTATAGGCCCCGATGCCGATAAAAGCGGAATGCCCCAGCGGAAGAACGCCGGCAAAACCGCCCACCAGATTCCAGCTCGTCGTCAGATAGGCATAGAAAAAGAGCAAAATGATAATATGGAGATACGTCGGACTCCGGAGAGCCAGCGGTATTCCAAAGGCAACGATCCCTAGTAAAATAAGCGCCGATGTGTTTATCGTTTTACGCGTCATACGCTTTCCTGTTCGATTAGAAGCCCTCTAAAAAAAGTCTTTTCGTCCGATCCGCCGGAGGCGGACAAGTATCGGCGTTGAGCCTTCATCTCAAGTCCTCGACATACTTGAGTATGCGTGTCGAAGATCCCGTTAGACGGGGCGGGTTGATCGTCGGCCTCGTTTTCTTGTCCCGCGGATTTTTGGCGGGAGATCTCGACCGAAAATCCCAATTTAGAGATGGCTTCGAGTTTATGCCTACCAGTCGTATTTTACACCAAACAGTCCTGAAGGCTTAACAAAGAGTACCACCAGAAAAAGACCGTACACAATTGCCTCCGCCCAGGTGGCGGTCATAAACATGGGTGCAATCGATTCGATCAGGCCGATGATAATTCCCCCGATAATGGCGCCGCCGATGCTGCCCAATCCCCCGAGCACCACAATGATGAATCCTTTGATATCGAAGAGCACGCCAACGGAAGGGAAAATATTATAAAAAGGTACCAGGGTGACTGCGGAGATGCCGACAATCGCCGTGCCGATGCCAAAAGCAATGTTGTAGATTTTAAACTGATTAATGCCCATGAGGCTGGCGGCTTCTCGGTCGAGACTTGTGGCGCGGATAGCTCTGCCCGTCCGTGTTTTTTGCAAAAACCAGTAAACGGCTGCCGCAGTGATCACCGCGGTGACAAAGCCCCAGAGTTTTGGGACGGATATCAACATATCCCCGATGTCCAGCATTTTTCCTCTCAGGGGATTGTTCTGAATGCCACGGTATTGGGGTCCGAATATCAGCAATGTCAGGTTGTCCAGGATGTACCAGATGCCGGTGGTTACGATAATGACCGTAATCGGCTCACGAACATCCTTTTCAGCCTTGAATATGGGTTTGATGACGATGTCCTGAAGATAATACCCGAAAAAGTACATGACCGGAACGACGATAATCAGCGAAAGATATGGATGCACCCCTGTATATATGAGGACCCAATACGCGACATACATACTCACCATGATCAGGGATCCGTGTGCAAAGTTAATCACCTTGAGGACACCGAAAATCACGGTCAGGCCCAAAGCGGTCAGTCCGTAAATCGATCCCATACAAATACCGTTAAGTATACTTTCCAGAATAAAATTCATGTCATCATCTCGATTACAATCTAAGGAGAAGAGAGCGCCATTCAGCCAACGACGCTCTCGTTTGAATAAACATGGCGTCGATTATTTGTTGGGCATTGGAAATACCGGCGTATATCCGGCGCGCCGCGCGCTTTTGGGCCATACCGTAATTCGTTCCAGACCTTTTCCTATATCGTTAATCTGGACCATGACCAAAGACGCATTCTTGTTCTGGCCGTTCTTGTCAAACTCAACCGAATTATAGCCGACGATCATGCCGGGCCCGCCGGTCAAGTGTGTGGTGGCCAGTGCTTCTCGAATTTTGGCCGGATCTAAAGACCCGGCCCGTTCCAAGGCATCTTTAAGGACATACATGGACAGATAAGCGTCCACGGCTTCACCGGCAAGGTTGTATCCGTATTTGGCTTTAAATTTGGCATTGGCTTCTTTGGCGCCGGGTTTGTTGACATCGGTTTCCCATTCGACAATATCGAAGAGATACCGGGCATTCTTTCCGGTTGCCTTTAAAAAGGACGGATCCGCATGCCCGCCGCCGCTGGCAATAACGGCTTTGAGCTTCACCTTGTACGCCGCCAAGGTATTGGTCAAGAGGATCGCATCCGCGGCATTGGATACCAGCAACAACACATCGGGTCTGGTGCGTCGAATCTTTTGAACCACCGGACTCAGATCCGTGGCTGTGGAAGGATATGGTTCATCCAGGACAACCTTATACCCTCCTTTTTTAGCCAGGATTTTCCATTGGCTCGCAAATCCTTTGCCCCAATCGCCGTTTTCATAAACAAACGCCAGTTTTTTCACCGGTGTTTTGAACTCTTTTTCCATGTCTTTGAGAAAAGCAAACTGGTCACGGGTCCACCAACTGTCTTTTGCTGCAATTCTGAATACATACTTGAAACCCTGTTCCGTGATTTTATCGGCGACGGAAACCGGAACGATGAACGGAATGCCGTAGCGTTCCGCCACAGCCGTTGTCGGATAGGTTACCGCAGAGTTCCAGCAGCCGGTCAACACGTTCACTTTTTCAGTGTTGATCAGACGTTCGGCTTCAGCCACGCCTTTTTCCGGCTTGGATTCGGAGTCGGCGTAAATCATCTTGAGTTTTGCGCCGCCCAATGACTTGATGCCGCCGGCGGCATTGATCTCTTCAACCGCCATTTCACGGGCCTGTTTCCCCTGTTGACCCACCGATGCCGAGGGTCCTGACAGCGGGATAATGTTCCCGACCTTGACCACGTTTTCCGCCGCTGCCGGAGCGGGTAATAGGGAAAAGGCGGCAACAAGCGCTACAATTGAAAAGAACACGGTCAATTTTTCCATAAATTTAATGTCAATTTTCATTGATGGCTCCTCCTTTTGTTCATTGTGGTTTATTTATTTTAAAGCATAGACGCTAAATCAGGCTGCCATAGGAAAAAAATGTCATATCATCGGGGATTCCGGCATTTAAAACGTCTTGCATAATATGATCCGCTCTGTTTGGATCGATCCTTACCACCAGCAAAGATAATCCAAGGTGTTTGTCGTGATGAATCTTGGCGTCAAAGATTCCCAGATTCAACTCCCCAATGCCATAAATGATGTTATGAAACACATCTTTATCGACGGATGAAAAGGCCTTTTCAAAGATCAGATAACTGTAAGCAGGGTCGAGTGACCGTTTGATCTTTTCAAAAACCGGCGAATGGGGTTTGGATATTTTTTTCATTTTATTTTGAAAGAAACCTGAGGCCTTCTTCTAAAATGGCCAGACCCCTGTTCAACTGTTCGTCTGTGATAACCAGCGGCATCAGCGTTCGAATGACATTCCCGAAGTTGCCGCAGGACAATAAGATCAACCCCTTTTCATGGCAGAATTTGACCAGCGCCTTGGCTTTGTCTGCTGCGGGTTCTTTGGTTTGCCGGTCTTTCACCAGTTCCATGGCGAGCATGGGCCCCAGTCCGCGGACTTCGCCGATAAATTCGTATTCACGTTGAAAGTCATCAAAATGTTTTCGTACCTTATTGCCCAGATTTTGAGCCGCTTGAAGCAGATTTTCCTGTTCAAAAATTTCCATGACCGCAAGACCCGCTGCGCAGGCCACGGGGTTGCCGCCGTAAGTACCGCCCAACCCAAACGGGTGAACCGTTTCCATAATTTCCTTTTTCCCCACCACTGCGCTCAGCGGCATTCCTGCCGCAAGACTTTTGGCGACGGTCACAAGGTCAGGGGCCAGATTCCAGTGTTCCATGGCAAACATCTTGCCGGTGCGTCCCATGCCGGTTTGAATTTCGTCGGCGATAAACAGAATCCCGTGGTCCCTGCATATGTTGACCAGTTTAGGGAAATATTCCGGCGGCGGTGTGATAAAACCGCCTTCTCCCATTATCGGCTCTGCGATAACGGCCGCTGTTTTTTCAGCGGCGACATGGCTGATAAAAAATTCTTTAAGATGATCTGCACAGACGACATCACAGCCGGGATACTCAAGGCCGAAGGGGCAGCGATAACAATAGGCAAAGGGCATCCGGTAAATTTCAGGGGCAAAAGGGCCGAATCCGAACTTATACGGCTTGACTTTGCTGGTGAGTGTCATGGTTAAGAGTGTGCGGCCGTGGTAGCCGTTTTCAAAGGCAATGACGGCGGGTCTTTGGGTAGAATACCGGGCGATTTTGACCGCATTTTCAACCGCTTCAGCTCCACTGGTGATAAAAAGGGCTGACTTCGCAAAAGATCCCGGCGTTGCATTGCATAACTTCCGGGCCAGTTCCACCGTCTGCGCATAGGGCATCACCATAAAACATGTATGGGTGAATTTTTCCGCCTGATCCTTGACGGCTTTCACCACCTTGGGATGAGAATGGCCGACATTCATCACACCAATGCCGCCGGCAAAGTCGATAAACTCGTTGCCCTCCACATCCCAGATCAGCGCGCCTTTGGCTGAGTCTACGTAGCTGGGTGTGATACTCCCGTGGCCGGGCGGTATAAATTCGGCCCGTATTTTTTCGAAATGATCATTGGTAAAATGCGTCATCGGAATACTCCTTGCTTGATGGTTGCATAAGAAGTTTATTTCTCTGAACGAAGATTGTCGCTTCAAGAGTGTGTTTAAGTATTAACGCAGAGCAATATCCATTCCAATATTTGCCCCAAGAAACAATACGAGGGATTTAAGAGGTTTGGGCGTTTTGTTGAGGCGTGATGACCGGACCGGTCGATTCAATTTTGAATCAAAAATTCCACCAAAACACCCCCGGACGAGCCACTGCCATATGATGCTAAAATGAATCAACAATAATAGCACTTTAAATGTAGTTAATACAAATAATTAAAATTATAATCGATTCATTATTGGATCGTCTCTCGGTATAGACGATGTTTTTTGAGTTTGCGGACGATGGTGGGTTGGCTGATTTTCAAAAACCGCGCCATTTCGCGGGTGGTCCCGCAGCATCTCATGGCATGCTGTAAAATTTCCCTTTCCAGGTTCAGCATCTGGCCAGCCAGTCCTTTTTCCTGAGACGAATCATCCGCTGAAGTCATAACGGTGCACATACCTGATGGCAGACTCTGGTAGATAACATCATCGACAAAATGGGTTTCACTCATCAAAACAGCCTTTTTAATAACATTTTTCAATTCCCGAACGTTTCCCGGAAACGGATAGTCCTGCAATAATTTTAGGGCATCCGGAGAGATCCGCCGGTTTAAGCCGTATGTTTGGCCATATTTTTTCATATAAAAGCTCACCAGTTCAAAAATATCCTCGATTCTTTCCCGAAGCGGCGGAATTCTTATGGTAAATGTGTTAAGCCGGAAAAAAAGATCCCTTCGAAACCGTTTTTCTTGAACCAGACGCTCGATGTCTCGATTCGTAGCGGCAATAATCGTGCAGTCAATTTTCTTGGATTTAAGCCCCCCCAAACGCATCACCTCGTGATCATCCAGATATTTCAATAATTTTGCCTGGAGAGAATGCGGCAAATCCCCGATTTCGTCGAGGAAAAGAGTCCCTTCGTGGGCCAGTTCAAATAGGCCGGCTTTTCCTTCTTGCCGTGCACCGGTAAACGCTCCTTTTTCATAGCCGAATAGTTCAGCCTCTAACAAGTTTTCGGGCAAAGTGGCACAGTTGATCTGGATGAAAGGTTTCTTGATTCGATTGCTGTTTTTATGAATAAACTTGGCCAGAAGCCCTTTGCCGGTTCCGGACTCTCCCAGGATCAATATATCCGATGCCGCAAGATGGGCCAGTTTTAAAGCAAGGTGCAGAACTTGGCGCATCTTTTGATCTTCAGCCACAATCTCCTGATCTTTTAATTCCATAAGGCTGAGTTCAGCCAGTTTGTCCTTATATTTTTCCGTGACCATACGGGACTGCTCAAGCTGTTTTTGGATGGCGTTCAATTGGGTCATATCCCGCTCATTGACCACCACAAGAAAGATGCGGCCATTATCGTCAAAGGCCGGTGTGCCGGTGGCCAGCAAAAGTTTCTCCGTCCGTTTTATTTTTTGGATGACGCTGACCTGACGTTTGGTTTCAAGTACTTCCAGGGTTACCGAGCGATCGAACAGACCGCCTTTTACGAGATCGACCACATTTTTGCCGATGATATCCGATGCATGAATTCCATTGAGTTTTTCAGAGGCTTCATTGACGTCAATCACTTTGCCTTGTCCGTCGCAGACCCAGATGCCATCGTGAGACGCTTTAAAAATGGTTTTCAGTTGCTGATTCAGATAACTGCTCGACGCCAGTTCGTCCGGCGAAATTTTAAATTGCTTCATGTCATGGAAATTGCAAACGGCCCCCAATAGCTTTTTCCCCCTGCGAATCAAGGTAATATTGAGCGCCATATCGAGCTTTTCTCCGATAACATGGTGGCCCCAATTGGACCTGCCGGTTTTAAGGCATTCCAGGACTTGGGGCCCCGTGACGGGGAGAAGCTCGGAAATAAAAACGCCGCTGTGCTTTTTGGCGCTGCAACCCAGTATTTCTTCAGCCTGTTGATTGATGTAAACAATCGTTCCCAATACATCCGTTGCAATGATGCCGTTTGATGTCGCATTAAAAATTTGGTTATATGTGGGCTGTTCTCTCATAGGTTTTATAAAAAACAACTATCATAAAGATAAAATGATGGCAAATTTTAAGGCACGATGCACAATTATATCTGCACGTTTTTGATTTTTATGTAAAGGAGCGCTTCCCCGCTATATCGATTTTTCTACTTTAAGAACGCTCCGATAGAAACAAGAGCCTGACTTGTTGCCAAAAGATATTTTTCGATACCAGACCTCAAGACGAGCCGTCCGGGCTTGACCTTTAACAAACATGTGAATATTATAGTGGCGCATTAACGTCTAAGGAGGAAAAATGCGGAAACAGAAAAATTCCCGCGGTTGTTTTCTGTGCGGCCTTGAGAATGAATTGTCGCTGAAGATGAAATGGTACGAAGATCATCAGGCCCGTCAGGTGCGGTCGACGGTGACGGTTCCGGAGCAGTTCAACGGCTATCCGGGAGTGGTTCACGGGGGTATTGTTTCGGCAATACTGGATGAAACATCCGGACGCGCCGTTATGTTGAAAAACGGCGAGGATGCGTTAATGGTAGCGTTGAAACTCGAAGTGACCTTTCGCCGTCCGACCCCGACCAATACCCCGCTGACGGTTATCGGTTGGGTGATCAAACAGACCGCCAGCCGGGCTCAGGTTGCTTCAGAGATCCGTCTTTCCGACGGAACCCTCACGGCCGAATGCAAGGCCGTCGTCGTTCGTCCACCCCGGGAAATACTCGAAAAATGGGAAAGCGAAAAACCTTATTGGAAAATTTATGATGATTGAACCGTCCTCTATTTAAAGGTGTTATCGTCAATGGCATCGGCTGGCGGCGAAAATGTTTGTGCCGGTTTCATACAATGTGTCAAGGAGGCTTTAAATGCAAATTTTGGTTCTTTATTTTTCTAAGGGCGGCAACACTAAAAAACTGGCTGAAGCGATCCTCAAAGGGGTTGAAAGTGTCGAAGGTGTTCATGGCGTATTGAAACATACCAATGACGTCACCAAAGAGGATTTTGTATCATCAGGCGGAATTATTGCCGGTTCTCCGGTCTATTTCGGGATCATGGCGGCCCAGCTCAAGAAGATTTTCGACGAATTTGTGGGCATCCGGAAAAAGATGGAGGGTAAGATCGGCGCTGCTTTTGCAACATCCGCGGATCCTTCGGGCGGAAAGGAAACCACCATGATGTCCATCATCCAGGTGATGTTGATCTACGGAATGGTGATTGTGGGGGATCCCATGTCCGCCACCGGACATTTCGGAACAGCCTGTGTCGGCGCGCCGGACAGTGGCATTCTTGAAAATGGTATCAAACTGGGCCGGAGAGTGGCGGAACTGGCAAAGAAACTGGGCGATTAAAACATTAAACTCGTGTTTCGCGAGCGAATATTTGCCAGACATCCCTGATGACAGCGGTCGGAAATATATTTTTTGGGGAAAATACAATGAAAGGAATTTTTCTGAGATGGTTGATCCTGACATTTTCAATCATCGCGACATCATATTTGATTGACGGGATTCAGGTCAGCGGCTTTGTATCCGCATTTTTTGCCGCTGCAATTTTGGGAATACTGAATGCTTTTTTTCGGCCGATCTTGTTCATATTGACCCTCCCGGTCAATATACTGAGTTTGGGACTTTTTACCTTTGTGATCAACGCATTGATGCTGATGATGGTTTCCGGCGTGATACCCGGCTTTGAGGTTTCCGGATTCTGGTCCGCCGTGTTTGGATCGCTATTGATCAGTTTGGTCAGTTGGCTTCTGACTTCATTTATCAATGAACGAGGAACGGTTCAGTATATTGATCTAAAAAATGTCGGCGGCAGTCGGTGGGAAAGATAACTTATGGATCGCCGGCTTTTCCAATCAGATACCCCTTCTCACCCTGTTACCTAAATTACTCACTATGTAATGTATGTAACAGGAAATATGGTATTCATTTCCCAAATATATTCTCCGCATTCACGCTGTCTATGCTAACTATCTGAAATAAAAGGAATCAAAAAATCAGCCTAATTTTGCATGATTTTTGCATTATTCTCACAGTAATATTTTCGCCATTTGAAAAATCTGACTTCGATGTTTTTTCTGCAATCGATTTTCGGCGACTTCCTTTTTAATTGTCACCGGGAAACTCGGGAGACGATCCAGATTTGGCTTCCAATAAAATGATGATTCTATAGGGAATCATCAAAGTTACGTACGATTCCAATAAATTAAATGAGCACCGGTATTCATGGCAGAGTGCACCATGAACGCCAGTGTTGTCTGAGGAGAGATATGAATAAGAAATATATAGGAGTGGCCGTACTCCCATTCATTTTTATATTGGGGTTTATCGTTGTTTCGGCATTTGCCGGAACCGACTCGGAATCTGTAATCGCCAAATTACCCCCCGTTCCGGAGCCTGCCAGCATTTTTTTGCTCGGTGTTGGTTTGGTCGGCTTGGCCGGATTAGGGCGCAAAAAGATTAAAAAGTAGCGGGTCATGAATACGCCATGGCCCGCAAATAACGATCGACGCCTGGGTGTTGATCGGCGTCAATTTTCCTACGATAAACATATTCCGGAACGAAGATCCGGCAAGGAGAGGAGACGCAATTCCGACGGACGCCTGGAGTCGAAACGATCCGAATAGTTAGAAGTGGTTTCAAAACCTTCCGGCAGGATCCGATAGGATTCTGCTTTTTTATTGATTCTTGCTAAACATACCGGGTGCTTTGCACCCGGATGTAAGTTCAACGCAGAAAGCACTGACCCGCCCGCCTCGCAAGCGAGAGTGTTGCGGGCAGCGGTTGACTAAAGAATTCGAATATCCGCAAAACGCCATGCATTCTTTGATATCAGATGCTTCAAAATACATTTCTCCATATTCCGGGTATCGGGGTTAAAACAGAACAGCGCTTATGGGAAACCGGCATTTTTAGCTGGGACCGTTGCGCAACAATCGGCGGTTCTGGTTTTTTGCCGAAGAAAATGGAGACAATGGCCAAATGCCTCCGGGAATCAAAACATCAGATGGTTTCTTTGAATGTAAACTACTTTGCCGACCGTTTGCCAGCGAGTCATCACTGGCGCTTTTTCCCTGAATTTAGAGATGTTACCGTCTACCTTGACATTGAAACGACAGGGTTGAGTCACTATGGCGAAACCATCACCACCATTGCACTTTATGACGGGAAATCGATTTTCCATTATGTCAACGACCGAAATCTGGATGATTTCCCTGAGGATATCCAGCGATACAAAGTCATTGTGACGTATAACGGTAAAAATTTCGATGTTCCGTTTATCGAAAAAACTTTCGGCATCGAATTGAACCAGGCACACATCGACTTAAGATATATCCTGGCAGGTTTAGGATATAAAGGCGGCCTGAAGTCCTGTGAAAACCAATTGGGATTTTATAGGGGGGATTTAGCGGGCATCGATGGATTCTTCGCGGTCCTTTTGTGGCTTGACTATCGAAACAACGGGAATGAAAAAGCACTTGAAACGCTGCTGGCCTATAATATTCAGGATGTGCTGACCCTTGAGAATTTGATGGTAACGGCTTACAATCTAAAAATCAAAGACACCCCGTTTTACAGCAATTTTTTGCCGGAGCCGGATTTGACGAATTCGCCGTTTCGTGCGGATATTGAGACGGTAAAAAGGATACGATCCCGGCAAAATCATTTCAGGTTTTTCTAAACGTCGAAACATGTCCCGTTAGACGGTGCATCATGTATTTCGACGATCTTTTCCCCTTATTTTTCCGCCTTGACACGCTTTCTTCATTTATCTATATTTTCTCTCCAAAATGTAATACACTGTGTGGGTAAGGATGATCGGCTTATGCCTATTAAGAACACCAAAGAATTCATCAAAATATTGGAATCCGAGGGCGAACTGAAAAGAATCTCCGCAGAGGTGGACCCGGTGCTGGAGATTACGGAAATCGCTGACCGGATGAGCAAGACTTATGGTCCGGCGCTATTTTTTGAAAAAATCAAAGGCTCACCGTTTCCCCTGCTCATCAATGCCTTCGGCAGTTTTCGACGCATGGAATTGGTGTTGGGATGCAGCGGGTTTGACGATGTCGCCCGACGTATCGAAGCGCTCATCAAATTTAAGCCGCCCGGCAGTTTTAGCCAAAAGATCAAAATGCTCTTCGATCTTAAAGCATTATCAAAAGTCACACCGAAAAAAGTAAAACATGCGCCCTGCCAGGAACAGACCTACGAAATGGACGGCCCTCTTTTAAATCTTCTCCCCATACTGACCTGCTGGCCCCACGACGGCGGGCCGTTTATTACGCTTCCGGTTGTCATTACCAAAGATCCGGATACGGGGATTCAAAATATGGGCATGTATCGCATGCACAAATACGATCATGCCACCACCGGCATGCACTGGCAGTACAATAAAGACGGCAACCGCCACTTTGATAAATACAAATCCCGGGGAGAGCGAATGGAAGTGGCGGTGGTCCTCGGCGGATCGCCCCTGGTAACCTATGCTGCCACAGCGCCGCTTCCCCCTGATATCGATGAATTGCTGCTGGCCGGTTTTATCGGATCAAAGCCCATAGAAATCACCCGTGCCAAAACCGTTGATATCTTTGTTCCGTCGGAATCCGACTTTGTGATTGAAGGGTATGTGGATCCGAACGAGGTTCGTACCGAAGGCCCCTTCGGGGACCATACCGGATTCTATTCCCCTGCCGATCGTTATCCGGTATTCCATGTCACCTGCATCACCGCCAGAGATGACGCAATTTATCCGGCAACCATCGTTGGAAAGCCTCCTATGGAAGACTGTTATATGGCAAAAGCGACGGAAAGAATTTTTTTGCCGGCACTGAAAATGCTTGTACCGGAAATTGTGGACATGGAGCTTCCCATAGAGGGCGTGTTTCATAATTGTGCATTGATCTCCATCGATAAAAAATTTCCGGGCCATGCCAAGAAGGTCATCAACGCGCTCTGGGGGCTCGGACAGATGGCGTCCACTAAATACATTGCCGTATTTGATAAAGATATCGACCTGAAAGATTCGCGCACAGTGGTTTGGAAACTTTTAAATAATGTCGATCCCAAAAGAGATCTGTTGGTGTCGGAGGGGCCCCTGGATGCATTGGACCATTCCGCGCCCTATTCGAATTTCGGTGGTAAAATGGGAATAGACGCCACCCGAAAGACCCGTGAAGAAGGCATGGGCCGAAAATGGCCCGATGAAATCAAAATGTCTGAAGAGATCATCAAAAAAGTCGACAGCCGTTGGAAAGAGTATGGATTTTAAAACATTCTCCGAACTGATGATGATCGAACAGACCTTTTTTGCCCTGCCTTTTGCATTGCTGGGGGTGCTTTTTGCCGGCGGAGGAAATTTAAGGACCTGGTTTTTCGTGATTATTGCAATGGTGGCGGCCCGAACCGCCGGGATGTCTTTCAATCGCGTTATCGATGCCGGTATCGATGCCAAAAATCCACGAACCCGGGATCGACTGATTCCAAAAGGAGATGTTCGGCCGAAAAGCGTATGGCTGATGGCGATGGTGTCTTCGCTGATGCTCGTCGGGGCATCTTTCATGCTGAACAGAATCTGTTTTTACCTGTCCTTTCCGGCGGTTTTTTTGCTGTTCACCTATTCCTATTTTAAACGCTTCAGCGCTTCTTCTCACTTTTATTTGGGTCTTGTCGAGGCTGCGGCGCCCATCGGCGGATACCTTGCCGTGACCGGAAAATTTACCCAGGTTCCCTTTGTGCTGGGACTGGTTATATTGACTTGGATTGCAGGACTGGATATTGTCTATGCGATACAGGATATGGAATTCGACACCCAAGAGAATCTTCATTCCATACCGGTTCGTCTGGGAAAGCAAACGGCGCTTTTTATCTCCGCCGCTTGCTATACGATATCCGCCGGTGCTATGATATATGCGGGATTTATCACTCACAAAAACGGCTTTTACTGGATTGCGGTGATATCGGTTTCTCTGATATATTTATATCAGCAGCGACTTGCCAGGCGTCAGGATATTGCCGAGGCGGTGAAAGTTTTTTTAAAAGTCAACATGTATATATCCCCGATCCTTTTTTTGGGAACACTCACGGACGTCTTTTTCTCGTAGATAAGGCGCTTCATCAATGTTTTGGAGAGAAACATGGTAAATTTAAACATAAAACGCGGAGTATTTTCATCAAGATGATTGTTGTTGCCATTTCAGGTGCCAGCGGCCCGATTATGGGGATTCGTTTAATTGAAGAACTCCTCAATTTAAACGAGCGTGTGGCGGCCATCGTATCACAGCCGGCCGGCCGGATCATCGAGTATGAAATGTTGTTGGAAAAAGCGCCTTTTTCATCCTTGAGAGATCTCCTTGAAGCGCGGGGTGTTGCAAAAAACCTTGATCTTTTGAACGAATATAAAAATAATAATTTCTTTTCTCCGGTTGCCAGCGGTTCCGCGCAATTTGAAGCGGTTGCGGTGATCCCCTGTTCCATGAAAACACTTTCCGCCATCGTGCACGGTTATGCCGATTCCCTGATAACGCGGGCCTGTGACGTGGCGCTCAAAGAAAAGCGAAGATGCATTGTTGTGCCCAGGGAAACGCCGCTTAGCGTCATCCACACTGAAAATTTACATAAAGCGGCCCGGGCCGGCATAGAGATTGTGCCGCCGGTGCCGGGATTCTATACGCGTCCCGAGTCCATTTCTGATGTGGTCGACTTTGTAGTGGGTAAGATACTGAACCTTTTGGGCAGGAAACACCGTCTGTTTGTAAGCTGGGGCGAGTAAACAATTATAAAATGACATTTCCGAATAACATCAAAAACAAAAATCTTCGCAGTATCGCCGAAAAAGTCGCCGGTAGTGTTCCGGTGAGCAAAGAAGACGCGTTTTGTATGCTCACCACAAACGACATCCTCGATTTGGGGGCCATCGCCCATCACGTCAGGACAAGGTTGCACGGAGACATTGCCTATTACGGTGTCAATATGAATCTGAATTACACCAATATCTGCGAGCTGAGATGCCCCCTTTGCGCCTATTCCTGCGACGAGGGGGATAAACACGCATTTTTGCTTTCACTCGAGGAGATCGAAAGGCGGATACGAAAAGCCGTTTCCATGGGGATCGACGAAGTGCACATCGTGGGCGGTCTTAATCCCGAGTTGACCCTGGACTTTTTTGAAGAGATGTTACGTCTTATTAAAAGAATAAAGCCGGATTTGCACATCGTCGGCTTTACTGCCGTTGAATACGATTACTTCGCGAAAATAAATCGGATGCCCTTGGAAGAAGTATTTAGAAGATTGATTGACGCCGGCGTCGAAGCCCTGCCCGGGGGCGGGGCCGAGATTTTTTCTTCCCATGTGCGCGACATCATCGCTCCTAAAAAAATATCCGGGACAAAATGGCTGTCCGTCATGCGGACGGCCCATAAAATGGGCCTTAAAACCAATGCAACCATGCTGTATAATCATATCGAGAATCCTGAAGATGTCGTCGATCATCTGTCGCGGCTCCGTGATCTCCAGGACGAGACCGGTGGTTTTAAAACCTTTGTCCCTTTGCAGTTTCACGGAGAAAATACGAAAATCAATGCCAAGCAATCCACCACCGGATATGACGACATTCGAATTTACGCCGCGAGCCGGATTTTTCTTCACAATGTACCGCATTTAAAAGCCTTATGGATGTATGTCGGGGATAAAATGGCCCAGGTCCTTCTCAGGTTCGGTGTCGATGATATCGGCGCCACTTATCACAATGAAAAAGTGGTGCATGCGGCCGGTGCAAAGACGCCCGATTTCGGATCGGAACCTTTTTTAAGAAGGCTCATTGAAAAGGCTCGTCTCGTCCCCGAACGGACCACCGCCAGTTATCGCATTGCATCATCCTGTTCGAAAGAGGTGTGTGCATGAAACTGGGCTACATCGATTATCTCAATTGTTATCCGTTTTATTTTTCAATGTTCGAAAGACAGACCGTCGAGGGAATCCGCATCTATCCGGGATATCCGTGCAAGCTGAACCAAATGATGACGGATCACCACCTGGACATGAGTCCTGTTTCTTCGGCCGCCTGTGCCCAGATTGCCGATGACGTGGTGGTGCTGCCGCAATTTTGTTTAAGCTCGGTGGGATACGTAGGCTCGGTAATTCTGGTGAGCAAAATACCCATCGAGGATCTCAATCATAAAAAAGTGGGAATCACCAGCGCATCCCATACCTCAAAGGTGCTCCTGAAAGTTCTGCTCAAAAACTATTACCAGTTGGAGCCGGTATATGTCCCCTCCCAACCCAGACCCGTGCTCAAAGACCTGGATGCGGCGCTGGTGATCGGAAACGATGCCATGGCCATATCTTCCGAACCGATCTCCTATATTTACGATCTTGGGGATCTGTGGCTGAGAAAAACCGGATTTCCCGTAGTGTTTGCCGTTTTTGTGATAAGACAGCGGGTGGTTGAAAAATATTTGCCCCGGATACGATCCGTTATTGCTTCTTATCATCGTTCATTGAACTGTCTTGAAGAAGAAAAAGAACATGTCGTTTCAAAAGCCAGGGCAAAGTATCCGGATATTATTTACGACATCAACGGCTATTTCGATCTGTTGGAGTTTGAATTTGACGACCAGTTAAAACAGGCCCTGATGTTTTACTATACCATTGCCGGCGAGATGGGGCTGCTCAAAAAAGTGAAGCGTTTAAACTATCTGACGGCGATTGACTAGAAGCCCTCTAAAAAAAGTCTTTTCGTCCGATATCGGCGTTGAGCCCTCGTATCAAGTCCTCGACATACTGGCGTATGCCTGTGGGTTTATCCTCGGCCTCGTCTTGATCTCGACCGAAAATCCTAATTTTGAGATCGCCTCTAATGGGAATATATTTACTTGTACATGAGACCCCTTTACCAAAACAGCGACCTTTATCATAAGATATACCAGGGAGACCGGATTACCCCGTCAGAGGCTCTTGAGCTTTTTTCCTGGGACATCATCGATCTGGGAAAAGCCGGAGATATGCGGCGGAAACTGGCATTCCCAAAGGAAACGGTCGGGTTTATCATCGACCGGATTATCAATTTCACCAATATCTGTGAGGCCGCATGTGAATTTTGCGCATTTCATGCCCGGGCCAATCTGATTGCGCCTTATGAACTGTCCATAGAAGATATCTATGCGAAAATCGAAGAACTGCTGGATGCCGGAGGCACGCAGGTCATGCTCCAGGGCGGGCTTCATCCCGAGTATACCCTGAGCACGTATATCGATATGGTATCTTCGGTAAAAAAGCGCTTTCCGGGCATTTATCTTCACTCTTTTTCTCCTTCGGAACTCGTTCATATTTCACGGAAAAGCGCTTTGCCTGTGGATGACGCCGTAAAAGAACTTAAAGCGGCGGGTCTCGACTCCGTTCCCGGCGCATCGGATCTTCTGGTGGACAGAATACGGGCCAGGGTCAGTCCGAAAAAAATCACGGTGGACGAATGGCGCGAGGTCATGCGGTCCCTTTACCGGAACAACATGGTGTCGTCGGCAACCATGACCTATGGAATGGGAGAGACCGATGAAGAAAAAATCGACCATTTAACGGTCATCCGGGATATCCAGGATGAAACCGGAGTTTTGCAATCCTTTATTCCCTGGTCTTTTTCACCCGAAAAGACACGTATGGAAAATTCCCTTCCGGCCACAGGGATCGATTATCTTAAAATTCTGGCCGTCGCGCGGATCTTTTTGGATAATATCACCCATATTCAGGCGGGATGGCTGACTGAGGGACTGAAGCTGGCCCAGGTGGCGCTGGCCATGGGAGCAAACGATATGGGCGGGGTGCTTATGGAGGAAGTCGTGGTCAAAGCGACCGGAATCACAACCCGGACCAACAAAAAAGAATTGATCCATATCATACAAAATGCCGGGAAGATTCCGGTTCAAAGGGACTCCCGATACCGGGTGATAAAGGAGTGGGTATGACACGGCTCGATATCGCTTTTTCCACATGCCCCAACGATACATTTATCTTCCATGCCATGCTTCACGCTTGCATCGATACCCGAAATCTTCATTTTGTTCCCCATATGCACGATGTTGAAGCGTTGAATCAGAAGGCGTTTTCCAAAACCTTTCACATCTCAAAGCTCTCCTTTTACGCCTATCTTAAACTCAGACAATCCTATGAAATTCTCGATGCGGGGTCTGCCTTAGGGTATGGATGCGGGCCGCTCCTTGTGGGAAGAACCACAGATCTTTCACTTTCCGAAGCGAAAATTGCCGTGCCCGGTGAATACACCACGGCATATCTGCTATTGAGGCTGTGGCATCCTGAAATCCGAAACGTAGAGATTACCCGGTTTGACAATATTCTTGAAGGCGTCCGAATCGGTCGGTATGATGCCGGGCTCATCATTCACGAAGGCCGGTTTATCTATCCGGAATACAATTGCGTCGAGATCATTGACCTCGGGAAATGGTGGGAAGACAAAACATCCCTTCCGATTCCGCTGGGTTGTATTGCCCTCAGAAAAGAATCCCCATATTTAGACCTTAAAACAGATATTGAATCCGTGATTCGAAGATCCGTTGAGTATGGATTTCAAAACAGGAATGCTTCCAGAGAATTTGTCAAATTTCATGCCCAGGAAATGGAAGATCCGGTGATTGACGGTCACATTGACCTGTATGTCAATAATTTCACCCTATCACTAGGGGATACGGGAAGAAGGGCCATTCAGACGCTCGAGGAGAGGGCACGGTGGCAAAAGATATTGTAGCGGCCATTGTTATGGCGACCATGCTCGAGGCGAAGCCATTCGTACAAGAGATGTCCCTTAAGCAAATACCGGACTCCCCTTTTATTGTATTCCGAAACCCTGAGGTCCAGCTCCTTGTTTCAGGAATCGGCAAGGCCAACGCCGCCATGGCAACGGCATATTTATGTACGGTGTTCAATCCGGCCTTAATTTTTAATCTGGGTGCGGCAGGCGCCGCCCGTTTCGGATATGGACTGGGAGAGATATTTCATATTCACGAGGTTGTCGAACCGGATCGACCCGATCTGAAAACAGGGAAACCCTGTATTCATCAACCGGATTTAATGGAAGGATTCAAAACGGCAAAGCTGGCCACCAGCGATCGTGCGATTCTCGATCCGATAAATCGCCAAGCGATTGCCCGAAATGCCGACCTGCTGGACATGGAAGGTGCATCGGTGGTTCAGACGTGCAGAAAATTCGAATCACGGTGTTTTTTGTTTAAATTTGTGAGCGACACGCCGGATCATACGCGCGATCAGGACATCGTGGATCATATTCGGCGCTACCGCCAAAGATTTTGCGAATTTTTCGTCGACACCGTTATATCGAAAAGCCAAAAGCACCTTACGTGACAGATTTCCCGGCCGCATTTGTCGGCGATGATGTCTTAGAGAGTTCTGTTTGGTCCAATACAAATATGTCTTCATCCTTTAGTTCGGCCAGTTCGTTTAACGCCTCGCGGATTTCCGTCGCCCCCTTATCTTTTACCAGCTTGACGGAAGCATAGTCTGCTTTGGTTTTTGAGAAAGAGAATCTTCCCCCTGTTTTTTCAAGATAGTTATAAACAAAACTTTTTACTGACTCCCAGCTGTCGCGTCGCGTTTGATTCTCAAGGTGTGTGAGTTTGTCCATATCTTTGAGCATGCGGGAATGAAAACGCGTTGCCCGGCGTTTCATGAGAAGGGTGGACCAAAACAAAAAAAGCATCAAAGCAATTCCGCCGGCGACACCGAAAAATATTAGCGGGTTCATACCGCCCAATGTGCCGGATATCATAAGCACCCCGGTAGCGCCGGCGCCGAGAATAAGACTTGTCCAGAAGCCGATGAAAATATGTTTTATGCGAAACTTTCGTATCTTGAGACGATAGCTCGTCAAGGCTTCAAGGAAATGGCCCAGACGCTCTCCGTGGGTTTCAACAAAGGTCGCCAGGTGGTCGAGGCGATGCTTCGGCGCTTTGAGGATGGCTTTTTTCAATTCTTCCCGCTGATTTTCCAAATGACCCAGAAAACTCATATCGCTATTGGATCGTTTTCCTGCTCGCAACATGGCCCGGGGGGAATAGGTGAGCCGGATGGGGGGAATATCTTTGCGGCCGGTAATCTGAGAGAGATTCCAGCACAGCGTTCCGTATACTTGCAACAGATCGGCAAAGGATGCGCACTCGTCAATTCGATTTAAAACAAAGATCAGGCGGTCTTCAAAGGTCCGGGCCGGCAAGGTTTCCCGAATACTGATATAGGATTCGCGCACGGTTCCCGCCTTATGGGGATCGAAGACCACCAGGACCAGATCGGCGATTTGGGCCAGATCGCCGATGACTTCCTGGTAATCGTATCCGCGATCCCGCTCGGTGATACTGTCAAGCATTCCCGGCGTATCGATAACGGCCAGGGTTTCCAGAAAAGGCGCATTCACTTTTTTCAGGCGAAAGTGAGCGGCAAATCGTTGCCCATGCTTTCTCATGGTTTCGAAAGGGTATTCAGGGTCGTTGATCAGAAACTTGCCGTCCCGTTCTTCGACAATGTGAACGTCCGTTGCCTCCGGCACGGAATCGTCAAAGGTGATTACGGTAAAAGAATCATCGGTAGGCGCCTGGCCGGTGGCTTGAATGTCTGCTCCCAAAAATTCATTGATGAGGGTTGACTTCCCCGAAGAGTAGTTGCCGATAATAAGTACGAGGGGACGCCACTTGATGTTGGTTTCAAGGGGGACATCGCTGTAGCCGTAGTGGAGTGCCGGAGGAGAGAGGTTATCGGATACCATTTTAACCAATTCAGTTCGAAGGGAATTTATGAAATTTTCACGATACATCGCTGTCTCCCGTTTATCCGCCTCTACCTCGTTATTCTTATCGCTTTGAGACCTTTGCAAAACGCCCCTTTTTGCCCGATTTATGCGTCACGCTCAAATTTTAATCCTCGAAATACTCAATGTATTCCTGTGGCTAAAATTTTTGCCTTCCTTGAACTCGAAC
>CAZQAF010000003.1:3560-5822 GCA_964591175.1 uncultured Desulfobacteraceae bacterium | reverse complement strand
CAAAAATGAACATTTTTCAAAGGTCTTGCTTTGGGCCGGTTACGCTTCTTCGCTTCTTCCACCACCGAAGGGAAAAGAGGGTCAGCCCCCATGCCAAAAATACGCTGTCGTCGATTTTTCCCATGACAAAATCAGGCATAAAAAAATAAACGCCGGCACCCAAAAGAAAGCTGAGCATTAAAGCGGTCGAGTAACGCATCCACGTGAAAATCCTGAAAAACACCAAAAACAGCAGCGTCCAGAAAAGATAGAACACCGTGGTGGCGGTAATCCGGTATTTTACAGGGATGCTTTCCGCGATTTTTGACAAGAAAAGGTGCGCTTTTTGACCGGGTTTGTGAAGGCGATGATCAAGAACCTCTTTCACCGTTGCCTTCTCATCGATGTAGAATCCTGCCGGTATAAGAAAATCAAGCGTCAACGGAAAGTCGTTCTCATGGAGCAGGTCATTGGTTTGGCGAAAGGGCAGCGACAGAATCTTGCGAAATCCCATGTAAAGAATGCCGGCGAGTGTCACCAGGCATATCACAGAGACTACCGCCCAGATAATTTTCGCGCGAAAGATCATTCAAATTCCCAGACCTGTGCCATAAACAAAATAAAAAATATACACCTATATTGATCGATAGCACGCGATTGAAATCTATTTGTTGTCAGCTAACGAATAGTGTTCCATCGAGCGTTATCCCGGTTCGGATTCAAGCTATCAGAGGTGATCCCCGGTGTCAACTGACAGTTTTTGTAAGTTGGTCATGTTTGGCATCTGTGTCAATTTTATTACGATTGATAGGCGTTTGTTATTGTCACTGTTTCGGCAGAAGGCTTTAAGCTGTTTGATTTTTTCGTGTGATCGAAACGGTCAATCATTGTTTGCGAAAGCATTTATATTATCAATTTTACATATCTGATCTCACTATATTATACAGTACCTTTCAAATTTAGCGGTTTAACACCCACCTCTTTTTGTGAACCGATAACCAGAAACGATTCAATGGCGCTGTTTTGTTCCCACAGGATAAACAGAGCGGAAAGTTGACAATGAATGGATTCGAGCAGATGACAACCGGTGGAAGCAGTCACGGGGTTTTTGATCTGAAAAAGTTCTATCGAGCCGGCTGGATCTATGGTCTGGTCCGTATGACGATCAGTATGGTTTTCATATGGTCCGGCATCGCAAAACTGTTCGCTCCAAAAGAATTCTCAGTAATCATCGAAAGCTATGGTTTGATCCCCGACATATGGATTATGCCGGCGGCCTTCTTTTTGTCCCTGTCGGAGGTGGTCGCCGGCTTCGGGTTGATGCTGGATATCCACGGGTCCTTGTCCGTCATTACCGGTCTTTTAATATTGTTTATGACGGTTTTAAGCTGGGGTATTTGGATGGGGCTCGATCTCGACTGCGGATGTTTCGGGCCGCAAGACCCGGAATTCAAGGCCTTTCACGGACTGTGGGCGGCCCTCATTCGCGATATATTCATGTTGCTGGGCATTTTTTATCTTTATTATCAGCGGCTTTACCAAAATGTAACACCCAAACGGCTTGGAAGTGTGTTTAAAATTATTCAAAAGGAGGAGGATGAATGATGCGAATCGGAAAAATCGTTTTTAACCTTGTTGTCTGTGGATTGTTTGTGGTAGGATGTGGCAATTCCGCTTCGACCAAAAACAAGTTTGAAAAAGAGGTGGATAACGAACAGGCGGCCGTCAAGCTGGTCCGGGAAGTGCAGCAGGGAGGCTATAATGCCATTACTGCCAAGGAACTCAAAGATTTAATCGGATCCGGAAAGGACCTGCTTGTTATCGATACCATGCCCTATGATGCCAGCTATAAAAAAGCACATGTTCCCGGCGCCAAGCAGTTTCTGTTTCCCATCCCCGAGATGAAAGAATGGAATACCAAAGAAACCGGTGGTAAAACTCTGGATGATTACCAGGCACTGCTCGGTCCGGATAAAGATAGAGCCATCGTTGTTTACTGCGGGTTTGTCAAATGTACCCGGAGTCATAACGGGGCCATGTGGGCCGTAAAATTAGGATACAAGAACGTGCTGCGTTTTCCCGGAGGCATTTTCGCCTGGCAGGGGGCCGGATACCCCACGGAAAAAGCCGGATAACGGTTTCCAATGTAATCCTTTTGCGGCGCACGCCGTCAGGGTGCCTGAGGGTGTGTGCCGCAAACGTTTTTGATTTGTCAGATAAAGGAAGCGATCTTTTGGCCCCCGATATTGAAGCATTGTTGAATAAAATTCGCATTCGGACCGA
>CAZQAF010000003.1:0-3460 GCA_964591175.1 uncultured Desulfobacteraceae bacterium | reverse complement strand
TCGGACCGACTCAAAGTTAAGGGCCCGGATAAAACGTCTTGCCGACGCAATTCGATAATCTTCCGGCGAATCGTTTAAAACCGGAGAATTCAGACAATGAAACTGAATCTATTTAATAAACCAACCTTGCTGAGCCTCTCGAAGACCTGCGGTTGAGCCGCAAAAATCGACCCGGTCGGGCTCAGCGATTTATTGGCGGGTCTCCCGAAGCATAAGGATCCGAATTTACTGGTGGGATACGAAACCAGTGACGATGCCGGTATCTATCGCTTGACCGACGATCTGGCCGTAATTATGACCGCCGATTATATTACCCCGCCGGTGAACGACCCGTATGTCTATGGCCAGATTGCTGCTGCTAACGCCCTCAGCGATGTCTATGCCATGGGTGGACGCCCGATTGCCTGCCTGAATCTGGTCAACTTTCCTTCCAAGAAATTACCCCCTGAAGTCCTTCACCAAATCATTGCCGGCGCTCTGAGCAAGATTAACGAGGCCGAGGCCGTGCTGGCAGGCGGGCATTCCATTGACGATGATGAGCCTAAATTCGGACTGGCGGTGACCGGAATCGTTCATCCCGATAAATTCTGGACCAACCGCGGCGCCCGGCCCGGTGAAGTGCTGATACTGACCAAACCCCTCGGAAGCGGCGTATTGTTTAACGCTAATTTAAAACAATGGGTTTCCAGGAAGGCCCTGGATGCCTGTGTGGAGATCCTGACCATGCTCAACAAAACCGCGGCTGAGGTGTTGTCCGAATTTGAAATCCACGCGGTCACCGACATCACCGGTTTCGGATTGGCAGGACACGGTTTTGAAATGGCAAAAGCATCCGGTGTGAGTTTTAAAATCAGCATCCTGGACCTTCCCGTTATGGACGAGGCTTTGGCGGTTTATGAAAAGGGAATGACTACCGGCACCAATGCTTTCAACCGGAAGTTGGTCGAAGGGCATCTGCAGTTTGAAACCCGTTTTCCCTCCTGGCATGAAGAAATCGTATTCGATCCCCAGACCAGCGGCGGTCTGCTCGTCTCGGTACCGGAAAGTCAGGGGGAAGAAATCATTGATGCATTGCATGGCAAGGGGGTACCGGCGGCTAAAATTATCGGCAGTGTTCATGAACTGGAAGCGGGAATTCATCTGAAGTTCACGTAAATCGCATGCCAGTTATTCAAACTTTCACGCTAAACGGCTTAATGATATGCCCGGTCGCTTGACATCCCTTCCAAATTCCAGAATATCAATCATTTCAACACAAAAAAAAATCATTGAAATAATTTCGTTTGCACCTGTATACTTATAACTCAAGTTTCACACCCTAAATTGCTGAAAAGCTTTTGATGCCACAGGCAAAAACCCCCGCCGATGCGGGATTAAACAACAATATCCCCATAAAAAGATTCGGAGGCAATGATGTGCGATATTTTCGCGATATCGGCGGGTTATAATTATACGCCTCAAAAATATTTGCCGGTATTTGCAGAAAAAGGAAGACATAATATAAACGGCTGGGGAATCGGTTTTTTCCGGGAGGATCAGGCCTTTGTTGAAAAATCGGATGAACAGGTATTTTCAGATCAGCAGGTTCACGAAAGTTTCCAAAGGCTGGCAAGGGTCATCGACAGCCGGATTATCATCTCTCACGTGAATTGTCCGAAAAGCGGCGGCCTTCATCTTTCGCACAGACATCCGCTCATGCTCTCTTTTATGGACCATACCTGGCTTTTTGCTCAGGTGGGTATCGTTGAGGGAATCGAAAACTACGAAACCGTTCACGAACCCCGCTTGGAAATATCCGTCTATACGGCGCGAATTTTTGAATATCTTCGGGATCAAATGATCATTGCACGTGAGCGCAACCCTTACATCAGCCTGTTTGCAGCCCTTCATATCAGCATTAAAAAACTGCTGAAAAACTATCCGGGGAACTTTTCTTTTTTCCTGGTCAATGAATCGGTGCTGTTCGCGTTTTGCAATTTTCGATCCTTATCCATATTAAAAAAATCCGAAAGAATGGGAGATGTGCTGCTCATTACATCCATTAGGGAAGGGCTCAGTCAAAACAACTGGCAGACCATTGTGCCTGAAGATCCGTCAAAAGGGAGGCTTATGGTTATCGCCGGTCCCGATGTATTATATGCCGCGGATATCTGAGAAAATATGTGCGATCTATTTGCCATTTCAGCCAACAGAGACTATTCCGCTCCAAAATCCCTGCCGATTTTTGCCGAACAGGCTGGAAAGAATTTGGACGGCTGGGGAATCGGCTATTTCAGAAACCATCATGCCTATGTGGAAAAGTCCGCCAAGGGTATTTTCGTGGCCGGGCAGCTTCATGACAGCTTTCAACGACTGGCTCGCGTGGTAAAGAGCAGAATCATCATCTGCCATGTCCGGTTGCGCACCAGCGGCTTGATTGACGAGTGCCATGCGCATCCCTTTGTTCTCAAAATCGGCGGTTACAATTGGATATTTGCTCATAACGGTAAGGCGCCGGCCATTGAATCTTATGAGAGCAGCGGGATTGCCATGAAAGAAGCAGTGAGCGATTCGGCCAGAACCTTTGAATTTCTTCGCGATCATCTGACGCAAAATTTTCAGCAATCTTCGGATGTTGCCAGCATCTTTGAAGCCTTATCCAGTTGCACCTCGGAAATGATCGAGCGGTATCCCGGGAAATATAACTTTTTTCTTTCCAACGGCCATATTTTATTTGTTTTTACCAATCACCGGCAGTTCATGTTGCTCAAGGGGAGCAAAAAGCTGGAAGGGGCGCTGCTCATTACCACCGTTGAAAAGGGGCTTAGTGACGAGAAATGGCTTCGCATTGCCAAATCGACATGTCGCCGGGGAATGCTCCTTGCAATTTCCGGAACCGACATTATCGTCTGCCAGCCGCTCTAACCATGAAACTAGTACGCCTCTGGCGTACGGGTATGTTTCCGGCGAGTTTGCATGGTTTGAAAGGAAAATTATCTATCTACAGATCCCGCATTTTTTCATTGATTAGTTCCGGCAAAGGGATTGCTTTCCAAGTCTGATCGATGGCAACGAAGGTGACGCTCCCTTCGGCCAGAAGCCGGGATTCCGGAGGGCGATAAAAATGAAATTGAAATACGACGGACTTCTCTTTGATTTCTTTGATCGAAGTGTGCATTTCGAGCAAATCGCCATAGTAGGCAGGTGCTAAAAAGTTGCAGGCGGCGGCAACTTTGGGCATGCCGAACTTTTCTTCTTTATTGCGAAAGAAATTTTTCGGAGATATGCCGATATAACGGAGGAAATTTTCAATTCCCCGATGAAAATAGCGAAAATAAGCGACGAAGTAAACGACGCCATAGGGATCGGTATCACCAAATTGAACCGGCACTTTGGTTTTATGAATGAGCATGTCATACCTCCTGTAAACATTGAAGGAGCGATGTCACAATTAAGGCACGCCGACCCTTGGAATATTTAG
>CAZQAF010000002.1:73096-98936 GCA_964591175.1 uncultured Desulfobacteraceae bacterium | reverse complement strand
ACATTAACCCAACTTCTCATGGAGAAGGAAATTATCTCCAATGAAGAATTTTTCATTAAACTAAAAAAAGTAAAAAATGATTACCAGAGCAAGACCCGCCGGCCAAGATGAAACAGAGCATCAATATCATGGCGGTTTTGTTTTTCCTGTATGGCTGCGGCGGTGGCGGAGACAGCACCGCTACCGTTTACACGTTGGGCGGTGATATTCACACGCCCGTGGCGGCAAGACTTGTACATGGCTCGCTTTTTGTTGTGAGTGCCGAGGTCAACGGCGCAACAAACCTTGACCTGCTGGTCGATACAGGGGCTTCAAGAACCGAAGTTCCTGCCGGAATATTCGGAAGCCCGGACGGGGATGTGTTTATCGAAAGCCTTTGTCTTGAAAACGGCGTATGCTTTCAGAACTTTTCGGCCCGGTCCATTGATTCAGCTTTCACCCAATCCAGAGGCGGATATTTCAACGGCATAATCGGCCTTGACCTTTTACGAAACTTCGATTTAACCTTTGATTACAAGAATGAGTTGATTTATTTTTATGATATCCTTGAAAACGGTTCGCCCGGTCTGGTGACGGTACCCATCCATTACGAAAACGGCAGGCCTTTCACCGATATTTCTATGGAAGGGATGCCGCAAGGGAGCAACCTTCTCGACACAGGCGCGGCATATACGAAAATAACCACCGCGATGTTGGATTCTCTGGGCCGGAGGCCGGAAGTGCTTTTTGAGTCTGTAAATTTCAATATAAACGGTTCCGAGATGGTTGAATACGTGCCCTTGACCGGCTACTGTGCCGGCATGGCGTGCCCGGATGAAATAACCGTTCAGGTAGGAAGCTGGCCTGCGGTCGGAGGGACTTTCTTCAGGGAGTTTCTGACGATTTTCAAATTTTCCGAAAATGTGGTTAAACTTGATCGTTATGATGACAGGAGCCACATCAATAATAGCGGAATACAAAGAACAGGACTTCAAATAAATATATACGATGCAAGTGATATTATTTATGTGAATGAGGGGAGCTCTGCATGGGAGGCAGGACTTAAAGAAGGTGATGAAATCATTTCAATAAACGGAATCCCTGTTGAGGCCCTGGGCTATTTCGGTATCTACGAACTTCTGGCGGACACTTCCATAAATGAATATCAACTCCTTGTGTCAACAACCGATGGTGATACAAAAGCGGTTACCCTATCTATCTCATCGTAGCTTTTAATCTTTTTCCCCTGATATTGAGGAGTTGTGCTGTTGATCAAGCGAATCGCGCTTTTGGGAATATTGTTGCTCGCAATTTCGACGGCCAACGGGTGGGCGCTGCAACGGATTGAAAAAGACGGCCTGCAGCTTTACTATCCTGAAAAGGAAAATCAAATTGCCGCGCGTTTGCTTGAAAACTATCAGAAAATCGTCGCGTTCCTTTCAAGTAAAGATTTAACGATTCACTATCCGTTGCATGTGATTCTGGATGAAGACCTGGATCTGCCCAAAGTTCGCGTAAACATGTTTCCCCATCGCGAAATCCGCATCCCTTTGCGAGCCCCCGGTGTCATGGAAGACGGCTACACCGAGTCCGACCCCTGGACCTATTTTCTATTCAAAGGTCTTTGTTTGCAGGCCATATTCAGCATCCGCGAGGGCATACCCGCCAAAGTGCATACCATGTTCGGCGAAATCATTTCACCCAATATTGTCCTGCCGGAGTGGATTTTAGACGGCGTTTCCGCCTTGCTATACAAATTGTACCGGAACAATCCCCTTCTGGATCCCATCTCGGCCGAAATCTTTCATACCAGCGCCCCTCCTGACCTGGATCTGATCAGCAACCATCCCGAACTTTGGCCGGGACATGATGCTTATAAAATTTACGGGCGGCCTTTTATCTTCTGGATTTACCAAAAATATGGGTGGAATCGCCTCCTGGATTTCATCCAGAGACACGGCCGCGGCATTATTCCTGTCGAGATCGATTTGAAAGCCAGGCAGAGCTTTGGCGCCACCTGGAGCGCTCTGTGGCAAAAATTTCAAATGGCCCACAATGGTGAAAAACATACGGGCAAAGGTCTGCATATTACCGGGTACTGGCCCGATCCATTTGTATATTGGAATCGTTCCGGCATTTATCCCGGTATCGTAAAGCTTAAACGCCGGGGCCGTTACGGATTTATGGATGCCTATAAGGTCCTGTGGCTATCGGAGTATGACGATAAAGGGGTTTCCAGGATCGTCGAATACCAGGGGGATACATCCTGGCCGTACGATATCGATCATGTCTGGGACCCGGGGCAAGGGGGCGTCGCAATTACCCGCAAGGGACATCATCCTTATCTGATGCTGCTGCCCAAAGGCAAGATGTCTTTTGCCACCCGCCTTTGGGGCCCCCGGCTGGATGCGGTTGCCCTGATTCCCGGGCCGCCGGATGTCATTCAGATGTCGGGCCCTGTTATGGACAGCCGGGGGCGCGTTACCGTGTCCGCTAATCTGAACGGCAACTGGGACATCTGGCTCTACGATAAATCCTGGCACCGGATCACCACGGCGCCTTCCCTGGAGATAGATCCCTGGATACAAAATGACCGACTGGTTTTTGCTTCCAATAAATCCGGCCGGTTCCAAGTCGTAAATACCCGCATGCAGCCCATGGCCCAATGTAACACCGCAGCGCTTTTGCCCCGCCTGGACAAGTATCTTTGCCTGTCGGCAAAGGGCTGGCAGATGGCGCCATTAAATTTAAATAATGAATCCCGGATGGCGTTGACTGCCGGAAAGAAAGAGGCCGTCGCTTCTAAAAAAAACGCGTCTTCTTTAAATGCCAAGCCGTACACACCTTTAAAAAGCATTCTGCCGAATTATCTGGTACCTGAAGCCTTCTATGACGGATCTGACTTTCAGGCCGGCGTGGTGACCGAAGGCCATGACGTTACGGGAAAATACACCATCGATGCCGGACTTCGCTATGCAACGGGAACCAATTTTTTTTCCGGGATATTGGGGGGAAGAATCAAAGATGTCGGGGCGCGCGTGACACGTTATCCGCTGTCTTATACGACCCGGCTGAAACAGGTTGTCGATGAGTCCCGCAATGAGTTCAGCGTTTTTTGGACGCCGCTGGGCATCAATGAGATCGAACTTTCGATGAATGGACGGTACTATGAACCCCTTGAGAGATCGGGACCATCCAGGGACGAGTACTGGTCATCTTTCAGCCTGCACAAAACCTTTGGCCGTCACCAGGCTTGGCTCAACCTCGATGTTTTTGAAAAAGGCAGTCAATCGCTTTTCGGAGGCGGTGTGCTCTGGTTCGGAGAGAAAATCTACACATCGCTTTATCTTGAAGCCGGCAAAACCTGGGGAGACTTGATGCCGGGGCATAATACGTACCGCATCGGCGGGAATGTTGCGGAAGGGTACTTTACCCAGCGTCCCACCCGGTTGTTTCCGCTCCGGGGATTCGATTCCAATATTATAGAAGCCGGCCAGGCTGTCACTACCGGGGCCGAAGTGCTTTGGCCACTGGTCAACCTGCAGGCCGGATATAAAACCCTGCCCTTATACTTTCATCGAATTTATCTGGGTACCTTTATCGATACCGGAATGGCCAGCGACCATCCTTCCAGTGACGATATCCTGGTGGGGGCCGGATTTGAGCTGGTTACTTCCCTGGAAATTGCCTGGGGCAATCTGTCTTCCTTTCGCATTGGACTTGCCTGGCCGCTGCGACAACCCGGCGGTTTGAACGAATCCGGTCCGGTCTTTTTGATACAACTGGGGCATCCGTTATGATGAAATGCTGTAATGATCGCGGCATTTGACATTTTGGGATCAGCTTTGATATTTTATAGATAACAGTATGTCATCTTGAACTGTTAAACACCGTATCCGATCAGGGCTGTTCACACGAACCCTACTTGCCCTATTTCGGATAAGCGAAGGAACGGATATATCCATAATATTTTGTATTTGTTAAACTGGCGACCGATCTGTCCATTTTCGTTTTAGCCCGTTCATTAATCACGGAACCCAAAGCAAGGTGAAAGGAGGGCCGTATGGATGATATAAAAATATTATTACCTTATAATTTCACCAGCCATGACAAAAAGGCGCTGGATTTTGTCGTCCGTACCTTTGCCGACAAAAAAGAAGCCGACATCACCTTATTTAACGCCTACACCCCGGCGCCTCCCATTGAAATGCGCGGCAGTCCTGTTATGGAACAGATGAAGGACACATTGAATTATTTGTCACAAAGAATCAATGAACAGGATGACGAGCTGAAAACCATTAAAAGCCATCTGTCGGGAAAGGGGTTCAGAGACGATAAAATTCACATTGTGTTTGAACCGAAAAAAAAGGATGTTGCCGGAGACATCATAGACCTTGCCCATAATGGTCCTTTTAATGTGGTGGTATTAAATCGAAAGCCCGGTAAAATTGCCCGGTTTTTTACCGGGAGCGTTTTCAGCAAAGTTGTGGCGGCGCTGAAAGATACGACCATATGCATTGTATCCTAGCCGCACCTGCATTCATGAGAAGGAAACTGAAAAAAGAATATTCTTTATTGACGTTCGGAACATATAAGGAGGAATTTCATGGCTGCCG
Organism: uncultured Desulfobacteraceae bacterium; assembly: GCA_964591175.1. Taxonomy (GTDB): domain Bacteria; phylum Desulfobacterota; class Desulfobacteria; order Desulfobacterales; family UBA11574; genus UBA11574. Next base: position 94,341 of record CAZQAF010000002.1, on the reverse strand, counting down.
AAGACAGAATCAATATCGATATTTATAAGGTGGTCACTCGTGCCATTGCCGCTTCCAATAACCTGGAGGATATGGCGGCGCAATTGACGCATCTATTGGTAGGGGCCTTGGGGATCAAGGGGTGTACGATTTTTGTACTCAATCCGGATACCGAGGAACTTGAAGCCCTGGCCAGCTTTGGGCTGAGCATCAACTATATGAACAAGGGGCCTGTTTTAGTTAAAAAAAGTCTTGACCATCAGTTAAGGGGAGAACCGGTTGTTATTCGGGATGTGGCAGCATCAGACCGTCTCCAATACCCAAAGGATGCGCAAAAAGAAGGAATCCGTGCCATTATATCCCTTCCCGTGAAATTACAGGGTAAACTCATCGGCGTTCTTCGTCTGTATCACCACGAAACGTGGGACATTTCAGAAAGGGATCTGGAGTCTTTAAAAATTTTCACCGAAAACATTGGGCTGGCTTTGATGTATATTCGCTTGCTTCAGGCCATTAAATTCGTGAAAGAGACGGTGAGCGAGATCCATCCCGTATGGCTGAAATAAAAGATCAGGGGATGCATAACGGCAGAATTCCGATTCACGATGGCAGCGCGTGCATTAACGCCTGCACGCATCAGTCTTGATCGAGGAGAAATCGAATCAGATCACGATTTTTGGCGGCCATCCAGTTTCTCGGCCCCAATGTTTTGCCGATCAAATCTCCGCGCCGATTGACAAGGAAATGCTCGGGATGGGATCGGACACCGTATTCCTTTGTGACTTTACCGTGAATATCCAGGGGCACCGGAAAGTTCAATTTGTACTTATCAATATATTTTTTTACAACTTTTTTCCCTTCTCGTACATTGATGCCAATGACAACAAATCCGTCATTTTTGAATTCATCGTATAATCTTATCAAAGAAGGAACCTCCTTCCGGCACCAGACTCACCAGGTGGTCCAGAAATAGAGCAAGACGACCTTTCCCTTAAAGGCGTCCAATCGGATCGGGTTTTCTTCCAAATCTTTCAATATGAAATCAGGGGCGGCTTTTTTTTCCTTAAAATTCATAAACCCGGCATCCGATAATGGATTTGCCGATAAAGGGTTTGATGAAAAAGGAAAGAGAAGGGTTACGATTGCCAGGAAAAAAGGCAATGCTACATTTTTTTTTATGGTTGCTCGAAATTCAATCACATTGCCCATCATGTGTCCATATTTGGTTGTAGCTTCGGTCCATATGCCGTGCACTCAGACCATCTTATTCGACTACGCCTGGATACGCTGCTGCTTGTCGAAGCGAAGCGGACTTGTCCGCCTATATAGTGTGGCGGAGACTTGTCCACCTTTGGCGGATCCCGTTTCAGCGGGACAGCAGGGAGTTTCATTTTGGCTCGGTGGGATATTTGGCATTTACCCATTCATTCCATCCGCCTTTAAGAACATAAATATTTGTATAGCCTTTGTCCATCATTTTCCGTGCCAACCTGACACTGGTGTACTCATCGGGTCACGCTCAGTAGAGCACGATCGTCTTTGTTTTGGGATATCGGTAATACCAGTCGTTGAATTTGTGCGGATTTTCCTGAATGGCACCTTTGATTTTGATACCGCTTTTGTTCCAATCCTGAGGCCGCCGAACATCTAAAATGACGATGGATGGATCTTCAAGCCGGGCTTTCAACGATTCCTTGGATATCCGTTTAATATTCTTGAAAGAGGATTTTGGTATCAGTGAGCATCCACAGACGCCGATCAATACGCCTGAACAAAGCATTAAGCAAACAAAGAATCGTCTAGAGATCCTATGGTTCACTTTTTGATTCAATGTATTTTCCCGTATATCTTGGTATAGATGCAATCGGTTAATGCCAAAAAAATGCATGCTAACTTCGCAGATTTATGCGAAGTTAGCATGTAGGGTAAAAAATAACCGGGGTTTCCCGATACAAATGGAAGCCTTTCAGTTTCTACCTTAAAACCGCCATGTTAAACCGAAATCAACACTGGTTTCACTGAGGGTTGATTCAAGCTCTACCGGCTGGCCAAATAGATCTGTACCGCTTTCTGTAATCGAGTTTTCAAATGCGTGCACAAAGCCAAGATTAATGGAAAAAGCGTCGGAGACCTTATAGCCAACCCCAAGCGTAAGATGTTGTTCCACTATCGCCGGGAATCCGATAATCCTGAACGTTTCATAATAGTAGGCGGATGGTAATGTTTTTCCCTGGACGGTTGCCGGTGTCTGGCCATTAAAATTATTGTGTTCATTCACAGGATTTGTGGCATAGTTATAACCCGCTCTCAAAGCGATTTTATCCGTGATTTTATACTGGGCGCCAATGGCAAAAACCGTCTGGTTATCCCAATCAAAATCCTTATATCCGTCTGCATCCGCCCAATTTATCCATTTAACATCGGCTTCTATCACCAACCCGGCATCAAAGAAATCATATGCAATGCCAAAACCGACTTGCTGCGGGGATTCCAGATCCAGGTCGTCATATGTACCATCCTGATCAAAGTCGGACACATGCTTATAAGTGATTTTCTGTGGAGAAGTGTAGGTTAAACCTATGGACAGGTTATCAATGGGTTTGTAAATGATTCCGGGAAGAGCGCCCAATGCAAATCCGCTGGAACCACCATCTTTCAGATCAAGCACACCGTAATCGATGGGAAGTGCCAAGCCTAAAGATAATTTTGGAGTGACCTGATACGCAATTGCGGGTGCAAATTTCATAATCTGGAGCTGAGTATACACGCCGGTAGCCAGGGGTGCGGCCTGGGGTAAGGGAGGTGCCGGATAGAAAGTAGACTGATCCAGGGCAGTGTTTCTGTAATCCACGCCCAGTCCGCTGACACCATAGGCTGCAAGTCCAAACCGCCATTTAGTGCCCTCTTTGCCTAAGGGAGAGGAAAACCCGATGGCCGGAATCGGGTAGACGTTATCCTCCGCGTCGGCGCTGAACGTTCCCGGCGTAATACCCCCTCTGTTGGTAATCTTTGCATCAATTTTGGGCATGAACGCCGTCCCGGCAAAGTTAAATTCCGAGCCCGGACAGTATTCTCCAAAGCACATGGCTGCTGAGTTCGCGAAAACAGCGCTGATGGCATCCAATGGCTGGGCGATACCCACGCCCCCCATGGACCTTGCAATGGGACCGACACCGATTAAATTGATTCCGTTGGTGGCAAAGGCAGCAGTCGATAACATGACTGCAAAGGAAAAAATCGCCAAAACCTTAGATAATTTTTTCATCAACATTTCCTCCTTTGTCTTCTACTGGCATTAGTGATTTATTCTATGAAAGCGATAACTTGTCCGAATCAGCTTGGATTGCCGCCGGCCAAGTCATCATCCGCGACTATTGAATCAACGCATCTGCGACCATCGAGGAAAGGAATTTGACTGTTGTTCCAAGATTATAATGTTCGTTAAGACTATTTAACTGAGTATGGCAGTTTTCGCAAGCCGTAACAACGGTGGTTGCGCCCGTCGCCTTGATTTGATCCGCTTTTACCCTGGCTGATTTCATCCGAAAATCAAGGGTCTCCTCACCCAAAGCAACCAGGCCGCCGCCGCCGCCGCAGCACCAGTTATATTTCGGTTCGGGTGACATTTCACGAAAATCGTTTGTCAAATGCTCCAGGATGTAGCGCGGTTCATCGAAAACACCGGCGTTTCGCGCTATCTGACAAGGATCATGATAGGTAACGGGACCGTTAAATTTTGACGGATCTAATTTGATGCGACCGCTTTTGATATATCTGGCGTGAACTTCGGTGATGGAAGACACTTTAAACGGCTGGTCGGCGGCCAATTGTTTCATGACGCGAAATGCCGTTCCGCACTCACATATACAAACCTCCTTGACCTTTAACCGCTTTGCTTCATTTAAAATACGATCCAGTATCAGTTGTGTACGCGTGGGATCTCCGACAAAGGCGCCAAAATTTACCGCCTCAAAAAAACTCAATGTCCAATGTTCACCGGCCGCATTGAAAACAGCGGCCGTCGGAATGATTGAGTGCGCGCCGGCCAAAGCGACAAAAAGAAGATCAGCGCCTTCGACGTCCATGGGTATGGCGGTTTCGCCGGCTTCCATCTTCCACTTTTTGACAACGTCTTTCTCCAGCTTTTTGATCCCTTCCATAAAGCTTTCTTTAAAAAGATCCAGAGATTTACCCTTTTCGATAGACGTGTCGGCCAACATTGTCAGAATTTCCGGCTCGCTATGGGCACCGATGAGGAGCAATTTCGCTATGGACATGATCATCTGGGTATCGATGCCAAAGGGGCAATATACCATGCATCGTCGGCACCCCGTACAGGAATAAGCGGATTCGTACAGTTCTTCCAGCGCCGTTTCATTGAGTTCTTTTGCCTCTCCCACGGAAGGCCATATTTTCCCCCGGGCCTTGAAATATTTTTTGTGAATTCTGCGTACGATTTCGTGTCTGTAGACAGAGATATGTTTGACCTGCCCCGTGGAAGCGTACACATGACACGCTTCCGTACAGATGCCGCAACGGGTGCATGTTTCCAGGTAATACGTCATGGCGCTGTTCAACTTTCCCCTAAAGAGCTGCAGCAGGTCGTTGCGTGTGTTTTGATCCATTGTTAGCCTCTTCTCAATTTGTTCATGGGTAAAGATAAAAAAGAATGCATGGACTGGCTGAAGGGAAAGAATATGAGAAACAGATTTGCGAAAAATACATGCACAACCAGCATAAAGGAGTGCCCCGCAATGAGCACATTATAGGGCACCTCCGGTTTCAATGTCAACAAACTGAGAAGATAGGTCCGGTAATCTCCGACCACCATCTCTTCGTAACCATACCAGCTCCTGGCCCAATCCATTTGGCTGCCGAAAATGGCGATGAGAAACAACAAGATAAGAATGTAGTAATCTTCAGGGACGGATAATTCTCTGACGGGCGATAACAGGCGTCTGAACAGAAAATACAGCAGCGTTATACAGAAGATCAGGCCTAAAAACCCATTTCCCAGAAACACTTCATGGGGAATCAATTGAAAAATTTTAAATTCCTCGAACAACTCCAGATGTCCGATAATCAGGAGCAGCAAGCAGGCATGAAACAGTATTAGAAACACCCATAATACCGGCTTGTGTTTGCGGGCCGAAGGAAACAAAAATGTGTCGTAAATCGCCCCGAGCCATTTGGCCCGTTTTTCAGGATAAATCTGCAGGGAAGTGGCCTGCTTGGGTGTTCTGAATATTTTTACAAGTCTTAATGTGGTTCCCACCAAGAACACGGCAACGGAAAAATATACCATGTATATCAGTACAAAGTTATACAGCGCATCCACCGGAACCTCCTAATGATCTATTCAGGATAAACCGGGCACCCCGAATAAAGGGGTGCCCGGTTTGGTTTTATACCAAGCGTTTGATATAAAACTTCGTCACTTCTCCGCTCTGATCGGTTTTCAGAAGTTCGTTACCGCTGCTTCTGGTCCAGGATGGAAAATCAGACAAGGATCCGGGATCCGTTGACAAGACCTCAATCACCTGGCCGATCTCGACCTCTTTAATTCCCCTGCTGGTTTTCAAAATGGGCATGGGACAAGGCAAACCTTTCAAATCCAATGTCTTATCGACTTTGATTTCTTCATTCATAATAAACCTCCAATTATCGTGTTATATAAAAAGTTGTATCCGACTATCTTTTGCCTGTTCTAAAAATGTTGCGACACCACAATAGGACATTTGGGCATAATCGATCATTTCCTCCCGTTTGAATCCCATGAGATCCATTGACATTTCGCATACGTAAATTTGAACGCCGAATTCCTGGGCCATTTCGATCATCTGATCCAGTGACGCGACGTTCTTTTTCTTCATCAGTGATTTCATCATGGCCGTTCCCATACCACCCATATTCATTTTGGAAAGTTTTACCTCACATGTCCCCTTGGGCAGCATGGCGCCAAACATCTTTCCCATTGTATCCTTTCCGCCGGCTTTTTTGTTTTTGTCCCTCAGGATCGGAGTTCCCCAAAAAGTGAAAAACATCACAACTTCCATGCCCATGGCCACGGCGCCGGTGGCGATGACAAAGGCTGCCAAAACCTTGTCCATATCGCCGCTAAACACAATCATAGAAATTTTGTTGGATGGAATTTGTTTATCCATCGCTGAAATCTGAGATTTCAACTCTTCTATTTGCGCCTCGATATTTTGCATGATTTCCCTCCTGTTTAATTTTTAATATTTGTCGAGATTACTGCTAAAAAAACTATTTGAATGAAAAATAACGCCCATATAGTTGACAGTATGAACCTTTTATGCAAAAAAAATTATACCATTATTTCCTTAACCGCTTCCATGGATGCCTTGAGAAGATCCAAGTTGGTGAGCATGGTTTTTCTTTGTTCCGGCTCCATCTGCAACAAAACCTGGTGATTAACGTGCTCATGGAACGCTTTAATTTCATTTAATTTTTGCTGACCTTCGGATGTGAGGCTAAGTAATGTGATTCTGGAGTCTCCGGGGTCCGGGATTCGTTGGACCAATTTTTTCTTGACCAGCCCGTCGATGATCTTGGTCACGCGGCTTTTTACCACATTCATTTTATAAGCGATGCCCTTGGACGTCAGATAACGTTCCTCTTCGAAAAGCAATAGGCACCTGAGTTCTGCATCGGGCAGCTTGAACCGTTCGTATTGGTACTGAAGGCGTTCCTGGCAGCATTGAAATAATTTTGTCACCAGCGTTTGAAACTGCTTGACCTGATTGCTTGAAATCTCCAAAGAAATATGATCGTTGAATTGATTCATGGTGTGAACCATATCAAATAAACAGATGATGTCAAGTTTTTTTTATTAAATTTTATTTTTTTTAAAAAAGATGGTTTATTTATTTATCAATACGCGTTATCTGTCCGGCATTTTAAGACACAGAATCGTTTTTTTGAAAACTCCTGCAGCGAGTTCATGGTTACTTTGTTCGCCTTCGCCAGAATACCCCGCAGCCCGCTGCGGGGAGCTTCATTGACAGTAAAAAATGTTGATGGTTACGATGTAGTATATTATGATTATCATATACCGAATCGGCCAACTCGGTAAGCGTTTTATTTTTTTTAATATTCTCAGCATGGAAACCATAGTGTATGTGCTCGATGACTGTCAGATGGGAAAGAAGGATTGCAGCCGGCTCGTTGAATCGAAAAAGCTATATGCTGAACGTTGTTTTGGTTGAAAATTATCAAGAGAAAGGGAAGATAAAGGAAAAGCTTATCGACCATTTGGGTACGATTGAAGAGCGATTCCTAAATTCTAAGGCACGGGATATGAAGGCATTCCATCAAGGGCTCTTTTGGGCAAAGGTGGATAAAAAACTGGATCGTCTGAAATTAAGCACTGGAAAAAGAAATAAGATCGAGGCCGAAATCTCAGAGTTGGTGCCGAGACCTGACGAACAATGGTCGATATGGGCGGTAACCTGTGTGCCTCGACTTGATTTGTGATATCAAAAAAAAGAAGCGCTTTTAGGAGGTTCGGCAGTCATGTCATCTAAAATCTCACGCGAGACCGCTGGGCATTTGATCCAAACAGCGCCGTATTATCTGAGTACCGGTGACGAAATCAGAATGTTCGAAGCAGCTTTTGATGCCAGACTTCCGGTAATGATGAAGGGACCGACCGGATGCGGCAAGACTCGATTTGTGGAGTACATGTCGTATCAGCTCAAACGTCCCCTGATCACCGTGGCATGCCACGAAGATTTGTTTGCTTCGGATTTGCTGGGGCGCTACCTTTTGAAAAAAGATGAGACCGTATGGGTGGACGGCCCCTTAACCCGCGCCGTCCGCATGGGCGCCGTCTGTTATCTGGATGAAATCGTCGAAGCCCGTAAAGATACGACGGTTGTGATCCACCCTCTAACCGACACGCGCAGGACACTCTCCATTGACAAAAAGGGCGAAACGATAAAGGCCCACCCGGACTTTATGATGGTGATATCCTATAATCCGGGATATCAGTCTGTTTTGAAAGATCTCAAGCAAAGTACGCGACAACGGTTTATCTCCCTTGAGTTCGGTTATCCTGAAGCGTCGAAAGAGGCTCAAATTGTCAGTCACGAAGGGAATATCGACATGGAGACGGCTTTAAAACTGGTGTCGCTGGCCGGAAAAATAAGAAACATTAGAGAGCATGGTCTGACGGAAGGCGCCAGCACCCGGCTTTTGATTTATGCCGCCCAGCTCATCGGTCGCGGCATACCCGTTCAAGACGCCTGCCGAAGCGCCGTATGCTTCCCGTTGACCGATGATTTCAGGCTTCAGGAGACCCTGAACGATCTCATTGAAGATATTTTTTAGCCCAACGTATATCGCCGAAGCTTTTTATCGAGGCTTTTCGGGTCCTTTACAAATCGGCTCAACTCTTGCCAAAACATTTGGCTGTGATCCTTGATTTTTGTGTGGACCAGTTCGTGGAATAAGACGTAATCGATCAATTCATCGGGTAGTCTCACCAGGTTCACGTTCAGGTTGATGTTGTTTTTAGCCGAGCAGCTTCCCCATCGGGTTTTTTGGTTTTTCACAAAAACCCTGTTGTAACAAAAGCCATCTTGCTTGCAAAGTTCATCGAGCCGATTCACCAGGCGCTTTTCAGCCGTTTCCTTGTCTATGGGTTGGCCTTCTTTTAGTGCCGCTGTCTGTTCCTCAATGGCAGCCATTTTCTTAAGATGCTTTTTTATCCAATCGGTTTTTGATCGGGCAAATTTTTCGGCCGCGGCAAAAGACTGGCTTCGCGGAACAGCCACCCGCACTCCCCTGAACGGACGGATAGACAGGCTTATATGCCTGGCCCGGCAGCTTCTTTCAAGCAAAACATTTCCGACTTCTTTTATTTGTATCTTTTTGGATCGCATATCCTGTCAACTGTTTCTCATCGAATTTTAAGCTATTGCAACCCCATCTCAATCCGGCCAATATCATTTTAGGCATAAATAACAACTTCCACATATCATATTTATATCTTTATAGACAATTGTTTGCTTATGCCCATCCGTAAACGGATGACGCAATGGCGGGATTGCTCAATTTCCGCAGGGTGCTCAAAAAATAAAAAGGCTCCCGGCGATGAAAACCGGGAGCCTTCGGGGGAGGCAAAATAGGCAGTACGATATAGGTACTTACCTAATTTAAAGGCAAAAATAATGCCCCATTGTGCCATGTCAAGGGGTGGTTTGCCGTAACAATGCCAACCCGCTATTTGAACATTTGATTCAGACAAAAAATCACGGCAATGTACGAAAATGTAATACCTAAAATGATACCCATCAGCATGACTTTTCCCTCTAAAGAAACGTTAGCCAATAACTGGTCACGATCAATGCCATGCTGATGGTTAAAAGAATCCGACTGAACATAAATAATCTCCTTTATAAAAAATTGCTAATGCTTCTCCGAAGCTGCAAAAAGCGTGCAAAAAGAGAAAAAGCAAAGCGATTGCATTATAATTTGTATAATTTTAAATCGTTATGTTAATTCCGGGTCGGTAGGGCAGCGATTTGTCGTCACGGGGGACAGCGGATTATGGTGTAAAGCACCTAACAAAATATGAAGTAATTTACATAAAAAGCCCCTGGCTGCTGCCGCCGGGGCAAATCAAAAAAGCAGGTTTAGTGGACGCATGGTCTTCTACCCCTTGTTGGTTAATGGTGCGGAGGTCGGAATCGAACCGACAGGGGGGTGCCCCCGCGGGATGTTGAGACCAATAATGGTCATAACGATAAAGCCAGTGATATCAAATATCTACATTTTGTCTGGATTTTATCAGGCCGCTTCGAATTCAAACGCTTCTTTAGCAGTAGGCATCTGGCTCAAGTTCGCGATGTCGCGCAGGGGCGGCGAGCCACTCCAGCGCGTGAATCCTGCCCTGCAATCATCCCCCGCAACCCAAGGTCGGATCCTGAGCCGCGATTCCTTTGCGGTTTCTTTTCTTTTTTTTTATTTGACACAACAACGTTTTGTAAACCGGAAATCCTGATATTTCATCAAACTGTTCCATGTCTGCCAACACATTCACATTGGCCTGTTTCCATTCATCCGTGCCCAGCGGACCACCGCCGCCCACCGGCGCATAAACAAAACCTTTCATTATTTTTTCGGTAACATACGCTCTCATCAGCACTGAACCCCGGGCGGTTTTAATACTGACCCGGTCGCCGGTCTTGATTCCGCGTTCCCGGGCGTCTTTTTCATTCATTTCAACCACCGGATACGGGTATCTTTCAATAAAACTCGGTATGGCGCGCAAACATGATTTCATATCCGGCTTAAACGGGCCGGTTCCTAAAATCAATGGATATTGTTTGGCCAGGTTCGGGTTGCTGATGGATGTTTCCACAGATTCTTCATATTTCGGGATGCCGCTGTATCCGTATTGTTCCAGAACAATGGATTTAATTTCAAATTTTCCGGACGGGGTTTCAAATCCGGGTTTGCCGTCTTTTCGCAACAGGCCTTTTTCCCATTTCCGATATTCCATAGGCGTTCCGCAGTTTTTGAGCACATGCCGGTCGGCGTTCATTAAATCTTCCACCGTAAACCCGGAATCACACAATATATATTCCAGCAGTTCTTCCTGATTCTGCGGATACAAGTGCCCATATCCAAGGCGTCTGGCCAGTTCCGCCAGAATCTGAAAACCGGGTTTGCCTTCACCAACCGGTTCAATCATCTTTTCCCTCAGTCGAAATGAACACCCATAATAACAGTAGGACGCCTGTTCGAATGCGGTTGTCGCCGGCAATACGATATCCGAATAGGCGGCGTCTGCGGTTAACTGTAAATCCATGGTGACTAGAAAATCCAGTTCACCCAATGCTTTTCGCCAAAGCGCGGGATTCGGCCAGGAAGTGATCAGTGACGCCCCGTAAACAAGCAGCGCTCGGATTTTGTAAGGATCCCCATCGATAATAGATTTGGGCAGTAAGCTTGCATGGGGTTCTCCGCCGCAATACAGTGCGTAAACCGGGAACTTTCCATTGCCGATGGATTTTTCAAAACCCGGGGTTTTAATTTGTTTGCGTTGATTTAACGAGATCCGATTTTCTCTTCGCAAAAAACACCGTCCGCCTTCCACATCCAATTGGCCGGCCAATGCCCATAATACCATTACCGCACGGATGTTCTGGACGCCGCTTTTCGTGTACTCCAGGCCTGTATACATCACATAGGAAGCCCCTTCCGCATCGAAAATGCTTTTCGCTAAACGCTCAATTCGGCTCTCATCGATTCCGGTAACAGCGGATACATATTCCGGCGTAAAATCTTTGACATACGCTGAAAACTCGTCAAAGCCCAATGTCCAGGCTTCAACAAATTGTTCATCGTAAAGACCGTCTCTTATAAGAATGTGAGACAGCCCCAGAGCCAGCGCCCCATCCGAACCCGGCCGGATGGCAATCCATTCACTGCCCTCCAGCTCGGCGGCTTTTATTTTTCTGGGATCGATGACGATGATTTCGGCACCTTCTTCCGAAGCGACTTTTAAACGTTCAAACATCTCGGGCGGTGTAGACCTCGAGGGATCTGTACCCCACACCAGGATCAGATCGGAATTATCCACATCGGAAAACATATCGATATGCAGACATCCCATGGTGAGCTTCGGGGCCAAAACACCCAGGGAGGTATAACACGGAGCCCCGACACCAAATGAATTGGGAGAACCAAAGGGGAACAAGATACTGGACGCCAGATAGATTTCCGATCCCTGCAATTGATAGACATCTTTGAAAGATCTTTCATATGAGCCGGTTCCCGCGTAAAAGCCGACGGTCTCCGCACCATACATTTCCTTTAATATGGTTATTTTATTTACAATTATGTCAAAAGCCGCATCCCAGGAAATGTTTTCAAATTCATATGTTCCCTTTGGGCCGACTCTTTTTAAGGGATGTTTCAACCGTCTTTCCGAATAAATAATTTCTTTGACACTGTCTGCCATGGGGCACAATATATTGCCCACAGGCGCATCCGGATCCGGTTCCAGACGGTCTATTTTATCTTCTTCATCGAAATGTACGATAACGCCACAACCCGGGCTGTGAAAGCACAGGCCGCAGATACCCTGTTTTTCAGCCAAAATGACACCCCCCTATTGCCGTGCACCCACAATAAATTGTGAATTGATATGCTCCCACAGATTTTCTGTTTTACGTATTTTCCACGGGACATTGCCTTTATCCAGTATTTTTAAAGGCGGATTAAATATCTTGTCTTTACCTAAAAAATAGTTGCTGATGCTGTCGATGCCCCGGCGATTCCCATTGCCGTTTAAACCGCCGCTTAACCAAAGCTCAGGATCCGACACCGATTCATCCCAGGAAAATGGATCCGAAAACACAAACATGGATTTTTTTTCTTTTAACACCCGGTTGATATCCACTAAATGCTTTAAGGGAGAGGACACTTTTTCCAATATATTAATCGACGTAACCGTTGAAAAAAAGCTTCGGGGAAACGGGATGGCCAATGCATCGGCAACGATAAAATCGACGTGGTCATAATTAAAGGCGCTATCAAAATCACATGAACGCTTTTCGGTAATAAACCCTTCTATGATCAGGTCAAATGCCAGTCTTTTGCTCCGCAGCAGTTCCCGCGCTTTTTCAATAAAAGAGATGGATGTATCAATTCCGATCACATGGGAATGTGTTTTACTCAACTCAAATGACAGTCGCCCGACAGAGCACCCGATATCTAGGGCATAACCATCTGACTTACTGAAAAAAGACGACCATATCCGGTACGCATCGGTCGCATCCGGATCTTTTAAAAAATCACAGAAATGACTCCATAAATAAGAGGACAGCATGCTCTTTGAATTGTATCCCGAAGTCGTAGATATCACAGACATTGACCGATCCGGTAAAACAACGGCCACGCCTTTGTGTATGGAATAACTTCTGCCGCAGGCAGTGCAGGACAGTTTTCCTTCTATCACATCATCTTCCTGTTCTGTTTTAATCTCCAGATCCAGGGGAATTTCATCCCTGACACATTCCGGGCAGATCAGTATTTCTGTTAACCATTTCTTCATATTCAATCCTTTGTTATTCTTTCCTAAAAAAAAATGAACAGCTATCGCAATATTATCATCATGGAACCCGGCAAAAGTAATGGAGATTGAAGGGGTCATGTTCCATCTCTATGATTTCAATATGCTCAAATCCGGCTGCTCGCAGCATGGCTTCGGCTTTTTCCCGTCCCCACATCATGCCGAGCCCGGTTCCGTTATCATTCAGCCCAACCGGCATGCAGTGCATCAGGCTCACCGTATATAAAAAAGCGCCAAGGGGATGGTCCATATTATCTGCCGGATTTGAAAAGGCTTTTATATCAATCATGGAAAAAACACCTCCGGGGGCCAGCATATATCGAATTCCCTGCAACACTTCCAAAGGGTGGCTCTGATCATGGATGGAATCAAAGGCACAGATGTAATCAAACTGTCTGGAAAATTTTTTGCTCCCGTAAATTTTTGAGGCATCAATCTCTTTGTATACGATATTGGAAAGCCCCATTTCCCGGGCCTCGGCCCTGCCCGTACGAACCGCTTCTTCGTGATTGTCAATTCCGACAAATGTGCTTTTCGGAAATGCCCGGGCCATGAGATTCAAGGCGACGCCCTGACCGCAGCCAAGGTCACATACCCTTATTCCGCTGGTAAGACGCCCGAACAGTTTTCCGTTTTCAACCGATGGCAGAAATTCCTGAATCAGCACCTTTTTGTGTTTTGCATTGGCCAGTTCCGCCATGAATTGCTGAAAATCAGGATACTGCGAGAAGGAAATGCCATCTCCTGTTTTAAAGCCTTTGTTCACAGACGCCATGGCACACGTTGTCAGCAAAGGAATTTCCTGGGTATAAACGCCCAGATTGTTGTTTCCGGACCTGCGGGTCAGAAATGCGGCATGTTCGGGCGGTAAAAAATAGATGTTTTCCCCATCCGGGGACCTGGATAATTCAATAATTTTGCCCGTCACCATGATCCCCAGCCATTCCCCGATGTATCGTTCGCTCAGCGCTGATGCCGCTGCAATTTCTTTAATCGTCACCGGCTGATTCAAATCTTCAAGAATATCGAATATCCGGTTCCGGTATCCAATGGCCATGGCAAGATTTAAAGCGCCATAGTTGAGAATGTCCGTCATCTTTTCTGAAAAATCACTCATTTTTCTTCAAACTCTATTATTTCGACTACGCTATTGAACCCCGAATCGGGATAGTTACTATTTTTCGACTGGGATATTCCTCAACTTATCATCCGGCAAACCTTGCGTTGATTCATGTTTAACGCCTGATCCGGCCCATACGGATAATGTACATTATTTCGGCAAGTTGAAACCAAGAAACAGGCCGGATGCTTTTATGGATGTGGTATGTAAAACCTGCAATGACATTATCTTGTGCAAGATGCGGATAGTACCACATCGTAAACGTATTGTAAATTTCAACCTGATTAAAACTTTTAAAGAAGATATAAGGTCTATCCGCTGATATGCCCAACGTGCAGGGTTCAATGCAAATAATCGGCTGAAAAGGGCATCCTTGGCACCTGCCCGTAAATTATACTCAGAGAGAAAGCGAGGGGCTTTATGAAACGCATCTACAAAAGCGGCAAGAGGTTATTCCATAGCGGGCACATTTCACAACTTTAACGAAAAAGCTGTTAGTTAATATCATGACAAAGCTAAGAATGATAATGAATTCCAACAATACTCCTTCATAAATCACCAATAAAAAAGGGCTTAGAAGACTCCCGGCTTCTAAACCCCTTATTCCCCTGGTGCCGGAGGTCGGAATCGAACCGACATGGGGTTGCCCCCGCGGGATTTTGAGTCCCGTGCGTCTACCAGTTTCACCACTCCGGCATGACCCACCTATTACCCGAAACCCATCCGTGTTGTCAATAAAATAGAATTCGTTGCAAAACAGGATATGAAAAAATCACGACCCCCCATGATAATTTTTCGCAAGTTCCGCTTATGTCATACATCCGCTGGTGTCAAACTGCTATTGTCATTGCAGGGCCCTTTTGCAGCTTAACAAGTTTCTCGCGTCGGTTTTGTTTGCTTCCCATAAACAAAGATTTTTCTTTGTTGGATTTTGATAAATGAAATGATAAGAAGTGATCATGCCCCTGGGGTTTACATTTTTTGCAACGCTGGTGTTCGGGGCATGGCGACAATTGTTGGAAAGGATATAACGTCTAATCGAGTCAAAACTCGATGGAAATCAAATCCTTCAAATTTTATATAACCAATAAAAATTCATGATTAATTCCAAGGAGGAGATGCAATGCTGGATATAAAAGATTCGGTTGCGGTGATTACAGGCGGTGCCAGCGGGATCGGCCTTGCTGTTGCAAAATATTGGGTTCAACAAGGCGGAAAGGTTGTGTTAGGAGATGTGGCCGAAGAAGCCTTGGCCAGGGTGGAACATGAAATAAAAGGTGACGTTGCAATAGTACCCTGCAATGTGACCCTAGAGGACGATTGTGCCAGGCTTGCGGATGCAGCCATCCAAAAATTTGGTAAAATTAATTTTGTGGCACCCTTTGCCGGGATTATCATGGATGGACTGATGGTTTCTCCTGACCGGGAGACCGGAAAAGTCACAAAGAAAATGTCCCTGGAGCAATTTCAAAAGGTTATCGATATTAATCTGACAGGCGTATTTCTGACCGTTCGTGAATGCGTGGAACGTATGATCAACCATAACTGTAAGGGGCTTATATGCCTGGTTTCTTCCACAGGTTCATTGGGCACCGCCGGCCAGATCAACTATTCTTCATCCAAAGCAGCCATGTCGGTAATACCCAAGGTTCTCACTGCGGAATTTTTTCGACGGGGTCTCGCGGACAAAATCCGCTGCGTGGCCATCGCTCCGGGATATGTGGCCACCCCTATTCTTGAAGGAATGAATCAAAAGGCCCTGGAAAAGATTTTAGCCAATGTTCCCATCGGACGGTTGGTTGATCCGATGGAGGTGGCTTCTTTGGCGGGTGAACTTTACCGAAACGAGGCGCTGGCTGGAGATGTGTTTTTTATTCATGGTGGGCTTCGTTTGGGATCTAAAGGATAAGAACCAATAAGATATAAAAGGTGAAAACAATGAAAGATGTTGTTATCGTGTCCGGCGCAAGAACGCCGGTAGGAGCTTTTGGCGGTTCATTGAGTACGACGCCGGTGGTGGATCTTGGCGCTCTGGTATTGAAAGAAACACTGAAAAAGATCGGTCTGAGACCGACGGCAACAAAAGAATTGACGCGATTTGAACCTGATTTTTTAAAAGGTGGCGGCATGATCGATCTGGTGAAACAGTATCATGACTATGACGCGTCATTTCAGCCGATACAAATCGATGAAGTTGTCATGGGAAACGTGGTGGGTGCGGGACAGGGTCAAAA
This sequence comes from uncultured Desulfobacteraceae bacterium, assembly GCA_964591175.1. GTDB lineage: Bacteria > Desulfobacterota > Desulfobacteria > Desulfobacterales > UBA11574 > UBA11574. The sequence continues at coordinate 77,903 of CAZQAF010000002.1, read as the reverse complement.
CGTAACCCGCCAATCCATGATCAAAGCCGGCATCCCCAAAGAAACCCCCGCCTTTACCGTCAACAAAGTGTGTGCTTCGGGAATGAAGGCGGTGGCCCTGGCTGCGCAATCGATCCGGTCCGGCGAAGCAGAGATCGTTTTAACCGGTGGAATGGAAAACATGAGTCTGATTCCTTACGCCGTTCCAAGTGCCCGGTGGGGCGCCCGGATGAACAACGCGAACATGGTGGATCTTGTTGTTTTTGATGGACTTTTTGAAATATTTTACGGATATCACATGGGGGTGACGGCTGAAAACATTGCAGCGCACTACAAGATCTCCAGACGGGAACAGGACGAAATCGGTGTTATCAGCCATCAACGGGCCAAAGCTGCCATTGCCCAGGGACGATTCAGCGAAGAAATTGTGCCGGTGGTCATCCCGCAGCGAAAAAAAGATCCCGTGGTATTCGATACAGATGAGCGGCCCATGGAAACCAGCATGGAAAAAATGGCCAAACTGCGACCGGCGTTTAAAACGGACGGCACGGTTACCGCAGGAAATGCCTCGGGGATCAATGATGCTGCGGCAGCGCTTTTGCTGATGTCGGATGAAAAAGCAAAGGATCTCGGCTTAACCCCTCTGGTTCGGATCAAGGCCTGTGCATCGGCCGGTGTCGATCCGGCTTATATGGGTCTTGGCCCCATACCGGCAGTGAGAAAAATCCTTCAAAAAGAAAAATTGACTACCAAAGATTTTGGTGCCGTAGAACTGAACGAGGCTTTCGCTGTCCAGGCCATCGCCTGCATGAGGGAACTCAATCTCGACATTGAAAAGACCAATCCGTTAGGAAGCGGCATCTCCATCGGCCATCCCATCGGATGTACCGGCGCCCGCATCATTTTGACCCTGATGAATGAAATGGTCAGAAACGATCATGCCCTCGGGCTTGCCACACTGTGTATCGGCGGCGGTCAGGGGATGGCGACGGTTTTGGAAAGAATATAGCTCTCGGGGTGTTCCAGCGGTTTTTTTAAGAAGCCTCAGAGGTACGTTATTCATCTGTTTTTTTATCTTTGCCTGCCATCTGAGAAAATTGATCGAAAAAGGATTTAAATGGCGTCAGACCGGTCATGGTTTTTTGGGCCGTGTTTGAAAAATCGAGTCCCATTTCAAGCCATTTATTAAAGTGTTCATCCATGGCCTGCTTGTGAGCAAGATAGGTTTGAATCATTTGTTGCAGGTATTTTTCGAAAAATTCTCCAAGCACATTATCGCCATACTGAATGATCAGGTGGAGTACGGGGACGGGCAACAGAAAATTTTTATTTTTGGCTTCTTCCAGAATAATCTGGGTAAGAATAAAGGCGGTAACGTCTTCGTTGGTTTTTGCGTCGATAATCTCTACCTGCCGGCCCTGTCTGATGAGATCCGCTACTTGATTGAGCGTTACATATTCGCTTTTTTCCGTATCATAAAGCCGTCGATTGGCATATTTTTTGAGTTTGACGTTGTCCGACATATCTCTCTCTCCAAAAATCTAATCTAAACCGATCGTTTCAAATGGTGAAAGGAAAGTACCATTTAATCGTTTCATAAATATTGTAGTGCAACATATTAAACATATTTTAAATTTTCAGTTGCGCTTAAGGTGTCACCAATAAGTATATTAAATAAAATATATTAAATTACTTATAATATATTTTCGAGCCGAATAAAATAAAATAAAAAAATGGTGCAATGCAAAAAAATATCTTGACAATTTTAAGCTTAGGATTATAATCTAAATATAGATGGAAAAATTCGTATCGCACAAATAACTTTAACAGGGAGGATTATTATCATGGATTCATCAAAAATTGCAAAACAAATGATCGATTTTCAAAAAACAATGTTTGACAACACTTACAATGCCATGGTGTTGGTTCAGGAGCAAACCGAAAGAATGGCGGGTACGCTTCTCGATCAGGCCACATGGATGCCGGAAGAGGGGAAAAAGGCCATAAGGGGTTGGGTGGATGCCTTTAAAAGCGGTCGTGAAGACTTCAAAAAGGGTGTGGATGTTAACTTTAAACGGGTTGAAGATTTTTTCATCGCATTCGACAAAGAGAAAAAAACCAAAGCATAATGAAAGGAAATAAATCAATGGAACAATTTACCGCATTGAAACAAATGGTTCAATTCAACAAAACAGCTTTTGATCAAGGATATAATGCCATGGAAATATTGTGGAAACAAAACGAAAAAATGACAAATACTTTTTTAGTCCAAACCCCATGGCTCCCTGAAGAAGGCAAAAAGACCGTAAATGAATGGATGCGACTTTTTAAAAAAGGTTGTGACGATTTTAAAAAGACGGCAGATCATAATTATGATAACATGGAAAAAATATTTGTAGCGTCTGATAAATAACGTATATATGTGGTTCATGACGTTGGATAACATCATATCAAGGTCGTGAACCACATCATTATTCCGGTTCAAAGGAGGCAAAAAGCCAAAATGATTCAGTTGAACAGCAGCTCAAACGGCATGGTGTTACAGGACATACTGCAGAAAAACATCTCTGTATTTTCTAATTTTCTCAATGCGTCACAAAATTATCTGAGTGCTTTTTCCAAATACTCAAATGATTTTATGATTCCCTATCTCATCGCCACAAGTTATTTCAATAATGTGGAAACGCAAAAGCTCTGGACCGTCTCGCCTTTAAAAAGTGTTCAATCTTACATGGAATTGTTGTCTTTTAATCTTGATGTGATCGGTCGAAGTATCAACGGCAGCTTGAAAGCAATCAACCATTCGGGAAAAATTGAGATAGAAAACGCTATTGCCGCTATGTTTAACACTTTTTGTTGCTCGGATGGAGAAGATATCGAGGGTTTTTTAGCCAGGCAGGCGAAGATGATGGACGTTATGGCCAACCAATATCCTAGTGCGATTCAGGATATCGAATCTGAATTTGGATTTCATTTTGAGCGAGGGGACAATAAAAAGATTGTCGAAACAGACCGGTTTACGCTGTATCAGATTCTTCCGACGGACAAAAAGGTCAAGGTTAATAAGAGCGGGAAACCGGTCATCATTCTTCCCCCTTATGTGCTGGGCGCCAATATTTTAGCTTTTTTGCCCAATGAGGACCGGAGTTATGCTCACTGTTTCGCCAACCAGGGCATTCCCACCTATATTCGAATTTTCAAGGATATCAGTACCAACGAAGCCGTCCAGGTTATGACCGGTGAAGACGATACCTTGGACACACGGCTGTTCTGCGAAACGGTAAAGAATAGACACGGGAATCCGGTGACGTTGAACGGTTACTGTCAAGGCGGTTTTTCGGCGGTGTGCAATCTTCTTTCCGGAAAGCTCGACGGATTGGTGGATACGCTGATCACCTGCGTATCTCCCATGGACGGCACCCGAAGCCAAGGGCTTGCCGATTTTTTAAAAAAACTTCCCCAGCGTTTCAATGATCTTCTTTATGGCACCAAAACCCTGCCCAACGGCAATAAAGTGGCAGACGGAAAGCTCATGGGCTGGGTTTATAAACTCAAAAGCATCGAAGATGAATCCCCGATAGCGGTATTTTACAGAGATTTGACGATGTTCGGCCGCCAGGATGGCGATAAAGTGAAAATCAGCAAGACCGCGGCAGCCATCAATTACTGGCTGAACAATGAGCGGAATGATTTACCGCTATCCATTACCCAGATGAGTTTCGATTCCTATAACATTCCGATTACCGAAGACGGAACGCTGCCGGTCAAACTTTTCGGAGAAAAACTGAATCTTAAGCGACTCCAGGAGAAAGGGATCAAATGGCTCATCTGTTACGGAGAGAGCGACGACTTGGTTGAAAAAGAAACGGCGCTCGCTCCCATTGACTATATCGATGCTGAAGTTACTGCTTTTCCAAAAGGTCACGTGGCCATTGCAACGTCATGGTCTCATCCAAATTCCGCCTGTGCGCTGCACACCCGTTTCGGCGACAAAAACTATCGGGGACCCGTACGATTTCAGCTTGACTTGCAAAACGATCTTCAAAAAGAAAAATCTTAAATGGAGCGATATCATGGACCGACATTTTCTGGAATTCTGGGGCAATCTTTTGATGGATGCCGCAAAACAGCAGAAACAACTTGAAGATATGTCCAAGTGGATGCAGCAGGGGTTTAAGGGGTCTGATGAGTTGACCGCCATGTTCAATAAATTTTACGGCCTGGAGCATTTGAAAAAAGACACGCCGGCTTATACGGAAACCTGGGAAGAAGCGTCTGAAAATTTTTTAAATTCCTTTAAAAATTATCTGGATTTGATGGGCATGGTACCGAAAAACGAGCACCTGGCGCTGGTCAAAAAATACGAGGAACTTAAAGAAAAAGTTGCGGACCAGGAAGAAACCATCAACCACCTTCGGATGATAGTGGAAAAAAAGAAGGCCGAATCACAGGAAGAACTGGTTCAAGGATTTCATGATCTGATCGATAAACAGAGTAAAAAGTTCCAGGAAACCATGGAGAGCTTCGGCAGCTTCTTCAAGAAGGAAAATAATCCATAAGTTTAAAATTTTTGCGCTGTTTTACCGAACATTCCTGCTATTTCTCCAGCACCTTAAAGATTTCCCCTTTTTATTGCATGCCACCGGAATATTTATTCTTAAAATCGGCGCGCAAATAGAATTACAAGTCACATCAAAAATGCGGTGATGCAAACCAATAGGAGAAATTCCCAAAGAATGGGAATTCTATCCCCCAAAATGAGACGTTTACTTTATTAAAACATTAAATCACTTGCCGAATACAAATGGCCCGGAAGCATACAGGCTTT
>CAZQAF010000002.1:41194-72996 GCA_964591175.1 uncultured Desulfobacteraceae bacterium | reverse complement strand
ATTAAAACATTAAATCACTTGCCGAATACAAATGGCCCGGAAGCATACAGGCTTTACGAAGCAAAAGTAAAATGGTGCCGGGATCTGCCGGTTACAAATGCTCCCCGTTATGGCGTTGGGGTTCAATATTTGGTCAAAAGTCTAAATATTGAAGGCCCGGACTATCCATGCAGCTTGTGTGGCGACATCATCTCTTATGGAAAAATTCATTGTGTTGAGGAATTTGTGTATTTGTGTTCAGCCTGCTTTAAACATTATCAGTCGTTGCCGGAAGGCATGATTAAAAAAGGTGTCATGGATTTTTTAATCGGGAACGTAATCTGAGTGCCGACTTATTTTTTAGGCGGCTTGGGCGGACTGACCACTGCTTCCCCGATTAAGACCTCGGTGCCCTCCTGATTGACGCAAGCGGTTTTTAACCGGACGCGATTTTTCCCATCCATAATTTCTATCACTTCCGCACGGGCGGTAATGGTATCGCCGATTCGTACAGGCGCCAAAAAATTCAGATCTTGTTTGATATAGATGCTCCCTGTTCCGGGGAGCTTGGTTCCGATGACGGTGGAAATAAAACCTGCCGACAGCATTCCATGGGCAATACGGGTCTTGAAAAAGGTCTTTTTCGCATACGCTTCGTTCGTGTGCGCCGGGTTGAAATCGCCGGTAATCCCGGCGAACTGGTAAATATCCGATTCCGAAACCGTTTTGCTGAACTCGGCTGTATCGCCGACTTTAAGTTGATCGATTGTTTTTCCGCTCATATTAAACTCCTTTCAGTTCACCAAAGGTACGAAGAATTTAAAACCAGGACCGATAACTCCATATATCCTCTTCCAAGGACTTTTTGTCTTCCTGAAGGTTGAGATACATGGAAGCATTCTGGATAGCCAGTCCGCCGGTATGGGCCAGGGCATTTACCAGAATAATGACATCTTCAGGATATTTCCGGTCAGTACCGCTGAAAAGACTCATCACGCCGATGACCTCTTCTCTGGCTTTAATAGGAACACAGAGCATTGAAACAACACCTTCTTTCACGATTTCCTCTTTATACTGCAACCGGTTGTCCGTAGAGACATGTTCGATAATGACGGTTTCACCTTTTAGTGCCTGCGCAATGCTTTTTTGGATGGAGACAGGGCCTTTGTTTTGAAATCCTTCACTCAGGCCATAACTTGCCACCGTATCGAGGTCGCCGGTTTTATGGTTTAACAGTCGAATCATTACCCCCTTCATTCCTAGCGCCTCAGAGATTTCGGCCGTCAAAATATGTAACACCTGCTTGATGTCTAACGTCGAGTTGATGCTGGAGGCCAGATCGAGAAACAGCATCGAGTTTTGATTAATACGTTCAAACAACCGGGCTCGTCCGATGGCAATCCCGCCCTGATCGGCCAATGCTGATAAAAAGTCTATTTCATCTTTTGAAAAATCGCGATGCTCTGCGGTATAAAGTGATAGGACACCGATGGTCTTTTCCTTGACCCTGACCGGAACAGAAAGAATGGATGCAATGCCTTCGGCTTTTTTTGCATCAAGGTTTTCCAGACGAGGATCCGTGGTCGCATCGTAAAACGAAAGATATCCTTCCGTTAACATTTCGCCGACGATTTTTTTGGCTTGAATGGGACTGGCATGCAAGTAGTTTTCAGACAATCCTTTTTGAGCCATTGGAACAAACACATCCTTTTCCTCATCCGCCAGAAAGAGACAAGCCGCTTTGGCTTCCATGATGTCTATGGCGCTCTGAATGATCAGATCCAGAAGCTTCCCTCTATCCAGCGTCGTTCCGAATGCCTTGCTGATTTTGCAAAAGGTTTTAAAATAATTATTTCTTTTGGTCATTGAAAGTCTCCTAAAAAGGGATGCTTTTTTATGGATTCGTTTTAGTTTTCAATGCGGATGCTGCTGCTTTAGGGGCCCTTTTTGCAGCTCTTTTTTTCGGCCCTGCTTTTTTTGTTTCTCGCTTCTTTTTGTCTTCATCCCGTTCTTTGAGCCAGCGGACGATTCGGGGTGCAAATTCCCTTTGACACTTTGAACTCACATAAATACCGATATGACCCGTATCCAGACAAATATCTTCGGCATCCTTACTGCCGATTCTGCTCGTAAGCAGTTCACACGCTTCGGGAGGAACAAGATGGTCATATTTCCCGTAATAATTCAAGAGGGGCATGGTAATTTTCTTGAGATCGACACGTTTCCCGCCGACCTCCATTTTGCTCTGGATCAGCAGATTCTTTTGGTAACAGTCGCGGACAAACTGCCGAAACGTTTCACCCGGTACATCCGGGCTGTCAAAAATCCATTTTTCCATCCGGACAAAATTTTCAACAAAAGTTTTGTTGGACATATTTTCTATAAATCCCACATATTTATCGATCATTAACCGCGCGGGATTAAGGAGAAGAAAACCGAGGTTCATGATATCTCCGGGAATATTGCCGTAAGTATCGACGATACGATCCACATCCATATCCTTCATCCAGATATGCAACAGTCCCTGGTTGGTATCGAAGTTTGTGGGAGTTACTGTGGTCACCAGATTTTTGATTTTTTCGGGATGAAGGGCAGAATAAATAACACAGAACGTACCGCCCATGCAAATGCCCATCAAATGGATTTTATCCACATGGTGTTTGTCGAGAATAAAATCAATGATGTTGTCCATATATCCATTCACATGATCGTCGATGGTGAGATACCTGTCTTTGCGAGCCGGATAACCCCAATCGATCATATAGAAATCTATTCCTTCTTGTAAAAAATTTTGCACCACGCTTCTTCCGGGCTGTAGATCCAGCATGGTTTCCCGGTTAATCAATGCGTAAACCACCAGAAGCGGCCTTTTAAGTTGAATGTCGCCCGTCGGTTTGTAATGCTTCAATTTGACCCGATCTTCTTCATAAACGATATCGTAAGGTGTGACGGCAATCTCGGTGTCGAGGTTTTCCATCAGCACATCCGATGCTTTTTGGACGCTTTCGCCGGCTTTTTCCGCATCTTCGGCCAGTTTGGATAAAATTAGATCGACAGATATTTTGGGTTGAGCCATGAAATCACCTCTAATTGTAATTTGAAGATCGCTATAAATTGAACATCATACGGTAAAGTTCAGACAGATCCGTCGATATTCTTATGGACGCTTTTCAAGTTCTTTGATCCGCTTTTTTAAAAGGTAAATCTCTTTGTAAAGTTCATCCATTTCTTTTTGTGTTGGAACAGGGAGCATATATAACAGGGTATCCTGTAGAAGTTCTTTTTTAGCTTCCGAAAATTCCGACATGGAATGCAAGGTTTTATTCAAGATCTTCGTGTATTCAAAAGATTGAAACAGCGTCATGTAATGTCCTTCCAAAATTTTAATCCACATCTGATAATACGCTTTCGAATCTTCAGGAAGATCGCCCTTCTCCGCCAGTTCCGTCAGTTTTTCCTGCAAGATTTGGAAGGATTTTTCCATGGGCAAAGATAACAGACGCAAAAATTCAGTCAAATTGGATTGAAATCTGTTAAATTTATCTACAGACTGGATCATTTTCTCTTGATAAAATCGTGTCAATCCCAATTGTGGTATATTAAATATTTTTCTTAATTCCGTCTCATAGAGTTGTATCCAAACTTTAACGGCATCTTCATCGAGGTTCTCAAACGTATACGATTTTGTTGATTTCTGGAATTTTCCTGCCTTTTCAAGCCACTGTTGTTGGAAGCGAACAAAACTGTTCGTGAAGGTTTGAGCGATTTTTAATAAAATTTCAGGAACTTCGCCGGTTCCCTTAAAGATGGTTTCCATGGTTTCCGGTTCGCTGATAATCCGTGACCACGCCGTCCAGGTTTTTTGAGTGCTTTCCAATGATTTTTGAAGCCGGCTTGGTTTTCCATCTTTTTTTGAATCCGGTGATTTGTCATCGGCAGGATCGGCAGTCGGCCACATCGAGACCATCGATTCCCAAAATGCCATGGATGTTTTTATCCAGTCTGCAAAAATAAATTCCGGTGCGATTTTGTCCTTTTGTTTGTCATCCATCGCTTACCTCTTTTTTTAGGAAACCCTTGAACCCCACATTGGTGTATTTTCTCTCTCAACAGCAGGGAATGTCAATAAGAAACCCATTTAAAAAACCGTGTAGAAATTATGACCGGAAGTTTGATTTTTTTTTCGGGAAAAATCCCTACCCGATGGGGGCATTTCCCTACGAAAATGAATCTTTTGTCTTATGGACATATTTTTTCGGGATTTGTTAATGTAAAATTAATAAAAAGTAATTTTAAATCCAATGGCGGGAGGCTACACTGCTTAACCATTTTTACCGATTGGTTCCTTTGTCTTGGGGAACCAATCTTTTCATTCTTCAGGTGTATCCCTTGAATTTTTTTTTTCGCAAGTCGAAGGATTTCATATACTAAAATTTTCATTAATTTTCATACGGGATTCAGGTATCGAATACAGCGGCCTGACCCAAAATTCTTTCAAGCCGATTTATGACGGCAAAGAGAAATATCGTGAGAGGAGGAGAATATGAGCGGCAGCGTTTATAAGGTTATTGAGTTGGTCGGCACGAGTGATGTTTCATGGGAGAAAGCCGCGGAAAATGCGGTGACCACCGCCGGCAAAAAGTTAAGGGATTTGAGAGTGGCGGAAATAACCAAATTCGATTTGACAATTAAAGACGGCAAGATTGCATCTTATCGTGCACGGGTCGCTTTATCTTTCAAGTATGAGAGTGCTTGAGATATATGATGACGAATATGTGATCGTCATCGGAGAGTCTGAACCATGCCATATACACACGATGAAGTTGTGATAAAGAAAAAGCTCCCCAATGTCGGACAAATCGTGCGGAGTAAAAAGCACGGGACCCTTTGGCGGGTCATGGAAAAAAGGGAGGTATGGCAGCATTCGGCGGATAATCCTGAAATTGGGCAGCCGCAGTTGCTTCCCGCCATTTATTTGGCCTATTGGCGGGTGAGGAAAGGGGTGCTGCCAGGTGTCGGGCATATGCTCGGGTACGCATACACCCTTCACGACAATACATTTGAAGCCTACTGGGAGATCATGGAAGGGTAACAAACAGCGTACCGGTAACGGTCAATCTGTTTTTTCAAAAGGGTGTTGATTGAAACACCCTTTTTTTTTAAATATTGGACAACATTATTTGAACATGAATATAAAGTTGTGATAAAGATCGCATGATTAACCGGTGGAGGTTGTTTATGGCGAAAAAGCCAACCTACAAAGAGTTGGAACAACGGGTTAAGGTGCTGGAAATAGAGAGCGCCAACCGAATGGCGGCGGAAAAAGCATTTCGGGAGAGCGAGAAAAAGTATCAACTCCTGGTAAAAAACCTTCCCAGTATCGTATACAAGGGATATGCCGACTGGTCGGTTGAGTTTTTTGATTCAAAAATTAAACAGATCACCGGATACAGCCCGGCACTCTTTAATTCCAAAAAAATGAAATGGAGAGATATCATTGTTGACGAAGATGCCGAAAATGCCAAAGAGATCTTCATCCGGGCGCTCAAAACAACCAAATCCTATGTAAGGGAATATAAAGTCAGATCTAAAAGCGGCGATATCCGCTGGATCCAGGAAAGAGGACAGATCGTTTGTAAAACCAATAAGAAACTTCAATATGTCAGCGGTGTGTTTTTCGATATCACCGAAAACAGAGAGGCCCAGGAAAAACTGCGTAAAAGCGAAGAAATGGCAAGAGCCCTTTTGAACGCAACCACCGATGCCGTTGTGTTGCTGGATACTGAAGGCATCATTTTGGATATCAACGACGCTTACGCCAAGAAATTTCAAAAAACGCCGGATGAAATGCTTGGATTATGTATATGGTATTTGGTCTCACACGAAGTCGCCGGCCTCAGAATGACGAACGTCAAAAGAGTTTTTCAAACCGGATGGCCGGTACGAGTCGTTGATGAGCGAAATGGCATATGGCATGATACCAAAATTTATCCGGTTTCCGATTCATTGGGAGAAGTCAAACGCGTTGCTGTTTTTGCCCGGGATATCACCAACAGAAAGCTGGCTGAAGAACACATTCACACACTGACCCGACTTCTTTTAAGTGCGAGAGAAAGCGAGCGTCAGCGGATCGCCCGAGATCTTCACGATAATGTGGCCCAAGAGCTTTCTCATCTGAAAATCGGATGGGAAACGCTGTTTGATGATCAATTTCGCGTCCCCGAAAAGATAAAACAAAAGGCGGTGGAATTATCAAAAGTACTTCAAAAGTCTATATCTGCAATCCGGGATATGGCCTATGATCTGCACCCTCCGGGACTCTATCAGTTTGGACTGGTCCACACCGCATATCAGTATTGCGAAGAATTCTCGGAGAAACATCAAATTGACATCGATTTTGTTGCGGCCGGCCTGGAAGACTTGAAAATTCCGGCAGACACCGAAATCAATCTTTATCGACTGATTCAGGAGGCCCTCTGGAACATTCAAAAGCACGCCGATGCAACCAAAGCAACGGTCAAGCTGGTGGCGTCTTTTCCCAATATCATCCTTCGTATCGAGGATGACGGGACGGGGTTTAACGTTAGAAAACGGTTGGCGGAGGCTTCAAAGGAAAAACGAATGGGGCTTCGGAGCATGAAGGAGAGGGTCGGCCTGCTGAACGGAAAAATGAAGATTCAATCACGTCCCAAAGAAGGCGCAAAAATTTTCATCGAAGTGCCTTATAAGGAGACCGCACGTGACCGAGAAGAAAAGCATTATCATTATTGACGATCATCCGCTTTTTAGAGAAGGGCTCAAAACCATCATCGAGCGCGATTCCCGATTCAAGTTGGTCGGGGAAGCGGGAAGCGGTCGTGAAGGACTCGCAATGGTCAAAAAGCTGAAGCCTGATTTGGTTATCGTGGACATATCCCTGCCGGATCAAAGCGGCATTCAACTTGCGCGGGATTTGCGGGAGCGCTTGCCGGAAACAAAGATTATGATTGTCAGCATGCATTCAAAAATCGATTACATTGCAGAAGCATTTCAAGCCGGCGCAACAGGATATGTCGTCAAGGAATCCGCCAGCGAAAGGCTGCTCCAAGGACTCGAATCTGTCGCAAAAGGTGATTATTTTCTGGACAGTTCCGTTTCCCATTCTGTTGTCGAAAATCTTATGAAATCTCCTTTAAAAGCCGCAAAGATTACAGATTCCGATTATGCCACGCTGACGCCCAGAGAACAAGAGGTGATGCGCCAACTGGCCGAGGGACTTTCCAGCAAAGAAGTCGCCGAGAAACTTTTTATCAGTCCCAAGACGGTTGAAAATCATCGCGCCAATATTATGAGCAAACTCGGCCTGCACAGCACCATCGAATTGATCCGATATGCTGCAAAACTCGGCCTCATCGACGTGGATCTCTGGAAAGATTGAAAAATATCGCTTATCTCTTCTTTCGGGATAACTTCCCGACCCATCAGGATTTTCCCCTAGTAAAATAAACCTTCCCATCTATGGACAAAAGAAATTACAAGTTGTTAATAATAAATAAAATGTTTTTGTCGATGTTCTTCGAATATCCATTAAAAAAGGGGGAAACATGATCTCTTCTCCATGTAAAAATTGCTCCCGGAGAAATCTGCCGAAGGAGAAGTGCTTCAAAGAGTGCCAATTGTTACAATCCGTACAGGATATGGAATTGACTGCCGAGAAACTGAATGACGGAAGCGGGATAGATTTCACAGAAGAGTACAGTTTCAATATACCTTTTGCGTTTTCATCGAGCTCTTTCTAAAGTTTCATGATTTCCGCTATATAAAGACCTTTGAAAACAGATTTTTTTTTTAATGGTCAGGTCGAAGACCCCGAACCCTAAACGGGGAGAGGCGGCAATTTTAATCCGAACTGAAGTTTGGCGGATGAACGGCCTTAATGAAAAATCTGCATCTAATTTCTAAATGTCAAAAAACAGCAAAAATTCGATAAAGCGCAGAAGTTGCCAAAAGAAAACGAACAAGACCGCAATGAATGCGTCCGATCGTGTGGACCAACGGACTCCCCAAAAGAACTTTCTTGATGTTTCGACCTTGATTCGCAGCATCCAGCGTGCCGAAGGTCAAACAGACTGTTTTAAAATGGGGATGGTGGACTGCGATCACATGGATTGCAAATGGCGCGCCTTTTGTCTGTGAGAAAATTCTGTTTTGGATAAGTCAGCGTTGAGCTGTCACTGTCCGAAGAAACAGCCTTTCCGTCTCCGTCACCTTCAACACCGAATTTCCTACCGACTGTTTAATACCCGTGCAAAATCCCTTTCTCTTTTCAGTTGCATGGCCTCTTATCCTCAAAACGGTTTCCAACCGGTTGATATGATTTTCAAGGTATACTATATAACAACAATCCTTTATGAAAATTTATATCAAGCGAGGTGTGAATGTTTCTGATTGGCGGCGTTACGCCTAAAATGAAAATACTCGACAATACACCCAGGCGATGTCCGGTATGCGGTCTTCACCAGGCCTACACCAAACGGGTGGATCATTATTTTAATCTGTTTTTCATTCCCATTGTAAGAGTCAAAAAAGGAGAGCCGTTTATCATGTGTGAAAGATGTGAAAGAACGGTAAATGAATTCGACGAAGAATACGGCAGTGACTCGCCGGATGTCGCAGCGTCGACGTGCCGCCATTGCGGAAAAACATTGGATAAATCGTTTAGATATTGTCCGTACTGCGGAAAGCCTATTTAGTTCAGCGCAGAAACCCCTGGCCCTATGGGTCAGGTCAGATTTCAATGGCTCTGCCAAAAGAACCGCTTATGCACTTTTAACTTGTTCGGCTTTAGGTAGACCAGCTCCTTCTATGGGCTAAATCAAAGCCGGCCCCTCCAGGATAGGATATATATCAGTGAACGCTCATATACAAAAACCCACTCATAAAATTGAACGCCATGTGGTTCTGGTGGAACCGGAAGTGCCCTGGAACACTGGCAACATCGGCCGCACCTGTCTGGGTGCCGGCGCATATCTTCACCTGATAAAACCGCTGGGTTTTTCCCTTAAAGATCGCGACCTCAAAAGAGCCGGGCTCGATTACTGGCACAAGGTCAAACTCTCGGTCTGGGACGATTTTGACAGTTTTCAAAAAAAGATGGGTCCGACAACCAAAGAAGTGGCGCTGTTTACGAAAAACGGCTCAATTTCTTTCTGGGCCATGCCGTCTCCGGTAAGGCTGTTTCTTGTTTTCGGATCGGAAACCAAAGGCCTTCCGGAAACGATCTTATATGAGTACCGGCATGTGGCCTTTCATATCCCCACGACATCAGACATCCGGTGTCTGAATCTGTCCACAAGCGTGGGGATTGCCCTGTACGAAAGCCTGCGTTTGTCAACAAAAAAATAGGGCGCGGCATAAATCCGCGCCCTGTTGATTCTATGGATTTTTCCGTGAACGTTACGTTTTAGAACAATCCCTTGACCTTTCCGGTTTCTACATCCACATCTACCCTGCGGTACGCCGGATCTGAACTGGTTCCGGGCATCAGGCTGATGGTGCCGCAGCAGGGGCAGAGGAACTTGGCGCCCGAGAAGATCAGCACGTCTCGAACCGGGAGCGTCCAGCCTTTGGGGGTTCCCTTAAGCGCCGGTTCATGGGTCAACGATAGATGGGTTTTGACCATCATGGTGGTATAATCGTCGTACTTGGGATCACTTTCAAGCATTTTGGCTTTGGCCTCGGCATCGGGTGTCCAGGCAACGCCGCTGGCGCCGTAAACATTCTTTGCAATGAGCTCTACCCGGTCACGAAGTTTCGTTTCCAAGGGATAGAGGAACTTGAAGTTCGGTTCTTCATTACAGGCTTCAATCACCGCATCGGCAAATTCCAGTGCGCCGTCTCCACCGTCAGCCCAGTGTGTGGAAACCGCACAGCGTGCGCCGGCTTCTTCGGCATACTTTCGAACCAAGGCGATCTCATCTTTGGTATCGGTATGGAAGCAGTTGATGCAGACCACCGGGTTGATGCCGGACATACGGATAGTGTTGATGTGATGCACCATGTTGCCAACGCCCTTTTCAAGCAATGATAGGTCTTCGCTCTTGTATGCATCAGGCAGCGGAAGGCCGGCTACGACCTTGGGGCCGCCGCCGTGCATCTTGAGCGCGCGAATGGTGGTTGTCAGCACGGAAACATGGGGTTTCAAGCCGCTGTAGCGACACTTGACGTTCCAGAATTTCTCGAAGCCGATATCGGCGCCGAAACCGGATTCTGTTACGTGGTAGTCAAAAAGCTTGAGTCCGACCCGGTCGGCAATGATGGAAGACTGACCCACGGCGATATTGGCAAACGGTCCTGCGTGAATCATACAGGGCTGATACTCTGCGGTCATCATCAGGGTTGGGTTGATGGTGTTGCGCATCCAGGCGGTCATGGCGTTACCTACTTCCAGATCACCGGTGGTGATGGGTTTACCTGCTTTGTTAAAGGCTACGGTGATGTTGTTCAACTTTTCACGCAGGTCTTTCAGATCGCGAACGATGGAAAGAATCGCCATGAGCTCGGAACTTACGGCGATGCCGAACTTGGACTGCATGGTGAAACCGTCATAGCGGCCGCCCAGGCCGATGATGATGTTTCGCAGCGACTGGGCACAATAATCCAAGATCCAGCCCATCTCGACCCGGGTGGGATCAACGTCCAGCCTCGGCATCCGCGTCAGGCGGGCCAGCTGTTCATCATTGTAATTGCGCTCGTGCTGCATCCTGGCAGTGAGTGCCACCATGGCCAGATTGTGGGCGTTCATGATGTCGTTGATGTCGCCGGTAAGGCCCATGGAGAATTCGGTCATGGGAATGATCAGAGAGTTGCCGCCGCCGGCCGCCGTGCCTTTAATGTTCATGGTCGGTCCGCCGGAAGGTTGGCGCAGACAACCGCCCACATTCACGCCGCGTTTGCCCATACCTTCCATCAGACCGCAGGATGTGGTGCTTTTCCCTTCGCCCAAAGGCGTCGGAGTAATGGCGGTAACCTCAATGTATTTGCCGTCCGGTTTGTCTTTCAAGCGATTAATAATCTTGAGGAAATCCAGTTTGCACAATCTTCCCATGGGCAGGATTTCATCGGTTTCCAGAGCCAGTTTTTCCCGCCAATCCTCGGGGGTCGGCATGTTTTTTTCGGCCGCTTCTGAAATCTGCCAGTCGGCCATTTCTACCGCATTGTAAGCCATAAACTCAATCCTCCTCTATAATATTGGGTTAATAAATCAGGAACCTCGTACCCACGCGGGGTGGTTCCTTCGGCTTTGATTGATTTGAGATGTTAACGTTAGGATTCAGACCCTGTCTTAAAACATAAGCCATTCGATTTGGCAAGTAAAATTAACAATTTCGCAATAACGCAAAAAAAAGAAAAATTGTCAATAGAAAAATGAATTTACAGACTCACCCCTGAAGCTGATTCAACCGGTAATAAAATCCCTGAAGCTTCATCAATTCCGCATGATTCCCGGTTTCGATGATCTGTCCTCTGTTGAGTACGATGATTTTGTCGGCTTCCCGGGCTGTTGAAAGCCGGTGTGCCACAATAATCGATGTCCGGTTGGCCATCAGTTTGGCGAGGGCCTCCTGTATTTTTTGTTCGGTTTCAGAATCGATATAAGACGTTGCCTCGTCGAGGATAATGAGATCCGGATGGCTGGCAAAG
Source organism: uncultured Desulfobacteraceae bacterium (assembly GCA_964591175.1). Classification (GTDB taxonomy): domain Bacteria; phylum Desulfobacterota; class Desulfobacteria; order Desulfobacterales; family UBA11574; genus UBA11574. The sequence goes on along the minus strand of CAZQAF010000002.1, from coordinate 61,335 downwards.
GCCCGGGCAATGGAGATGAGCTGTCGTTCCCCGCTTGAGATGGAGGCACCGCCTTCCGAAAGTACGGTATGGACGCCGTCGGGTAATCGGCCTACAAATGTTTGGCAGTTCGAATCCTTTAAAATCTGCTGAAAATCAGCTTCAGAAATGTTGTCTCTTCCCAGTGTTATATTTTTCCGAACGGTTTCGGAAAATAAAAAAGGGTCCTGCATCACCAGGGCCATTTTGGATCTTAACTCCCGGATCCCTCGTTTTTTAATATCCACCCCGTTCAATAAAACCCGTCCGGCCGTCGGATCGTAAAACCGGATAACCAGGTTAACGATCGTCGTTTTGCCGGAACCGGTCGGTCCTACAATCGCAAAAGTTTCACCGGCATTTATGCTAAAAGAAATATTGTTAAGCACGGGCTCATTTTTAACATATTCAAAAAAAACATTTTCCAGAGAAATTTTAAAAATTCCGTCCCAGGGGGTGTCCAATGGTTTTGATCCGGATTGAGGGGGACGCTCGATATCCCGGCCAACTTGTCGGATGGTTTCCGTACTGTCCAGAATCAGAAAGATTCTTTCAGCAGATGCCATGGCGTTTTGCAGAATATTGTATTTCTCGGCGATGTCTCTGATGGGCCGGAAAAACATTTTCATGTATGACAGAAACGCCACAAGGGCGCCGAGGGTTATGGTTCCCGCCACCACGCTGCCGCCGCCATAAAAGATGACGATGGCAATCGCCGTTGCGCCCAGGATTTCGATGACCGGCATAAAAATCGCAAAAACGTGAATCTGTCTCATCCCGGCCAGGTAATGCTCACGATTCAGCTTTTTAAAACTTAAGTAATTTTGCGTTTCTTTTAAAAAAAGCTGGATCACTCTGATGCCGCCGATGGTTTCCGAAAACCGTGTATTTATTTCCGCAATCTTTATTCTCAGTATCCGGTAGGCTGCTCTGGCCTGGCTCGAAAAATGAACGGAAGCATACAGAACAAAAGGAATGACGGTAAAACAAGCCAGCGCCAACTTAAAATTAATACTGATGAGAACCCCTGCAATGCCCACGAGCAAAAAAAGATCTTTAAAGATAAATACAATCACGGAAGTAAAGAGTTCATACATATTTTGAATATCATTGGTCACCCGTGTTACCAGTCGGCCGATGGGATTGTTTGTGAAAAACGCAATGGATAGACCCTGGATATGATTAAAAAGGCGCATACGCAAATCATGCATCACCATCTGTCCGGCGTATTCCATGATGAGTACTTGGACAATATCGAAAACAAAATTGAAAATAACGAGGACCAGAAACAAAGCGGTGATCCACGTGACGCCGGAAAGATCATGTTTGCGCAGGACAGCGAGATCTTTTTTGTCCAGTTTGACGAGGTCACGAAAATATATCTGCGCCGCCGCGCCGTGAACCTTGAAAAGATCGGGATATTTGCGGACGACCCTTTGAATTGCAGGATCGGCCATGTCCGCCTTAACAATCCTGGCATTGACTTCCGTGTGTGCCGCCTTATTTTTTTTAACCGATTCCCGGCCGGGGACAATATATCGATCGATGGCGATTTTGGTCACGTAAGGCAGCGAAAGATCCAGGAGGGTGATAAAAACAACCAGAACAATGGAGCAGATAAACAAAAGTTTATACGGTTTTGTGTAGGGATACAGACGCCGCAACAATTTGATATCATAGGGCTTGCCAAGCTGTTTTTCTTCGGAATATCCATAATCGCTATGCATATTCTTCCTCGACCTCCTGAAGCCGGAACGTTTTGGCATAATATTGATTATTGGCCATTAACTCGGCATGTGTCCCCGATTCGAAAATACGGCCGCGATCCAGCGTGATGATCCGGTCGGCAAAACGAAGGGCGGACAGCCGGTGAGAAACGATGATAATGGTTTTTTCACCGGCCATGGTCCGGATCGTTTCGACGATCGCTTCGCCGGTTTTAAGGTCCACCTGGCTGATGGGATCATCCAGTATCATGACGGGAGCATCTTTCAAAAGCATGCGGGCCAAACCCACACGCTGTTTCTGACCGCCGGAAAGAACAATCCCTTTTTCGCCGACAATGGTTTCAAATCCGTTGGGGAAATCGGTGATGGCATCCGAGAGGCTTGCCCGTTCAACGGCCTGTATTAATTTCGATTCGTTTGTTTTTCGGCTGTCAAAGGTAATGTTTTCCCTGATGGTGCCTGCAAACAAAAAGGGTTCCTGGGGCATGTAGGATATCATGGATCGTAATTGGGCAAGTTGAATCTTGCGGATATCGATACCGTCCAGGGTAATGCATCCACCACCCACATCAAAAATCCTGGGGATCAAACTCAAAAGCGTCGTTTTGCCGCTTCCCGGAGGCCCGACGATCCCGAGGACGCTTCCCTGCTTGATTTCAAGACTGATCCTATCCAGCACCGGCGCAGCAGCGGGAGAATGATCATATGGCCTGTAGGAAAAGGTAACGGATTCAAAACCAATCGATCCGCTGACATGGTCCAGTAATACCGGATCCGGCGGATCATCGATCGTCGGTTTTTCCTGCATGATTCTGTCGATTCTGTTCAGGGATGCCTTGCCGCGCTGGATCAGGTTTGTGACCCATCCCGTCGCCATCATGGGCCATGTCAGCAGACCGAGATAACTGATAAACGCAACAAAATCTCCGGGAGTTATGGTAAACGTTATGGTTTGCCGGCCGCCTAAAAACAAAACGATGGCAAGGCTTATGTTCGAAAACAAAATCATCATGGGAGAAAAGGATCCTGTAATTCTAATAAGGGCCAGATTTTTTCCGATATAATCTTTTGACACGGTCTCGATCCTAGACGATGTTTCCTGCTCGCGATTGTAGGCCTTGATCATGCGAATACCTGCAAATCTTTCCCTGACGACTTCGGTCAATTCCGAGAAGGCCCCTTGGACCTCTTGATAACCGCGATGCATTTTTTTGCTGAAAAAGCGAGCTCCGAAAACGATCAGCGGCATCGGGATCAGCACAAAGAGCGTGAGCTTGACATTGATATAGACCATGAATCCAACGGCCGCGGTACCGAGGACAACGGCATCGGTCAACGCCACGATGCCCATACCCGTCGCCATTCGGACATTTTGAATATCATTGGTGGCATGGGCCATCAGGTCGCCGGTTTTGGCTTTGTCGAAATATGGTGCCGAAAGGGTTTGAACATGCGCAAAAAGTTTGTTGCGCAGACCTTCTTCCACCCGTCTGGCCGTCCCCATCAGGCATCGTCGCCACAGATATCGAAAAATCCCGATCAATACGGAGATGCCGACAATATAAAGCGCGTAGGTCAACAGTGATATCTTGTCGATTCGATACCCGGTAAGGTCGTCGATGGCCCACTTGATAATTCGCGGAATGAAAAGCTGGAGAAAATCGACGGTGATCAGAAAGATAAGGCCTGAAACGATGAAAAGTCGTCTTTCCAAAAGATACGGTTTTATTAAATATAAAGACTTCATAATTTTTTCTCAATCAATAGCTTTTATATCAGAATCGCGCATGGGTCAACCACCGTCAAAACGCATCATGGTTTGCATAATATTTAAAGCGAGATTAATCGAATTTTAACACAAATACGACAGGTCCGTTCCGCGACGGCGTGTATCTCATTTAAAAGAATGAGATACACGCCGTCGCGGCGCTCGACAAACGTCAATTGCATTTGCCTCGTGTTTGAGTTGTCATTACATTGACTTTCCCACCTGCTCTTGTTATGGTCTTTGGTTATGGAATCCGGGAGCATCGTTGAATATATCGACCGCCAGAAAATAACGTGCGCGGTGGTTTTGGAAGTCAAAAATCGCAGACTCAGACTTCTAACCGAATCCAACCGTGAAGTCAATCTTTCAGCCAACCGACTGTCCCATAAGTGTAAAACCCGCCTGGATGTATCCATGGGCAGGATGAGGATGGTGCATACGCTCAAAGAGATCGTCGGTCAACGCAATGCATTGGTCGACTATATCGACATCAAGGAATTGTGGGAAGTACTCAATACCGAACGAGAATGGATCGACCTCGGCACCATGACGGAATTTTGTTTTCCGGATAATCCCAATGATAATCATGAATCCGCCGTGATACGCGCTTTTTTCCAAAACAGGCTTTATTTTAAATTTCATCATGAACGGTTTTTCCCGAATACTCAAAAACAGGTCGAACGAAAAATTGCCCATGAAAAAGAAATTGCCCGTGAAAACCGCATCATCCAGGAGGGCGGCGACTGGCTGGCAAATGTCTTGATCCAAGAGGACCCCCGGGTACCCGAGGACAATATGGAAATCGTGGCGCTGATCAAGTCATTTTATCTGTTTGGAAAAGAGAGCAGAGACTTCGACCTTACAAAAGCAATACTTGCAAGGGCCGGTATAGATCCCGAAGAAGAGGTCTTTGGTGCTTTGGTAAAGCTGAAGGTATTCGAAGAAGACGAAAATGTCGATTTGTATCGATTCGGCATATCCGCTGATTTCTCAGATGAGGTCAATCATTGCGCCGCCGGTATCATCGCTTCTGATCCCGGTTCGTTATTAGATACCAATGGCCGAAAAGATCTAACGATGCTTTCCCTGATGACCATCGACGGCCAATCCACTTTAGATTTTGATGATGCCATCAGCATAGAAAACACCGGTGATCATTATCGCCTGGGCATTCATATCGTTGATGTCGGACACTTTGTTAAAAAAGGAGATTGCATCGATCGGGAGGCCCTCTCCCGCGGCAGCTCAATTTATATGCCCGACCGGAAAATTCCGATGCTGCCGTCGGGTCTTGCGGAAGATGTGTGCAGTCTCAAGGCCGGCGTGCTTCGACCGGCAATCAGCCTGTTCGTAACGATAGACAGATCCTATGATATCACAGATTATGAAATCGTGCCGAGCCTGATCAACGTATCAAAGCAACTGACCTATTTTGATGTCAATATTATTGCGGACGAGAATGAAGACATCATTACCCTTCGAAATATCGCCGAAAAATTCCGGCAGAATAGGATGGCCGCCGGAGCGGTTCAAATAACCCTGCCGGATATCAATGTCTGGATCGGGGATGACGGCGAAATAACAGTGAGCAAGATCAACAGGGAGAGCCCCGGAAGAATGCTGGTTTCGGAAATCATGATCATGGCAAACTGGTTAAAGGCCAGGTTTTTGGCGGAACATCATATGCCGGCCATATTCAGAGCCCAGAAATCACCTCGTGAAAGACTCTATAAAGGGAATAAAGGGACGCTGTTTCAAAATTGGATGCAGCGTAAGCTATTAAGCCGTTTCGTTCTCAATTCGGAACCTGAAAATCATTCGGGGCTGGGATTGAACGCATACGTCACCGCCACATCACCGATCCGGAAATATTTCGATCTTGCCACCCAGCGGCAAATTCGAGCGGTTTTTGGATTGGAATCGCCTTATACGGTTGAAGAAGTCGATAATATCATTCAAATACTTGAAGAACCCATGAGCCATGTCGCCAAAATCCAATACAACCGCAACCGCTACTGGTTATTGAAATACCTTGAAAAACATATCGGACAAAAAGAAGAGGCGATAGTTCTTTATAAAAAGAGAAATAACTATCAAATACTTTTAACGGAATATCTGATCGAATGCGAGTCGCCGTTATCGAGCGGCATTTCATTGAAACCCGAGGATTTAATACAGGTCACCATCCAACACGCCAATGCCAGAAAAGACGTGGTATCCGTATTTATGGGTTAACATCGAGACCTTTGCAAAACGCCCCTTTTTGCCCAATTTCTGCGTCATGCTCAAATTTCAATCCTCAAAATACTCAATGTATTCCTGCGGTTAAAATTTTCGCCTTCCTTGAACTTGAACAAAAATGAGCATTTTTCAAAGGTCTCTATCACAGATCTTCGAACCAATTTTTTTCCAGGTTTTTTTTGACGCGATCCGGATCAAAAATCCTTCCGTTCATAATAATATAAGCTCCTGGTTTCAATACCTGAACAGCGGCGACAGCCGCACCGATATTGAACACGGCATCGCTGTATTTAAACCTGGCCGGCGTCATGGAACCGGTAAGCACAATCACTTTACCGGGCACGGCTTTTAGTTTCTTAGCGGTTTGAATCATAGTATCCGTGCCGTGGGTCACCACAATATGTCCATGTTCGTCGGCTGATATCCTGTCGAAAATGAGTCGGCGGTCTTCATCGGTCATATCGAGACTGTCCTTATACAAAATGGGTGATATTTCGTACTCGAGGTTAACATTGGCTTCTTTGAGTATCTCGCCGATGGTTGATTCTCCCACTTCATAGGTGCTTTTACGGTCAAAGTATATCTTATCGATGGTGCCCCCCACGGTATAAAATTTGATTTTCATATGGCGTTTACCTTATCTTACTCCATTTCAATAAAGACGCGTGATTTCGTCCGCCTCAAAACTGGGCCAGACCGCTTTTCCGCTGTTGCTGACGGCTTTGATGCCGCAGCCGGCCTCCATGACCTCGCCGATGCAGGTAATATCGATTCCCGCTTGTTTCATTTTTCCCATGAGCGGATCGCTCTTATCGTTTCGGCAGCAAATCAGAAGGCTCCCGGAACCGATCAGCCCCAAAGGATCGATATGAAGCAAACCGCATATTTTTTTTGTGAGTGGAAGGACCGGAATGTCGTCCATGTTGATCTGTATGCGATATCCGCCGGCAATGCTCAGCTCCGCGAGCGCCGTTGCGAGACCGCCTTCGGTCACATCATGCATGGCCGTTGTCCAGCCGGAACCGCCGGCGATCTTCGCTTCCTCTATGATACTGATGCCGGGAAGCAATTGTTTGCACGCCTCGATCTCGGATTCCGCCATTCCCAAAGCCCTGAGCCGATCCCCATGATCCCTGGCAATGATGGCCGTTCCTTCCACCGCTAAAGCCTTGGTCAATAAAACGCTGTCCCCGGGCTGAATATTTCGTTTATCGATCAGGCGATCTTTAGATACGGTTCCGACCATCATTCCGGTGATAACAGCCCGTGTTACCGCATCGGTGATCTCCGTATGGCCGCCGCACAGCGTAATATTCCATCGGCGACACATGGATGCCAGTTCATGCATCACCCGGCGTATGGCCGACGGCGTGACGCCGGGCGGAAACAAAAGCGTGGTCAAAAACCATCGGGGATCGGCGCCGGATGTTGCAATATCGTTGGCATTGATGAGAACCGCGTAATGGCCGATGCTGTCCGTAGCAAAGGTAATGGGGTCTGATTTAATGACCAGCACTTCCTCTTTGGCAATATCTACCGCGGCTGCATCTTCGCCCACTCCGGCATTGATCAGCACCGAAGGATCATGAAGGTTGAACTCGTCGAGAAAGTCTTCAAGCAGATCGTTGGGCAGTTTTCCGGGCGAAAGCGGGAGTCCCAACCGAACGATATTTTTGATTTCTTCAAAACCGGTAACGATAAAATCGCTGTCAACCTGTTCGGCGCCGGATGTCGGATTATAATCGATAAACACCGTGGTACAATCTGCTTTTTGTCCGGCATGGATGTCGAAAATATAGTCGCCCACCATGATCATCTGCTTGGCGTCGATATTCAGCATCCCGGCGGCCAGGGTGATTCCGTCACCACTGGGTTTAATCCGTACGGGGGTCTCTCTGGAAATGACGACGTCAAAGGCCGAAAAATCGAGATTTTCAAAGTTTTTAAGAGACCGCTTTATGCTTGAAAGCGTATTTCGCGTAATAATCCCAACAGCCAGGGACTTTGAACGAAGGTAATGAACCAAGTCCTGGGCACCGGGGTTGGGTTTGGATATCGCGGCGGCTTCTTTTTCAAAGCGCGCCAATACGGCCGAGGCGTCATCTCTCTGAGAGCGGGTGGGAAGACTTTCTATAAATTCGAGTACAGGGGTGTCCGCAGGGCAATTAATAGTTTTTTTTAGAAGCTGAAAATCCAGGGCGCCGGGTTTTGTCAATGTACCGTCAAAATCGAACAGCACGGCTTTGATATAAAAGGGGCGATAGGTTTTTTGTTTAATTTTCATTGGCCCTTTTAGGGAGTGTTCAGCGTTCAGTGTTCAGGTTTTCAGTTCAGTTTTTGGTGTTCAGGTACTGAACACTGAACGCTTTATAGTTCATATGGCGTCAGGCTTTCAAAACCGGTCTCGGTGACGAGGATGGTTTGTTCGAATTGAGCGGAAAGGGAACCGTCTTTTGTAACGGCGGTCCAGTTGTCATCGAGGACGAAAAGTTCCTTTTTCCCGAGGTTGATCATGGGTTCGATGGTAAAAACCATTCCCGGAATCAAAGGAATTCCTTCTCTTCGAACACCATAATGCGCGACTTGAGGCGGTTCGTGAAATTCAAACCCGACACCATGTCCGACAAATTCCCTGACCACCGAGCACTCATGGCGCTCCGCATATTTTTGAATGGCCCACCCGATATCTCCGATGGTGTTTCCGGGCTTGACCATAAGCACTCCTTTTAATAGGCTTTTTTTAGCCACATGAACGATTTTTTTTGCGTCGTCCCCGGGTGTTCCCACAAAAAAAGTCTTGTTGGCGTCTGCATAATAGCCGTTTAAAATCGGTGTGACGTCAATATTGACGATATCCCCGTCTTTTAAAATCCTTTCTCCGGGAATGCCGTGACAAATGACTTCGTTGACCGATACACAGACACTTTTTGGATACCCCCTGTAATTTAACGGTGCAGGGATTGCCCCGTGCTTCAGCGTAAATTCGTGTACCATGGTATTAATCGTATCGGTGGCCATTCCCGGCCTTATTTCAGACTCGACCATATCCAGCGTATCCAGCGCCAGGCGGCCGGCCTTTCGGATGTTTTCGATATCCGAGGCTTCTTTGATCCGAATCCGGTATTTTTTGGCATATTCCGCCTTGAGTTTATTCGGATTCATCACATTTTTATTCAGGCAGCATTTTTTGTATTTCAAACCGCTGCCGCAGGGGCATGGATCGTTTCGTCCGCTTTTGAAAAATTTGTTTTTCATGCTTTTCTCGATTCGATTATCACATTTTCACCGAACTATCGGTAGTCTTCTCTGATTGGATAAAACACATCGATGACGCGGCTTTTGGCCATTGCTTTTCCGGAATGAACGGCATGGGGCGGTATAATGACCACGGACCCCGGCCCGAGTTTTTTGCTTTCGCCATCAACGGTCAGTTCGAATCGGCCTTCGATGATGTTTGTGACCTGTTCATGGGGATGGGAATGTGCCGGCAGCTGAGCCCCTTTTTCAATATTCCAGAAAGAAAACGTCATGTTTTCAGAATGAATAAAACGAACTTTAAAACCCGAAACAATTTCTTTTTCTTCTATATCCTCAAGGTTTGTGTATTTCATTTTGCTCACCATTAAAACGATTTGCCAAACCCGTTGTAATGCACCTTTTCAAACTGCAGATCTTTTTTGGGATGCCCGGACTTTTTTTCAGCCGGATATCCCACGGCAATCATCGATTCTATTTTAAGGTTTTCCGGAATGTCCAACAGTTCGCGAATGTATTGTTCCGCCGATTTTTCCCGATCATGCATCCTTTCTCTGATCTGAATCCAGCAGCTTCCCAGTTCCATGGATTCTGCCGCCAGATGAATATATATCGATGCGATGGATGCATCCTCGATCCAGACATCGCATTTTTCGGGATCCGCACATACCACAATCCCCATTGCCGCGTCTTTTATAAATGATGCGCCGTGGGGCTTGGATTTTGATAACTTTTCCAGCAGGCCGCGATCGGTCACGACCACGAATTCCCAGGGGTTGAATCCCCGTGATGAGGGCGCTCGAAGGGCCGCTTCAACAAGGCTTTCGATTTTTTCGGTTTCAACGGGTTTTTCCAGGTATCGGCGAATGCTTCTGCGTTTTTGGGCCAGGGATAAAAACATAAGATATACCTCCTCGATTCTTGCAAGACAAACCGGGTGCTTCGCACCCGGATGCACGTTCAACGTCGAAAGCACTGACGTGCTTTTGCCTTTTCGGCCATAGGCCGAAAAGGCATGCCACCCGCGTCGCGGGTGGTAGTTGACGCATCATTCAAATCATGGCAAAATTATGATAATAAAACAAATTATAAATTCGATTCGATTTTTTTGCAAGAACGCGGGCGATTCATCATGAAAATATTGCTGATATATCCATACTGGCTTGAAAAACGGGTCGATATCCAGGACATATCGGTTCCTCCCATCGGCATGTATTATATTGGGGCCGTCTTAAAAAAGAACCATTACGATGTAGAGATATTGAACTGGTGTACCATTAATGAAACGCCCGAAGAGATCGAAAAGATTCTCCTTGAAAAAAAACCGGATATCATCGGATTTTCCATTTTACAGGCCAACCGCTGGGGCGGCATCGAGATTGCCGGGATTGCCAAAAAAATCTGTCCCGACGTTAAAATTATTTTCGGCGGGGTGACGCCGACATTTTTGTGGAAACATTTTTTAACCTATTTTCGAGACATCGACGTTGTGGTGATCGGGGAAGGTGAATATACGTTTTTACATCTCGTAAAATATTTTGAAAATGCCAAGGCGCACCGTTTAAAAGACATTCGAGGCATTGCCTATCGGAAAAAAAATGAGATTGTACGGACACCGCCGGCCGAACCGATTCATGACTTGGATACGCTCCCGGTTCCGGCAAAATATTTTGAATACCGGCATCTGTCGCTGACCCGGGGGTGCCCCGGCAAATGCACATTTTGCGGATCACCGAAATTTTGGGGGCCTAAGGTCAGGTTTCATTCCGTAACCTATTTTGTCGATGAACTCGAACGGCTTTATCAAAAAGGCGTCCGTTTTTTCTATTTTTCAGATGACACGTTTAGCGTAGATAAAGGACGGGTCATCGAAATCTGCAAAAAAATCCTGGAAAAAAGACTCGATATCACATGGGTGGCCATTTCCCGCGTCAATACGATGAACGAAGACATCCTTTACTGGATGAGAAGAGCCGGCTGCATCCAGATCAGCTACGGCGTGGAGAGCGGTTCGGAAAAAATAAGACATTTTCTGAATAAAAAGATCACCACCGATAAGATAGAAAAGGCATTTGCCATGACCCTTCAGTACGGCATATTGCCCCGGGCCTATTTTATCTATGGATGTCCCGGAGAAAACCATCAAACCATTGGGGAAACCATTGATCTTATCAAAAGAATCAAACCCTTGGTCATTCATTTTTTCGTTTTATCATTGTTCCCCGGCACGCACCTGTACGACGCATACCTGAAAAAAGCGGCGATTACCGATGATATCTGGTTGAACAAAATCGAGGACATCAAGTATTTTGAGACCGATCCTGATTTGTCGGCCGAAGATGTACTTTTATTCGGAAAAATATTGCGGGAACGATACCATGAAATGATTCCCGAAATCGTGGATATGATTTCGCTGGTCGATAAGAAAGAGTTGTACCCCATGCATGCCGATTTTTGCGCCAGGCTCGGAATGACCTTTGATCACGGCGATTACGCCCATAATGATGCGATCCGGGAAAAAGAAAAAATTGCCGAAAAATTATATCTCAAGGCGCTGACCTATCATCCCCATCCCAGCGCTTACCTTGGTTTGGGGATATTGAATCAAAAGAAAAGCGCCTATAATGATTCCATTAAAATTCTTTCGGAAGGCCGTGGATATTTTCCGGACAACGAGCCGCTCAATATCTGTCTCGGGGTCAGCCATATGAATGTCGGGGATTTTAACACGGCGTTGTCGATTTTCTTGAAATTTCAACATTCGAAGCAAGCGCTTGAGTTGATCGTCAACTGTTACCGTGCATTAAATGATAGTGAAAACGCATCCGCTTATAACAAAAAACTGGCCTCGACAGCATAGAAGTGGTTTCAAAACCTCCCCTCGGGCTCAATCTTCCGTCTTCGCGATAGCTACGACGGGACAAGCTGTGTTGGACTGAGATGGTCAATCCTCGAAATATTCCCGATATTCCTGCGGTTGGCCGCCTCAGTCCGTCTTGACCTTAAACCCGATTGAAGGTTTTGAAACCACTTCTAAGGAAAAAAATCCGTATCGATTAAAACCGGTTTGCTTCCGATCACACTCTCCGGGACGCCAGGGCAATCCAGTCTCCATCGACAAGGATTTCGATATTCCGAAGCCCCGCATGTTCCACTTTTTCCAGGATCTTATTTTTATCCGCCAAAAGGATGCCCGAACAGATGAATATGCCGTCTTTAACCAGCATTTTCGGGATTTTTTCGAGAAGGATTGAAACGGCTTTCGTTGTCAGGTTGGCGGCCGTCAGATCAAACCGCCGGGTGATCCCATCGACCAGATCACCGGTGATGATGGAAAAAGCGGATTCCGGTATCTGATTGTGCATTAAATTTTTCCGGGCAATCTGTGCTGCAACCGCATCATTGTCGGTTCCCAAAATCTTGCTTGCCCCGAGCTTTGCCGCCGCAATCATGAGGATGCCCGAGCCGGTGCCCACATCCAGAAACGTATCGCTTTTCTTCAAATATTTTTCTATCAGGGCGATGCACATCCGCGTCGTGGGATGGGTGCCGGTACCAAAGGCCATGCCAGGATCGATTTCGAGAACGATTTCTTCATTTTGAATATAGTCTCGCCACGTCGGTTTGACAACGATCCGATCGGTGATTTTTTCAGGGCGAAAATAGGCTTTCCAGGATTCGGCCCAGTCTGCTTCATCTACATCGCCGTAGAAAATGCGGTATTGAATGCCGATCTTTTTTTCAAGCCTTGCCAGACCGTCTTCAATGGTTTTGCATTTTTCCCTTAATGTATCGTCATCCGGAAGATAGCCGATGATGGCATCGTTTTCAGGAATATCGGCATGGCTGTCCCAATCTTCGAAACCCTCGACCTGGGATTCCTCGACCACAACGCCTTTCAGGTCAAGGTCGTAAAACAAATCGGATATGAGATCCACGGCCAGTTGCCTGTCATTGAAGTTAAACACCACTTTGACTTCGATCCATGTCATCGTTTAAAACTTTTCCTTTGGCGGATTGAAATACCCATGTTTTACATCGGGAAAAGATTCTTTAATTCGTGAAATGATGCGATGCATCCCCATGGGGTTTCCGGGTCTTGAAACAGCGGACATTATTTTCCAATACCGTTTCGGATCAAAGTTCAGGTTTCGCCACTGGATCATATTGACGGGATATGCGCGCATCAGTTCGGACAGGGCGTCGAACTCTTCAGGGGTATCGGTAAACCCGGGGCAATTGAGATAGTTGACGGACACGAATTTTTTCTTGATTCCTGCGGTCTCTATACTCTTAATCACATCGTCGAATGCATATCCTTTGGGACGGAAATATGCATCATAGCAAGGTTTTCGAGAACTGTTCAAACTGATTCGAACGCTGTCGAGACCAGCATCAAACAGCGCTGCCAGAATGCCGGGCCTGCTCCCGTTGGTATTTATGTTGATGGTTCCGCGGCGGGTTTTGGATCGAATCTCTTTAATGGCCGGTTCGATGACATCAGCCGCCAGCAATGGGTCCCCTTCACACCCCTGTCCAAAACTCACAACGCTTTGTTTGACCCGTTCGATGTGAAAAAGGGCGACTTGGGTGATTTCTTTGGGGGTTGGTTTGAAAGCGATCCTGTCCTGGCTGTGGGAAATTTCGCCGGTTTTTTGAAGGGACAAACATCCGAGACAACGGGCATTGCATCGCGGAGAAGTCGGAAGGGGCGCCTCGTACCTTCCCAGGAAAAAATTCTTGGCCGCCGGACAGCCGTATTCCATGGTGCATTTTTCAAGATGCGCTTCAAGCCGGTTTTGCGGCATATCTTTTTGAATGCTTCTGATTCCTGCCATCACATCTTCGGGTTTCATCCTTCGCAAATCCTGTCTTTTTTCCCGATCCACCACGATGACAGCGGATCTGAATTTATTATTGTGCCATCCCACGGCGCCGTAAGAAAATAGCGGGAGAATGCCGGCGGTCCGATTTTCTTCATAGGCGCTCACAAAAGAGATCACATATCCCGGAGAATTAAATGCCGCCACCGGAAAAACCGGCTCGCCGGGTTTGAAAGGATTTTCCGTGAGTATTTCCATTCGATGTCGGCGGATGCTGTATACCATTGGCTTTCTGTCCGGCATCAACATCAATTCGCCGCCAAACGGCATATTTATCGTGTCATCCAGCGTCAAAGGAACCAGAGAAGAACCGGACATTCCCATTGCCGCATACCCGTCAAGGTCGAAAATTTCTCCGGCTTTATTGGATACGACCGCTGTGACAAATTTTTTTCTGTTTTGCATGTGTTACCGTCTTTTTTTCGTTGCTGCCGGATCTTCAGGCTGAACTTAACAAATTTATTGAAAAATGTACACCGAATGATAAAGGAAGTGTTCAGAGTTCAGGAATGTGATCCTCCCAATTTGAGGGTCATAGCCGCTTTCTGGTTTTGTCAGAAGAATTAGTAATCTCGGTTGACAATCTGCTCACCGCGTCACGTATTATAGCCCTTGCTGAACTCCGAACACTGAACTCTGAACACTTACAACCTAGGAGGCTACCCCATGAAAAGTTATCGGAAAGAATTATGGTTTGATGTGCCGGCCCGGCGTGCGTTTATCAATATTACGTCTCAGGTGAATACCTGTCTAAAGGAAAGCGGGATCAGGGAGGGAATTGTGCTGGTGAATGCCATGCATATTACAGCGTCCGTGTTCATTAACGACGATGAATCGGGTCTTCATCATGATTATGACGTCTGGCTCGAAAAACTGGCGCCCCACGAGCCGGTGTCGCAGTATCGGCATAATGTGGGAGAAGACAATGCCGATGCGCACATGAAAAGACAGATCATGGGCCGGGAAGTGGTCGTGGCCATTACCGAAGGACGGCTGGATTTCGGAACCTGGGAGCAAATATTTTACGGCGAATTCGACGGCCGACGACGCAAAAGAGTCCTTGTGAAGATCATTGGAGAGTCGTAATTATTTACTCCAAAAACCCTTCTTTGATGGTAATGTCTGCTTTGCTTTTAAGCTGCGCCAGCAGCGCATCAAAAATTTCGGATTTTTTTTGCGTCAACAACTGCTCTCTTATGGTTTCTTTTTCTTTGTCAAAATGTTCTGACGGGTTTATTTTTCTGCCCTTATACTGGATGACATAATAACCCTTGGCACCTTTTAGAACATTTTCCGGCAGTTTCTTTTCTCGGCTCAGTTGAAAAGCAGCTTCAGAAATTCCGCGGTCATATCCGATGTCAGGAATTGAACCATTTCGTTTAAAGAAACCGGTGGTTTTCGGCGTCACGTGAAATTGTTTGCTTTCTTCGCTTAAGGTTTTACCGCTTTTTAGCGCTGCAAGAAATGATGATGCATCCGCTTTTGCTTTTTCGTCCTGCTTTTCTTTGATTAGATCGGCTTTTACCGTTTGCTTGACCTTATCTAAAGGGGGTATTTTGGGAGGGACTTTATCCAAAAGTTGAAGAATATCGTATCCATCTTTAAATTCCCGTACGTCGCTGATTTCTCCGGTTGACAGATCGAAGGCAGTATTGGCGAATTTTGAAGGATCGGTAACGCCTTTGACCGGATTATCTTTCGAAAAGAAATCCGTGGTTAAAATTTTTAAGTGCCGCTCTTTTGCCGCTTTGATCAGATCATCTCCCTGGTAGGCGATGTCGGAGACCGCTTCTGCTGCGTCATAGGCCAGACTTTTGGCTTTATTGTCGGTAAGTATCTTTCGTATGTCTTTTTCGGCGTCTTTAAAAGGGGTGGTGTGAGCGTCTATGACCTTTTCGACTTTGATAATATGCCATCCGAACCGGGTTCGAACCGGGTCACTGATTTCACCGGCTTTCATGGAAAAGGCCTTGTCTGCAAACGGTTTTATCATGGACTCTTTCGTAAATTCGCCAAGATATCCCCCGTTGTTCCGGCTGGGTCCTTCCGAATACTTTTTGGCCAATCCAGCGAAATCTTTGCCTTCTCTGGCCAGTTTTAATATCTTGAGGGCCTTTTCTTTTGTTTTTTTAACGGTTTCGGGATCGGCATCCGGACTCACTTTTATCAGAATGTGTCTGGCAACGACTTTTTTCGGGATCTTAAACGATTCCAGATTTTCATCATAATACTCCCGGACCTCTGAATCGGTCAGTTTTACCTTGGATCGATATTGTTTCGGGTCAAAATGAACGTAGCGCACTTTTATCATGGTATCTGTCCTGTATTTCTCTTTATGTTTTTCATAAAAAGATTTGATCTGTTCTTCGGAGACCCGAATATTTTTATATTGGTTCGGGTCGAAAAATGCGTATTCCATGTCCACAGAAGTATTGAGCCAGTCGTACCAATCTCTGACTTCCTGATTTGAAACCTTGGCGTTGCTTGTAATAAGGGTTCTGAGTTTATCAATCAGCATCTGGTCTTTCTGGGCAGCCTCGAATGATTCGGGGGTCATCTTAAGACGATCCAGGACATTTCTATAGAGGTATTTGTCAAACACCCCCGATCTCTGGAATGCCGGAATGTGTAAAATAGCGTCGGCAAGCTCTTTTTCCGAGACACGAAATTTAAGCTTTTCCGCTTCCTGAATCAAAAGCCTGTTGTTGATCAACCGATTCAGCGCCTGCTTTTTGACCTGAAGGGTTTTGATCATCTTTTCATCCAGTTTGTTTCCAAATCTTGTGCGGAGCTGTTCCATAAGATTGTTGTAGGCGTCTCGATACTCATCTGCCGTAATTTGATCACCATTGACCATGGCAACCCTTCCGCCCCTTTGCGCCCGAAAGCTTCCGACACCCCAAAAAATAAATACAATTACAATGGCGCCCAAAAGCAACTTAATGACCCAGCTTCCGGCATGTTTTCTCATTAACCTGAGCATAGGATTCCTTTCTGTCGATGTTGAAAATCGACCGAGCCCGGATACGACATGAAAATTTTAGGGCTATACAATGACCGACAATGGTTTAACCTGCCGATCGATCTTGCTGCCGACAGACTCTGAACATATTCCGCACAGATACTCATACTTGTCCCCTTCCGGCAGGACAAGCAGCAACCGTTTGCGAACCGGAACGGCCCTTTTGCATTTCGGACAGTATAGTTCCGTGGCATCAAACTCCTTGAACATTCCGTTGCCTTTGGCTCGGGGAGCATATGCCCCCGGTATTTTCGGGAATTGTCTCGAATTCATTGTCTTACCTTATTAAAGTAAATCGTTGAGGTTCGATATGTTGTGATTTATAAAGCTTTGATAGTATTTATTATGCACAATTTTGTCAATACTTTCACGCCATAATTTATCCGAAATATTTATTGACATCCATTCCCCTTTTGTTTAATTTGACTAAATTGTCTGGGGCTGTAGCTCAGCTGGGAGAGCGCATGACTGGCAGTCATGAGGTCGACGGTTCGATCCCGTTCAGCTCCACCAGAAGATTACAAGGGATTCAAAGGAAACCGGCACAGCGGCTTTTAGAATGCGGCAGTTTTTCGACAGATCCCTTTTTTTATACAGAAGCGGTCAACCCATTTAACGGGTGGACCGCTTTTCTTTTTTTAATGAGTTTGGCCTGAATTTTCATGAATATTGTCAGCTGGTTGAATGATCACCGTTGACAGTTACGCCCTTTTGCTGCTAATTTTTATCATAAAATATATAATTGGGAAACTAAAGGGGGTAATGGTGGCCGAGCTTCAAAATGATTTGTTTTTGCGTGCTTGCAAACGCTTGCCGGTTGAAAGAACTCCGATATGGATAATGCGCCAGGCGGGGCGATATTTGCCGGAATATCGTGCGGTTCGCCAACGATATGATTTTCTCACCATGTGCAAAACACCCGAACTTGCAACCGAAGTGACATTGCAACCCATTGATTTGATCGGGGTTGATGCTGCTATTATTTTTTCAGATATTCTCGTCATTCCTGAAGCAATGGGCATGCAATTTGAAATGCACGAAGGCATCGGCCCTGTGTTTCCGCACCCGATCAGAAACGGCAATGATGCGGATAAGCTTAAAAAAATTGATCCGACCGTCGACTTAAAATATGTGATGGATGCCGTCGTCTTGACAAAAAAGGAATTAAACGGGCGTGTTCCATTGATCGGTTTCAGCGGCTCTCCATGGACGTTGTTGTCATATATGATCGAAGGGCAGGGATCCAAGACATTTTCCAAGGTAAAATCTTTGATCTATAATGATCCAAAACTGGCCCGTCGCCTTCTGGTTAAAATCGCCGATGCCGCAGCAGCATATTTAAGCGCGCTGATTGAAGCCGGGGTCAATGCAATTCAAATATTTGATACCTGGGCCGGAATTCTTTCCCAAGATGATTTTGAAGAATTTTCTTTGAGCTATATCAGAAAAATTATTTCAGAGATCAAAGGAAAAGAAGTGCCGGTTATTCTTTTCGCAAAAGGCGTGCACTATCATTTGAACCGTCTTGCCGGAAGCGGCGCCGATGTGCTGGGCCTTGATTGGACAATGAATATCGGAGAGGTCCGGAAAGAGCTGGGAGATAAGGTTGCCCTTCAAGGAAACCTCGATCCCGCAGTTCTTTATGCCGGTCATGAGAAGATAAAATCTGAAGCAAAAAAAATATTACGATCATTTGGCAAGGGAAGCGGACACATTTTCAATCTCGGCCACGGGGTCCCGCCGGATGTCCGGCCGGAAGGCCTTAAAATTTTAGTGGATTTTATTAAAGAAGAAAGTGTTTCTTATCACCTGGATGATGACAACCACCACGGGGAGAAAAGTTGTGTTTGATATCGATATCGATTTAATTAAAAAATATGACAAGCCCGGACCGCGATATACCAGTTATCCCACAGCGCCGCATTTTAATGAATCGTTTACCCACAAAGATTATCTTAAAGAGATCAAAAATACCAACCAGGGGAGGAACCTGCCCGATTTGTCATTATATTTCCATCTGCCCTTTTGCGATACGCTCTGTTATTTCTGCGGATGCAACATGATCGTGACCAGAAACCGGGCAAGGATTAAGCGGTACATCGATGATGTAAAGCGCGAGATAGACCAAATAACGACATACCTTTCACCGGATAGAAAAGTCTCCCAGCTTCACTGGGGAGGCGGCACGCCGACACATTTGAACCCGGATGAAATCATTGATTTAAATTCATACATTCATGATCGGTTTGATTTTAATCCTGATGTGGAGGCCGGATGTGAAATCGATCCCAGAGAGCTCTCCAAGGAACATCTTGAGGCTTTGAGAAGCGGCGGCTTCAATCGCATCAGCATGGGGGTGCAGGACATTAACGAAAGCGTTCAAAGAGCGGTTAACCGGATACAGCCCGAAGCACTGACCCGGCAGGTCGTCCATTGGGTGCGTGAGTTGGGATTCGACAGCATCAATCTCGATTTGATGTACGGGCTTCCCTTCCAGTCGGCAAAGAATTTTGAAAGAACCATCGACGCCATCATCGATATTGATCCGGATAGAATCGCTTTGTTTAATTTTGCGTATGTTCCCTGGATGAAAAAACATCAAAAAGCGATTCGTCCGGAGGATTTGCCTGCGCCCGAAGAAAAACTGGAGATCTTCAAAATGTCAACTCAAAAATTGACCCGAACCGGTTATGTATTTATCGGCATGGATCATTTTGCCAAGCCCGACGATGAACTCGCACTGGCGCTGAAAGAAAAAAAGCTTTACAGAAATTTCCAGGGCTACAGCACCCATGCGGGCGCGGATCTTTATGCCATGGGCATTACCAGCATCAGCCAATTCGGGCGCATCTATGCGCAAAACATTAAAAAAGAAAAGCCGTATCGTGCCGCACTTGATCAGGGAATTTTACCGACAGCCAAGGGATATTATTTGGGCGACGATGATCTGTTGAGGCGGCATGTTATCATAAAACTCATGTGTGATTTTGAACTCGACTTTGCCTCAATTGAAGATGAATTCAATATAGATTTCGAGGCATACTTCGGCCGGGGGCTGAGCAGCCTGAATGAAATGATGGCCGACAACCTTCTTTTTATCGAAAACAGGACCCTGAAGATAACCGACATGGGCAGACTGCTGATTCGAAACATCGCCATGAAATTTGACGGTTATCTTGAAAGAAAGGAAGATCATGCCCGTTATTCGAGAACCGTCTAAGATTCAT
>CAZQAF010000002.1:19252-41094 GCA_964591175.1 uncultured Desulfobacteraceae bacterium | reverse complement strand
TACCGTCTTTAATCTTTGGGTTCAATCATCCGATTAAAACACGCGCTTTTTAAGAAGCCGTCAATGTTGGAACACGTGGTGATATGCATCAGTACGCGATAGTTCTTTTCAACCTGGGGGGGCCGGACAGCTTGGACGCCGTAAAACCCTTTTTATATCATCTATTCAGCGATCGGGATATTTTTAACATCCCGATGGGGCAGAAAATCTTCGCGAAACTGTTGTCCGGTCTTCGCGCACCGAAGGTCAGAGAAAGATATCGATACATCGGCGGGAAATCTCCTGTCAATAAGTGGTCGCAATTGCAGCGCTCCATGCTTGAGCAGGAACTGAAAAAAGTGATTTCCGGCGCCGCCGTATACACCGCCATGCGATATTGGCACCCGACCATAGAAGACACCGCCCGGAAAATATCCCAAAAAACATACGATAAAATTACGCTGCTTCCCCTTTACCCCCATTACTCTGTAACAACCACCGGATCGTCTATCAATGAATGGCAAAGGGTTTATCGGGGAGACAAAGACAAGGTGAACTATATTTATGCGTATTATGACAACCCAAAATATATTGCAGCGTTAAATGAAAGAATCGATGAAGCGATGATGCGCTTTCCCGAAAATGTCCGCGAAGATATTCAAATCGTATTCAGCGCACACGGGACACCGGAACGCCTCGTAAAAAAAGGCGATCCTTATTCAATGCATATCAAAGAAACCGTCGCGTGTGTTATGAAGGCTCGCAATTTTTCCCATGAATATCATATGTGTTTTCAAAGCAAAGTCGGGCCCGGCAAATGGCTCGGCCCTTCAACCGATGCGATGATCAAATCACTGGGAGAAAAAAGAAAAAAGCAATTACTCCTTGTTCCCGTTAGTTTCGTATCCGATCATATTGAAACGCTGTTCGAGCTCGACGTTGAATATCGACGGATCGCGGACATGGCAAATATCGAAAATTACGTGGTCATGGAAGGATTGAACGATTCAAAAACATTTGTCGCCGCTTTAAAAGATCTGGTGGTTCAGTCGATTCAAATCAACGTAAACTAAAGGAAAAACGTGCCGGCATATGGATAACAGCTCGAGTAAAATAACGATTTTGGGCGCAGGCATATCAGGGCTTGCCACTGCTTTTTGGTTAAACCGGAAAGGATTTGACATAACGGTTCTTGAGTCGAAAAACGAACCCGGCGGGTCGATGGTCACCCGGTATGAAAATGGATTTTTGATTGATTACGGACCCAACAGCGGATTGGAAACGACGCCGCTGATCGGAAAGCTTGTCGAGCAGGTCGGGCTTAAAGACGAAATGATTTATGCTTTAGACACGGCGAATAAAAGATATATTTTAAAGAATAATCAGCTTCATGCGCTGCCGACCCATCCCGTTGCGTTTTTAAAGACAAAACTGTTTTCATCGAAAGCGAAATGGCGTCTTTTGGCCGAACCGTTTTCGAGAAAGTCTAATGAAGGTTATTACCAAAGCATTTCCGAATTTGTAAACAGAAGATTGGGCCGGGAGTTTCTGGATTATGCGATAAATCCGTTCGTCGCCGGCATATTCGCAGGGAATCCCGACAATCTGAGCGTGCAGTCCGCGCTGCCCAAGCTGTATCGATTGGAAGCGGTATACGGCGGATTGTTCAAAGGATTGGTTCTCGGTGCAAAAGAAAGGAAAAATAGAGCGGAGCAGTCCAAACAGCGTGCAAGGATGTTCTCGTTTAAAAAAGGAATGCAAAGTTTTCCCGCAGCCATTGCCGGCAAATTGGAAAACAGCATCAGATATGATTGCAAGGTCGAAAGCGTCGCGAAGTCAGGGTCCAAATTTAAAGTCATGTTCAGCCATAATCACCGGCTGGACGAAATGATTACGGATGTTGTTCTATCGACAGTTCCCGCGTATCATGCCGCTTCGGTGTTTAATGGTTGGGGAAATAAGCTGTTGAATCATTTGAACGACATTTACTATCCGCCTGTAAAGGTGATGTATCTAGGGTTCAGGAAAGAAGCCGTCGGCCAACTCCTGGACGGATTCGGATTCTTGATTCCGGAAAAAGAAAATAAAACGTTTTTGGGAGCAATATGGAATTCAGCCATATTCCCTTTTCGGGCAAATGATGATATGACGGCATTCACACTATTTATCGGCGGTGCGCGATCTCCCGAATTGTTTGATAATGACGACGGCAGTTATATCGGCACGGTGATGAGAGAGTTTGGGGAAATAATGAAGATTGAAAAAGACCCCGTGTTTATCTCAGAGAAAATGTGGCCGAAGGCCATCCCCCAATACAGTATCGGATATATCGAACACGAAAGATACTTTGATACGTTCGAGTCGAACCATCCCGGTATTTTTTTAAGCGGCAATTACCGGGGGGGAATTTCCGTCGGTGATTGTATAAAAAATTCCAAATTGACGGTTAAGCGGATTTGCGAACATATAAACCGAGGGGCGGGCCGAAGATGAGGACGGCTTACGGTTGGTGTGCCTGCACCTTCTTGCCTTGACATCAGCAGCATATTGACTTAAAAAAGTTTTTCATTTAATCGCTGATGAATGGTTATGCCATGATGAGAAAGCGCCATCTATATCGTGTTGTTTTTTCCGTTATTGCCGGAATTGCCATATGTATGATCTTTTTGACCGGATTCGCAGCAGCGCGGGGTATGGATCACGTCGAACAAAACACAAAAGTTACAGAAATTAAAAATTCGATCAAATCCGTTGTGCATTTGTATTTTGCGGATAAAAACAATTCATTTCTCAAAGCAGAAGATCGGGTTTTTCTTCACCCGAATAATCCGACCGAATTCGGCAAAGCGATTATCGAGGCCCTGATCGTCGGACCCCGGACCGGGCTTATGAGGACAATCCCGGAGAGTTCAAAACTGAAGGCATTTTATATTACCGGAGACGAAACCGCTTATGTTGATATGTCCGCTGATGTTAAGGGGGGGCATTCCGGCGGGGTAAAATCAGAACTTTTTACAATATATTCAATGGTCGATTCACTGGTATTGAATATCCCTGAAA
Organism: uncultured Desulfobacteraceae bacterium; assembly: GCA_964591175.1. Taxonomy (GTDB): domain Bacteria; phylum Desulfobacterota; class Desulfobacteria; order Desulfobacterales; family UBA11574; genus UBA11574. Next base: position 38,055 of record CAZQAF010000002.1, on the reverse strand, counting down.
TCCATGCCGTAAAATTTTTGATCAACGGAAAAGAGTCCATGACCTTAAACGGTCATATCGATCTGCGTTTTCCGTTTAAAGCCAACATGCTTTTGATACGATGAAAAAAAAGGAATTCATTAAAAATATTAGAAATATCGGCATCATAGCCCATATTGATGCCGGGAAGACCACCGTAACCGAGCGGGTTTTATACTATACCGGACGTTCCCACAAAATCGGTGAAGTTCATGACGGCGAAGCGATAATGGACTGGATGCCCGATGAACAGGAACGGGGGATTACCATCACCTCCGCCGTTACCGCGTGCCACTGGAAAGGCCGCGATATCCATATCATCGATACGCCGGGACATGTTGATTTTACCATCGAGGTGGAACGCTCGCTGAGGGTGCTTGACGGTGCCGTTGGTGTTTTTTGTGCGGTCGGCGGTGTGGAACCCCAGTCGGAAACGGTATGGCGGCAGGCCGACAAATATCATGTCCCAAAGATTGCATTCATCAACAAACTCGACAGGATTGGTGCGGATTTTTTCGGCGCCATTGAAATGATGAAGAATAAGCTAAACGCCAATCCATTGATATTACAGCTGCCGGTCGGTTCTGAAGATGATTTTTCGGGGATCATCGATCTTATCGACATGGAGCAGGTCATCTGGGAAGATGAAACACTGGGCGCCACATTTAAAAGGGAAGATGTTCCTTCAAGCCTGCTCGACACGGCAAAGGCGTATCGTGAAAAACTGATCGAAACCGTGGCTGAAGTTGATGACAATATCATGGAAGATTATATATCGGAAAACCCCATCACTTCGGAAAGCCTGCTTGCCGCCATAAGGAAGGCAACCGTCAATCTGAAACTGGTACCGATTCTCTGCGGGAGTGCCCTGAAAAACAAAGGCATACAGCCGCTTCTCGATGCCATTGTGGAATTTCTGCCCAGTCCGGTGGACGTCCCTCCCATCAAAGGCACCCATCCCGAGACCGGACAGCTTGTCGATTGCCGGGCAAACGATAAGGACCCGCTTGCAGCGCTGATATTCAAAGTTTCGATGATAGAAGGCCGCAAACTCTCCTTCGTACGTATTTATAGCGGAACAATGAATACCAAGGCGGATGTCTATAATCCGTATCGTAAAATCAGCGAAAAAATTTCCCGGATATTGAGAATGCATGCCAACAAGAGAGAACGGATCGACGCTGCCGGCGCCGGCAGTCTGGTCGGCGTCATTGGATTGAGAGAGTCCTCTACGGGCGAGACCCTTTGTTCCAAAGATCACCCTGTTTTATTGGAAAGGATAGAATTTTACGAACCGGTTATTTCCATCGCTGTGGAACCTAAGACCCATGCCGACCAGGAGAAGCTCGATCAAGTCCTCGATAAATTCATGGCTGAGGATCCGACCCTTAGACTTCAAAAGGATGAGGACACCGGGCAGACCATTTTGTCCGGCATGGGAGAACTTCACCTTGAAGTGATCATCAGCCGAATGCTCCGTGAATTTAACACCAATGTCAATGTGGGAAAGCCCCAGGTTGTGTATCGGGAAACCATCGAAAAAGAGGGGCGTGCATCTGCAATATTCGACAAGGAAGTGGCAGGGAGCCGGCACTATGCGGAAGTCGCGGTAAGGTTGCTGCCCCTTAAACGGGGCTCCGAGAACACATTCAGATCTGAAATTACCGACGAAACAATACCGAAAACATTTATTCCCGCGATCAAAAAAGGCGTGATGGAAGCGCTGGGAAGCGGAGTGCTGATGGGATATCCTGTCGTCGATATTGAAGCCGTGCTGACCGGAGGGGCTTATAAAGATTCCTTGAGCACTGAACTGGCCTATACCGTCAGTGCGTCCATGGCTTGTAAATCCGCTCTTGAAAATGGCGAGCCCTTTCTCCTGGACCCGATCATGGATGTCAAGGTTTATGTTCCGGAGGCTTTCATCGGAGACGTCATCGGGGACCTTAATTCGAGAAATGGAAAAATCGAGTCCATCGAACACAAAATGGGTGTCCAGGAAATAAAGGTTGTCGTACCGTTGGCGCGTATGTTCGGATATTCCACATCATTACGATCGGCAACACAGGGCAGGGGAACGTTCACCATGCAATTTTCTCATTTTGACCGATGCTGACGCAGATCTTCAAAATTAAAATTCCAATTCTGTTGGGTCTTATCCTTTTCGTTGCTTTTCGCTCTATTTTTTCTGACTTCCTTTAACAATTTTTCGATGTCGGCCTTTTTATCCGTATTGCTCATGGTTTCCAACGCCTTTTGCAGATGGAAAGTGGCGGATTTGAAATCAGACTTGTTTTTGTAATAAATCCCCAGATAATAATGCGAATAGCCGGTTTTTCCCAGTTTATAATATGTTTCTCCCAGCGCATAATACGCTTGCGTGTAATCCTGTTGATTGGCGATAAGCTTTTCGAACGTTGCAACGGCATCCGTAAGATGCCCGAGTTCCATCTGGGTCCGGCCGAGATAATAAAGGGCTTCCGGGTCATTGGAAATGATGCTGGAAGCACCGTCTAAGATACCGAATGCCTGCTGATAGTCTCCTTCCATGAAATAGAGACGGCCGATATCTTTTAACATATAAGGATCGAAGCCTTTTTTCGCCAACGCAACCTTAAGTTGTTCCACAGCATCTTTGCGGTCCCCTTCTCTTTCCAGCACCAGGGCGTATCCGTAATGTCCCAAAGGATTATCGGGGTGTTTTTTCACCTCTGACTGAAATTTTTGCTGCGCCAGCGACTCATCCCCGTAAAGGGCGGCGAGCCGGGTGTTCGCTCTTTCAAAAGGGTAGGGATCTACGGGGGTGATGGGTTTTTTGTGTTTTTCAAGCCAGGTGTCGATATACCCCATCCGTTCCTCGGACCCCGGATGGGTGGTCAAATAGGTCGGGATTTGCTTTGAGCCGAACCATTGCTTGCTTCGCATTTTTTTCAGTGACGTTACCAATCCGATGCCGTTATACCCCGCTTTCCTCAGGATGCTGAGCCCGACCTGATCCGCCTGTCGTTCGTCTTCACGGTCGTAGGCCAGTGTAAAGGATTGACCGGCGGCGACAGATCCGATGGTAAGCGCATTGGCTGCCGCTGTCGCGCCGCCGGTTCCAAGAAGTACGCCGGCCACGACACCGGCAAGCGTGGCGATGTTTACTTTTTTGGCTCTTTCTATTTTCTCGGAAATATGGCGGCACACGACATGTGAAATTTCATGAGCCAGTATGCATGCCAGCTCTTCTTCGCTGTCCAAGGCTTGCAGCAATCCGCTGTAAATAAAAATATGACCGGCCGGTGTTGCAAAAGCATTATAGACATCATCCTTTATGACATAAAAATGGTAAGTGAAAGGCTGTGGCGGAAGGGTGGAGACGAGCTTCTGCCCGACTTTGTTGACATAATTTACAATCGCCGGGTCTTTGATAATTTCGTAGTGCGCCTTGATAAGTTTCATAAACTCGCGGGACAGCTCTTCTTCCTGTTTCAGCGTAATCCCAGAAGCAACTTTTGGGAAAATCATGCTGCACATCAGAATGAAAACCGTGCATCGCAAGACATATCTTTTAACCTTTTTCATTAACACCTCGACAAAAAGCGTATTGAAAAGCGATTTTATCTTTCAATCGGGCAATAGTCAAATCATATCCTTATATCCTTTTCAACCATCATGTTTTATGCTAATGTCTAAGGCCATGGCAAAAATCATCTGCATAGCCAATCAGAAGGGCGGCGTGGGGAAAACGACCACGGCGGTAAACCTCTCGGCCGCCATGGCTGTTTCGGAAAAAAAAATCCTCCTTGTGGATTGTGATCCTCAAGGCAATGCGACAACCGGTTTGGGAATCGACAAAAATCGTGTTGAAAAATCACTGTACCACGGCATGATCGGCGACGTCCAAGCCGAAAATCTTATTCTGGACAGCGATATCGAGACCTTGAAAATTATACCTTCGCGGGTGGAGCTGATCGGTTTTGAAGTGGAAATGATGTCTGAACCCCAACGAGAAACAGCCCTGAAAACGCTTTTATCCCGGATTAATAATTCATTTGAATACATCATTATCGACTGCCCCCCGTCTTTGAGCCTTTTGACGGTAAATGCGCTGACCGCAGCCGATTTAATGCTGATTCCGCTCCAGTGTGAATTCTATGCGCTGGAAGGCCTTGGCCAGCTTCTCCAGACCATGAAGCGCATCAAATATAATCTGAATCCGAAACTTAAAATCGGCGGCATACTTTTGACCATGTTCGATAAGAGAACCAACTTGTCCCATCAGGTGGCTGAAGATGCCGAGAAATATTTCAAACATCTGGTATATAAGACCATAATTCCCAGAAACGTCAGATTGGGTGAAGCGCCGAGCTTCGGGAAACCCATATTGCTCTATGATGCCGCCTCCATCGGCGCACAGAGCTATTTTGCTCTGGCCAGAGAAATCATGAACCATAAATCTTCCTGAACGGATGATTCAGTGTTTAAACCATACCGATTCAGACACAAATGGTTGAAGATGGTCACAGACCCTGATTTGTCGGCGAATATTTAAGGAATTTTGCCAAATTAAAAGTGAAAAATGACATGAAAATAAAAAATACCGAGACCGGCCCGAAAAAGACCAAAAAATTGGCCCTGGGAAGAGGCCTTGATGCCTTGTTGCCGGATATCGAGTCCGCAGAAGATATGGCGACAAAGGAATATTTTTCGTGTGATATCGATTTAATACGCCCCAATCGCTTTCAGCCTCGTTTGCAGTTTTCAGACGATGAACTGGAGGATATGGCCCGTTCAATCCGCCAGCAGGGAATCATACAGCCCCTTTTGGTGAGAAAAGACGATATCGGATATGAACTCATCACCGGCGAGCGGCGTTTGCGTGCCGCGAAAAAGGCGGGGTTGAATCAGGTCCCGGTCCTTGTCAAAGTCATCACGGATACCGATATGCTGGAAATGTCCATTGTTGAAAACGTTCAGCGGGCGGATTTGAATCCCATTGAAGAGGCAGAAGCCTATTACCGTCTCATATCGGAGTTCGGAATTACCCAGGATCAAGCTGCTGAACGGGTCGGAAAAAGCAGATCCGCCGTTGCCAATTTTTTAAGACTCCGCCAGTTGCCTGCTCAAATAAAAACGTCCATTATGGATGGCATCCTGAGTATGGGACATGCGCGGGCACTTTTAGGCGCCGGGACCAAGGCGCAGCAAAATGCGGTATGGCGGGCGGTGGTTTCAAAAGGGCTGTCGGTGAGAGAAACCGAACGTTTGGTAAAACGTTTGAAAGCACAAAAAGAAACGCCGAAAAAGTCACCTTTGAACTCAGACCTGCCCTATTTTACAGATGTCGCCGATGATCTTTCCAGACGTTTTGGAACCAAGGTCCGGATTAAACGTCGCGGTCAAAAAGGCAGCGTTGAAATTGAATTTTACACCGATGACGATCTCGACCGTCTGCTGAGCTTGTTGAAGCCGACATAATGTCAATTCATATTATCATCGACGGATACAATTTGATCCGACAGTCCAATACCCTCAGTATGATTGACAATCAGGATATTGAGCTTGGCAGAGCGGCACTCCTTGAGGCGCTCATCGCATATCGGAAAATAAAGCCCCATATGATCACCGTTGTTTTTGACGGTACCAACGCTCCCCCCTTTTCCCAACGTAAAAATCGGGTCCAAGGAATAACCATTAGATTTTCACGCAGCGGAGAAGTGGCTGACGCCGTTATTAAAAGGATGGTAAGCCGGGAAAAAGAAAAAGCCCTGGTTGTCAGTTCCGATCTGGACATCGTGAATTTTGCGGCTGTCCAGGGAGCCGCTACCATTAGTTCTTCCGAATTCGAGGAAAAGATTTCCCAGGTCATTTATATGAAGGAAAAAGGCGTCGAATCCGATGAAGACAGCGGATGGGTTCCAACGACCAAAAAGAAAGGCCCCAGTAAAAGACTTTCTAGAAGAAAACGTCGAAACAAAAGCAAAATACGAAAGTTGTGATATGCTGTCCCTTTGAACCCATTGCCGCTTTGGATGTCATTGACGTCTGTTCCGTTATTTGATAAAAAATATTTTTTGAAAAGTTTCTTCGAACCTGACTGCTGTACGAACCAGAGGCATTCATATGCAAAGATTTTCAGAAATTTTCATGCAAGGTTCAGGTTGTGGCACTGATTTGATAACATATGCATAATAAACAGAAAAAATCGGGTCTAAAACGGATCTGCGTCATTGACGGTCAGGGCGGCGGTATCGGCAGTGCGATCATTAAAAAGCTTAAGGAAATTTTTGGCGAAACCATTGAAATCATAGCGCTTGGCACCAATGCCATTGCAACAGCGCAGATGCTGAAAGCCAAAGCCAACAGGGGCGCCTCCGGAGAAAACGCCATTGTGCAGACCGCTGGAACGGCTGATGTCATCATCGGAACCATTGGAATTATCATGGTACATGCCATGATGGGGGAAGTGACGCCTAAAATGGCGGAAGCCGTGGCCGGCAGCCCGGCCAAAAAACTGCTGATACCACTGTCACAGGAAAATATTAAAATTATAGGCATACCTTCAATACCGCTCCCGCATCTCATTGAAGCGCTTATACAGGAAAATTTGAAAGATTTCAGCGGTGATATCCCGTCCGGATAGGCCGCTGTTCGAAAAGGATTTATTTTTTTGGGAAATATTAACCCTATCTGATTTTAAAATTTAAAGGAAGATTCAATGTGTGAGGCTAACGCATACCTGATCGAAGGCAATGAAAAGACATTGATTATGGAAGCGGTGGATACCGTCGAACCTGAAGACGGCGGCATACGGCTGGTCAGTATTTTTGGCGATCAAAAATTTTTAGATGCCAACATTCACTCGCTGTCTCTTGTAGAGCACTGTATTTATTTAAAAAAACAATAACCCCCAAGAATTGACTTGCGGGGTTTCGTTATATGAGTAGGGGTTTTGAGGCCGATTCAAGGTCATGCGCAGGCGCGAAAACCCCATGAAGCAAATGAAGATATTAATTGCAAAGAACGCCGGATTCTGCATGGGCGTGCGAAGAGCCGTTGAAATGGTTCTGGATGCCCCCGGCAAACAAAAAAATCCAATCTGCACATTCGGACCCCTTATCCACAATCCACAGGTTTTAAACCTGCTGAGAGAAAAAGAAATATCCACATTGGATCATATCCCGGAATGCGGGACGGGAACGGTTCTGATTCGCGCACACGGCGTTCCACCCCATATCAAGCAGGATCTTGAAAAAGCAGGTTATGATATTATTGACGCCACATGTCCCCGGGTGATTAAAGTCCAGACCATCATTCGAAAACATGCCAAAGAAGATTATGTATCCATCATCATTGGAGACAAAAATCATCCGGAGGTTGTCGGTCTGCTGGGATATTCCGATGGCAAAGGCTTCGCTGTCGACAATATGGAGGATCTTAAATCTCTTCCTTGTTTTGACAAGGCAATTATTGTCGCCCAGACCACTCAGAACACATTTTTTTTTGAAGAAGTCAAAAAATGGGTCGGTCAAAGATTTCCGCACTATAAAATCTTCGATACCATTTGTGACTCCACGGCAAAGCGACAGGCTGAAGTCCAAAACCTGGCGGATTCAGTGGATGCCGTCATTGTGGTGGGCGGACACAACAGCGGGAACACGAAACGGCTTGCCGAAATTTCAAGAATGACCGGAAAACCGACCTTTCACATTGAGACTGAATCGGAGATTGATATAGACGCTCTTTCCGAAGTCAAACAAGTCGGAATTACTGCCGGGGCTTCAACCCCGAACTGGATGATAAAGAAGATATACAGAACCCTTGAAGCGCTGCCCTTTAAAAAAAAACAAAGCTGGCAAAGGATTGTTTTTTTCATCCAGCGATTGCTCCTCCTTACGAATATATATGTGGCCGTAGGGGCCGGCTGTCTGAGCTATGCCTGTATCAAAATCCAGGGGATTAACCATAACTTGCCTTATGTGTTGATATCCGTGCTTTATGTTCAATCCATGCATATCCTCAATAATCTCACCGGCACAAAGGCAGACCGATTCAACGATCCCGACAGATCTTCGTTTTACGACAGAAACAAGATATTGCTTGCGGTCCTGGCCTTCGCTGCAGGCGGCTTTGGATTGATAACCGCCTATGCGGTTGGGGTGATACCTTTTTTAATCCTTCTGGGCATGAGCATCATGGGCCTTTCTTATAATTTGAGATTGATCCCCGAGCGCTTTACACATCATAAAACCATGCGGATAAGAGATATTCCGGGATCGAAAACAGCGCTGATTGCCATGGCATGGGCCGTCGTAACCTCGCTTTTGCCCCGGCTGTCCGTATCTGAGAATATTCATCTGAGTACGGTCATCATATTCGTGTGGTCGCTGAGCCTGGTCTTTGTGCGAACGGCATTCTTTGATATTCTCGACATGCAGGGCGACCGCATTATCGGAAAAGAGACCATTCCCATACTTCTCGGAGAAAAGCGAACGTTACGCATTTTAAAAGCAATATTGATCGCCAATCTGGGGGGTCTCATCTTGTCAAGCGCGTTTCAACTGATTTCAAGTTTGGGATTTATGCTTGCCGTTTGTCCGGCTTTTATTTTGGTCATGCTGACAGCGCATGAACGGGGCTATATGCTTCCGGGAATTCGGCTGGAATTTTTGGTTGAGAGTAATTTTATCATGGCGGGTGTGGCGGCATTCATCTGGTCGGTGGTTTAGGGCTCGCGCAAGAATAACTTCACATTTTCGCATCCCGTCTTCAGGCCATCTTTGCCCGATCCTCAACCGCCAAATCCTCGAAATAGGCCCGCTATTCCTGTGGTTTGGCAATTTCGGATCGAACAAATCTGACCCAAATCCGGGCGCCAATTCTGTGAAGTTATTTATGCGCGAGCCCTTAGGCTACTTCCAGATGGCAGGTTCCGTGCCGGATAAAAGTCTTTTGATGTTATCCCCGTGGCGAAAATAGATAAAGATTGTGACAATAACGGCGCATCCGGTCATAATTTTCGAATGTGTCGCCTCCCAGACGGCGATCGGTAAAACTGCGGCTGCAACCAGAGAGGCCAGTGAAACACGATTCGTCCAGCAAACCATCATAATAAAAACCAGAATCGAAATGACCGTCGCCACCGGTGAAATGACAATAAAGCATCCTGCCGCGGTTGCCACGCCTTTGCCCCCGTTTTTAAACTTCATATAGACGGGGAAAAGATGCCCCGTGAAAGCCGCCAAAGACACAAAGGCAACGAAAAGAGCGCTCCAGGCATTATTTGCAGAGGCGATTGATGCGGCCAAGGCCACCGGAACGGCTCCTTTCAGGATGTCGCCGGCAAGGGTGATGATGCCGAGCTTTATCCCTGCCTCCCGCGCTACATTCGTTGCGCCGATATTTCCGCTTCCCGTTCGTCTGATATCAACAGGCGTAAACAGGCGCGTCAGGATAAGTCCCCAAGGAATGGAGCCCAGCAGATAGGCGAAAACAGGTATTACAATATACTTGATCATTTTAGCTCCATATTGCTAAAAAGATGGCGAAATGATCGCATGTGTCAATTCAGAAGATTGTTTTTGGAAAAAAGATGCCCACTAACTATAACAGAGCCTATTGAAATATAAAGCCTAAAATGAAACCCGTAAAACTACCCATAGAAGATATCCTCGACCTTCATACCTTTAATCCCAAAGAATTACCGGACCTTCTTTCAGATTACTTTGCCGCCTGTATCGATGCCAAGATTTATTCCGTACGGATTGTCCATGGAAAAGGGCAGGGCATATTAAGAGAACGGGTTCGAAGAATTTTAAAAAACCACGGGCTGGTTGAATCCTTTCGCAACGCTCCTTCCGATGCCGGTGGCTGGGGTGCCACGCTTGTGGATCTCAAACGCAAATAGAAGCAAAAACGCAATATTTATTTGCCCTTTTCTTGTTACCTAAATTCCTCAGCATGTAAAAAATGTAATAATAATTGTGTCATTCATTTCATAGTTGATTTTACGATGATTTTTTTGAACAAGCTAACTGTCTGAAATATAAGAGTCTAACAAAAAGAAATTTTTCCTGCATGATTTTTGCATGAAGCAGTTTTAATTTTGAGCAGAACACGCATAAGCCAGCAAAATCTCATTATAAATATTTTAAGAAAATTTCAAAATCATCTGTGTTGACTATGATTCAAATATTGCCCGATAACGGAGGCCGGCGTTCAGGTGTGGACCGGCGAGAATTTTCTTATACTTCTCACATACCGGAACGGAGATTCGGTAAGGAACGACGAAGTGGGAACGACCGAAGGCAAAAATCTAGAACTCGCAAAGAATAAAGTCAATTCATAATCCCTTCCTCTTTTCCTCTCACATTATCGATGCCTTAGCCTTTCTATAAATGGCCGCAATAAAAAGATTGACTAAATGGAACACAAGTTTTAAGTTCTTTTAAATGAGTTTATGCTCATAACTTTTCAGCGTGAACCAAACTGCTAACGACCTTTAAATACTATATATAACAATTGTTTTCATTAAATGATTCCACAGGGGAGGTGGATATGAAAAAAATTGCAATCGTTGGTTGCGGGGCTTACATGGACAGCGGGTATGGATGTTCGGGAGAATGGCGCTGCCTAAAGGCGGCGGCACTCGGTGAGGGCAACATCGAAGAACCTTCCTCGGTTGTTGCGTTTATGAAATGTGAGTGCCCGGGACGGTCGCTTGTCGCGAATACGGGTTTGGCCATGAAGATGTCGGAGATCAAACCCGATAAGATTTATTTAAGCACTTGCCTGGTAAATGCCAAGCCGGATTGTCCATACGTTACGGTTGAAGAGAGGGCAGCTATGCTGGAAAATAAAACCGGGGTCAAGGTCATTATGGGCACCCACGATTATCATTGATGGTTAAAAATACTTGTCGAGATCGGCCGCGGCTGCCGGTTCAAACCGGTGTGGTCTAACGCTCGATACCCGTTCGCGCATTGATGCCCCGCTGATAATAATGCTTGACTTCCTTCATTTCACTGACCACGTCGGCGATTTCCACCAGCGCCCTCGGTGCGCGGCGGCCTGTCATAACGATTTCCACATGTTTCGGCCGACCATCCAGAAATTCAAGAACTTGACGGGTTGAAATCAAATCGAACCAGACGGCGACGTTGATTTCATCGAGAATAATGATGTCGTATTGATTGGAAAGCATCATTTCCCGCGCTTTTTTTAGACCCTGTTGTGCCTGGTCCACATGTTTTTGAGTGATTTCTTCCCGATGAACACATTCGACATCGCCATATTGTTCAATGGTGATACAGGGGTGGCCGTGCAGTGACGTTAATTCACCATAGTGCCGGCCCTTCATGAACTGGCCGATATAGGTTTTCATCCCATATCCTGCGGCCCGTACGGCAAGGCCCAAGGCGGCGGTGGTTTTTCCCTTTCCGTTGCCGGTGTAAATGTGGATATAGCCTTTGTCGATGGAATTTCTCATTTAATTATTTTTCTGAAAATCGATCCCACGGTTTGCATCGATATGTGCATCCGGGCATAAAATTTTATCAGTTAGAGACCTTTGAAAAACGCCCCTTTTTGCCCAATTTCTTCGTCAGGCTCAAATTTTAATCCTCAAAATACTCAATGTATTCCTGCGGTTAAAATTTTCGCCTTCCTTGAACTTGAACAAAAATGAACATTTTTCAAAGGTCTCAGTTAATGGATATGAACACTGGGGAATTCATTCATATTCGTATGGGGCAGAAAAAGTGCAGAGGTAAATTCATCCATAAACTGACTGTTGCTGCTGAAATCGATATAGGTCATTTTTTGTGAAATTTCCCGGACCTCATTTCTGTACCCGTCGGATAAAAGCGCCATATATGCGCCGGCAATGGAGCTGTTTCCCAGATATTTAAATTTAGCCCGGTCAATATCGGGAAGAAGGCCGATGGTTATGGCTTTGTCAATATTCAGATACCGACCGAAGCCGCCTGAGATGAGAACCTGGTCGATGGCTGAGAAATCGAGGCCCGACTGTTTGAGAAGTACCATAAATCCGGAATACACTGCCCCTTTGCTCAAAATCAGACTGTGAATGTCGATTTCGGTAAATACGATATCCTCTTCCATGGGCGTTTGATTTGCAAATGCCAGTATGTAAGCCAGGTCTTCTCCGTCCAGTTTCATTCTGGGATGGCTTGAATCGATTTTAAATTTTCCGTTTTGACCGATGACACCGGTTTGCATCATCTCCGATATCAAATCGATCATGCCGGAGCCGCAAATTCCGCGGGGCTGAGCATTACCGATGGTGGAAAAAACGGGTTCAAAGGTTTCCGGATCAATGGATACTTTGTCTATGGCGCCTTCCTCTGCACGCATTCCCCATCGTATCCCGCCGCCTTCAAAGGCAGGACCGGCCGAGCAGGATGCCGTCATGAGCCATTCCCGGTTTCCCAAGACAATTTCACCATTGGTGCCGACATCGATAAACAGGGTCATCAAGTTTGTCCGGTGAAAACCGGCAAAGAGAAGCCCGGAAACAATATCGCCGCCGACATAGCTGGCCGGGTCGGGCATGATAAATACGGCGGCGACGGGATTGGCCTTGATGCCGATATCAGCGGCCTGCAGAACTGGAAATTCCGAAATCGTGGGGATATACGGCTCACGGCGGATATACTTGGGTTCGATTTTCAGCAATAGATGGGTCATGGTGGTATTGCCGGAGATGACGACGTTTTTTATTTGGTTTTTGTCGGCATTTACGGCAGCAAGGGCTTCGCTGATCAAATTGTTGATGGTTGCAAGGGCCATGCGGCTTAACTTGGCCACACCGTCTTTTTCCGCGCAAACGATGCGGTTGATGACATCGTCCCCGCAGGCCGCCTGCTGATTGTGCCCGGAAGTCGCCGCCAGTATGGAACCGTCCATCATGTCTACCAGGTAAACGACGATGGATGTGGTGCCCACGTCAATGGCCAGGCCCAGCGATGCTGCTTGTCCATTCCCCGGCGTAACGGCGACAATATGATTGGTGCCGTTTCTGCGTATGACGGAGGCCGTTACTTTCCAGTTCTTATCTCTCATGGCCGCTGACAACTGTCGAATGACGTTAATGCCGACGGTAAAATCAGCGATGCAGCATCCGCTTTTTTTCAACCCGCGGTTCAGCCGGTCCAAATCGCTGACCGAATCATCCAACGTCGGCGGTTCGAGTTCAAGGGGAATGTCTACAAGCATCGGCCGGATATCTTTGACCAGTCCTTTCAGGCGGGTGGTGGCTTCCTCCCCCATGCCGGCGACTTTAAGTGTTCGCTCTATGGCTTCATCGGGAATTCTGGCCGTGACGTTGCCGAATACCCTTGTTTGACACGCCAGGACATAATGCTTTTCTTTTTCCCTGGTGCTCAGCAGAGCGGTGGGTTCACTTTTGATATCCCCGGACTCAACAATGAGTTTACACTTACCGCAAGAACCTTTCCCATTGCAGGATGCATTGATATGTACATCCGCTTCGCGCGCTGCATCCAACAGCGTACTCTCCCGGCGCATCTCAATTTCTTTGTTTTCAGGTTCAAAGGTAACCTTACATTTCTTGATACTTTCTTCGGCGCGTTGTTCTTTTTCCCAGCGCTTTTTTCTTCTTTCCATGTACCAGATGGGACAAGCGCTTCGGAATTTGCAATATAATTCAGGATCGTTGCACTTCAGACATTCTTCACACATATAAACATTATGCTTCGAACATAAATAGTGGGTTTCCCTGTCCGGATGGTTTCTGCATTTTCCCATTAAAAAAATTCCTTCGTTACATTTTTTTAAGGAGCTGATTGGCTGCCGTTAACGTCGGGTCCCAGGTCGGTCCAAAGGGCGGTGCATACGACAAATCGGTTTGGCAGTAGTCTTCAACGGTCATTCGATTGTGCAGCGCTACAGCCGGTGCATTAATTCGATGGGCGACACCCTCTTTGCCTACCATCTGGGCACCTAACAGACGCCCGGATGTCGTATCGCCGACCATCTGAACATGGATAAGCGACGCGCCGGGATGGGCATGGGCGCGGGAGCGTGTTTTGATCACCACTTCAGCCGGCGTAAAACCATGTGAATACGCTTCGTCCATTGTCAATCCGGTTCGGGCCACTTCAAGATCGAACACTTTGAATACCGCTGTTCCGGCGACGCCTGCAAGCGCGACATGCTTGCCGCAAATATTGTCGGCGGCCGCCCATCCGGCCCGGTTGGCCCTCAAGGCCAGCGGTATCCACGTTTTTTCACCCGTAACCACGTGATACGCATCCGTGCAGTCGCCGGCGGCATAGATGTTTTCATTGGAAGTCTGAAGTTTTTTGTTCACTGCAATGGCGTTTTTTACGCCAAGATCAAGACCTGCCTGTTCGGCCAGTTCACTGTTCGGCTTTATTCCAATGGCGGCCAGCACCATATCGGCCTCAAGCATAAGATCCGAACATATGACCTTTAACCGTTCATTTTCGGCCTCGATTTTTTCAATGGTATGCCCCAAGTACAATTTCACCTGATGGGTTTCAATTTCCTTTCGGACAACTTCGGCCAGTTCTTTATCCATCCACGGCAGAAATACCGGTCGAGGCTTGACCATCTCGATGTCGATGGATAGAGCTCTAAGGGCTTCACACATTTCAAGGGCGATATAGCCCATTCCGATGATAACGACTTTTTTAACATGAATGGATTTGATATACGCTTTAAGTTTTCGACCGTCATCCAGGCTTTTCAATGCCAATACTCCCGGAAGATCAAAACCCTCCAGATCCGGGATGATCGGGGCACCTCCGGTTGCAATCAGCAATTTATCATAGGAAACGTCAAAGGCTTTACCCTGCAAAGATGTTCCGGAAACAGTCCTTCCGACCGGGTCTATGGATTCAACACAATGCCCGGTCAACAGATTGATGTCCTGTTTTTCCCTGAATACATGGGCCTGTCGAACCACAAGGTCTTCAATTTCTCTTTCCGGATCCGCAATATTATACGGCATGCCGCAAGCGCTGTAGGAAACATCCATGGTTTTTTCCAGAACCGTAACGTCGAGGTCGGGATTATTTCGCTTTGCCCTGCTGGCAGCACTCATCCCGGCAGCATCACCGCCGATAATTACAAACTTCATAAAGCCATCTTAATTGGAAATGGTTGATCAAATGGTTACTTCGAATTGAGATTGATAAGGACGTTCATTTTAATTATCAAGATAGCAATTATCCAACACTCTGTTCAACCCCTTATTTCCTTACCATTGACCTTCAACATTTGCCTTGTCGGCAAATGTCACCTTTCCTTCATTAAAAGATTTTACGGCACCTCTGACAGTGCCTTCAATGTCATTGGCCACCCGAATTTTTGCAGCTTCCAAGGTCATAAATGCTTTAGGTCCGCAATAACCGGTCAAAAGAGCCTCTGCACTTTTGTCACTTACCATTGAGGCGGTCTGAATGCCGGCACCTTTGAGTGCATTTACATTTTCTTTGTTGTCCAGCACTTCAAAATCAAGGGTTTCCGTATCCACAATGAGGATGTAGGCAGCTCGTCCAAAGCGAGGGTCGACCTGTGAATCCAGGTCTGTCCCTTGAGACGTAATAGCAATTTTCATTGTTTAATTCTCCTTTATTTTTGTGCGATTTTTAAAGATTAAAGAAGATCATTGGGACTCAAATTCCCACTGGGTTCATATTCCGCCTTGTCCGCCGCCGCAAACCTGATCATCTGAAATTATCGGCAGCTTGCCTGCGATAAGGTCTTCCACCACCGGTCGAATTTCATGACGCGTTGCATCGTGATATACATCGATGCCCACCTGTCTGAATCCCATCAGGGGACGCATGCCGATACCGCCCACAATCAAGGCGTTGACATTGTGGTCCGACAGCAGATTGACTGGGACCATGCATCCCCCCTGAACATGACCATGGTTTTGTATGGTTGAGATCTCTTTAATTTTCCCTTCCTCGACATCCACCAAAGTAAACACATCACAGTGACCAAAGTGTCCCGCCCTTTGACCGTCGAGCCCGCCATTGTCCATAGACGGAATAGCAATTCTACCGTTTTTCATTTCAAAATCCTCCTTGGCAATAAATTTTAGAAGCCATCTTAAAAAAGTCTTTTTGTCCGATATCGGCGTTGAGCCCTCGTCTCAAGTCCTCGACATACTTAAGTATGCCTGCGGGTTGATCCTCGGCTTCGCCTTGATCTCGACCGAAAATCCTAATTTTGAGATAGCTTCTGGTATCATTTTATTTTTAAAGCACCATTAGGTTTCTTATCTTCATCCAAATTTCATTGATGCTGCTTCGAATCTTTGAGTTGCCAACATATTCCAGGACGGATTGTCCTTTGACCATGGATTCTGTAAAAACAGGGTCAAAGGGGATTCGTCCCACGATCGTCATGTTATTTTCTTTTGCCAGTTTTTCGATAGCCTCTGTTTGATCAAAATTCAGATCGAATTTGTTGACACACACCATCACCGGGACCTTAAAATGAGCAGCCAGTTGTGCCACTCTCTCCATATCATGTAATCCGGAAACCGTCGGCTCTGCAACGACAAGTACGGCTGAAGCGCCGCCTATGGAAGCAATCACCGGGCATCCCACACCCGGCGGTCCGTCTGTGATCAACAGGTCCAATTTATTTTTTTCGGCCAGTTTTTTGGCCTCCTGCCGGACAAGGGCCACCAGTTTGCCGGAGTTTTCTTCGGCAATACCCAATCTGGCATGGACCATCGGGCCGAAACGGGTATTTGAGATAAACCACTCCCCACAGGTTTTTATGGGAAAGTCGATGGCCTCTTCCGGACAAAAATCAACGCAGACACCGCAACCCTCACATTCAATGTGATCAACGATAAACGCTTCACTAATGGCATTCCATCTGCACAGATCCCTGCAAAGGCCGCATTGGGTGCATTTGTTCGGGTTAATAATCGCGGTACCGCCGCCTTTAAAATCGTGGCTTTCTTTTATATCGGGGTCCATGAGCAGATGAAGATCGGCGGCATCCACATCCGCATCACAAAGAACTTTGTTTTCAGCCAATGATGCAAAGGCTGCCATCAGACTAGTCTTTCCGGTGCCGCCTTTGCCGCTTATCACCACCAACTCTTTCACAGAATTATTTCTCCTTTATCCAACTATTTCTTGAATATGTAAGTATAATTTTCTGAATTGTTCTTCCCACTCCGGTATTTCCTCAACAATAAGTTTGCCCCTTGAATATACCTCTGCGATGCGTCGATCAAAGGGAATCTCCATCAAAATGGGTATGTTTTCCATTTTGGCATATGTTCGAACACCATCGTCACCGATATCTGAACGATTAATGACCAAACCCCTTGGAATTTCAAGAAGTTTTACTGCTTCGACAGCCAGTTTAAGATCGTGCAGGCCAAAAGGTGTCGGCTCGGTAACCATCAAGACAAAATCGGCTCCCTTCATGGCGGCGATGACGGGGCATGACGTTCCGGGAGGCGCATCGATGATGGTGAGTTTATCAGAGCGTGTATAAGATCGAACTTCTCTGATCAGCGGCGGTGACATGGCTTCACCGACTCTCAGCCGTCCGTGTGCAAATGCAAGACTATTCCTGTGACCGATTTCAATCACACCCAATTCACGACCGGTTTCGGTGATGGCTTTTTCCGGACAAACTTCCATACAACCACCGCAACTATGGCAAAGTTCAGGAAATGTGAGAACGATTTCCTTAATGACAGCGATGGCCTTGAAACGACATATTTCTGCACATTTTTTGCAGAAATTACATTTTTCTTCGTCAATTTGCGGGACCGGCGTATACACTTTTTTGTTCAGCTCAATAACAGGATTGATAAAAAGATGCGCATTGGGCTCCTCAACATCACAGTCCAGAAGTTGCACACCCGATCCCAAAGAAACAGCCAGGTTGGTGGCCACCGTTGTCTTTCCCGTACCGCCTTTTCCACTTGCAATACTGATAATCATATGATGATTTTCCTTTGAGTTATGAACTTATGCTCGAAAATAACACAACATATTGCCATGTCAAGTCGCTTAGGTAAAAAATGTCTTTGGCGCATTATCGAATTTAGATCATCTTCGCTTGCCATATAATTTTTTCCAGGGCGCATGTTTAAACTCTTGAAAATTAACCAACGCCAGATAGAACGCACCCACCGCCAATTCAGCACAATGGGTATTTTCCTCCGGAGGTGTCTCCAGAAAATCGATGACTTTTTCCGGTGTAATTTCCCAGGCCTCTGCCATGCTTTTTCCTTTTCAATATTTACATTGATGGCCATCTTATCTTTGGATCAAGTCGTTTCTTTACGCTTTACCCAAATTTTTTCCACAACAACTGCCGGGTCCTGCGCAGCCGGCGTCGCCGGGAGATGACCCGCAGCAGGCGGTGTCTCCCAGACCGGGCATGCCGTTTCTAAGGGCGCCGGACATGGATGAGTGGGCTGAGAGGAGTTTTTTAAGACGATAACTCTTGCAGGAATTGCACTGTGGTAACTCATCTGATCCGACCATAAGGATTTCGCTGGTTTTTCCGCAGTCCAGACAAAGATATTCATATATCGGCATGATTGGCTCCTCCCTTCAACAGGGTTTTTATTTGTAAAACATTTTATATTATGAGCATAAACTCATAATATAAAGGGAGTATTTTGCTTTGTCAAGATCTATTATCATTTTTTTTATAGTTGGAATTTTATGAAAAAGCCTGTTTTTCCATATGTATATATAATGCGTTTGTAAAACATCATGCGCGTCAAGATGCCGAAAAAT
>CAZQAF010000002.1:17747-19152 GCA_964591175.1 uncultured Desulfobacteraceae bacterium | reverse complement strand
CAATGAGACATTTATGAAACTCTGTCCGGACAATTTATACTTACAACCGGCTGTGTTGCGCGGAGAACGACTTGTTCAATAGTGCTACCGAATGACGCTAAGGAAGATTCGATAATTTTAGTGTGATGTGCTAAGACAATGAGATCACAATTCTTTTCGCGAGCGAACTTTACAATTTCAACGTACGGGATGCCTTCCCAGACTTCGATTTCATAATTACCAAAACCATCCAATTGAGATATATATCTCTTTTCAATTTTCTCCCGGGCATCTGTTATCATTTCTTCAATCTCTGCCTGTTGACGAACCTGGCCGGCTTCGCCATAATAGATGTTCAAAGCATGGAAAAAATAAAGCTTGGCTCCAGCCTCTTTTGCCAATTTACAGGTAAAGGGAAAGGCCGAATCAGATGCCTTGGAAAAATCGGTTCCAAATACAATATTTGAAAATAATTTCAAGTTGCTAGTGATAGGCCTGCTAATAATCATAACTGGGCAGCGAGCGGATTTCGCAACCCTTTGCATTGTGTTTCCTACCACACTCCTGAGCCGCAAAGGGCCAACGCCGTCCTCGCGCGTGTGGGCACCCATAACAATAAGGTCGACATCCTCTTCATGCGCCATCCTTAAAATTTCCTTATCAGGCCGGCCGATTTTGGCTTTAAGGACAATGTTTTGGGTGTGCTTCAACTCATCAGCATAGATGTTTTTCATCTCTTCAATTACCAAGGCCGCATATTCTTCGTCCATCATTTTTTTTTTGATGGTTTTGCTTTTCTTGCCAAAAGGCGTATATTTATTTCTATGCACACCAAAGACGTGAAGAACTATTAATTTCGTATCCCACTTTAGCTGCATATCAAACGCCACTTTGGCAGCATTGTCGCAGTTCGGTGAAGCTGTTGTGGCAAGTAGTATTTTTTTAAACATCTCTCACCTCCTTATTTTACATTGTTTTGGGACACCGTGAACAATCTGCCTTTTATTTAGTTTTGATTTTACCGAGTTGGAAGTTATCTATTATTAAAAGCAAAAGCATTTTTCATGCCACATTTTAAAAAATAATACATAATGAATTCACAGGATGGATTCGGCGTATAGACCGAATTCTGGCATCAATGTTGCATTGTTATAATTAAAAATTGTTTCAGTCCCATATAGATATAAAATACTTCCGAATCCCAAGAATAGCCCCCCTTTTCGCAGTTATGAACAAATAATGCTCAAAAAGGGATATGGGCCTGGGAATAAAAACCGGCAACGAGGAAGGCGTGTGGCCTTTGAGACAAAAGAAGATATATTACTACGGGTTTTTACTCAAGAAAGACCAAAATGTACATTTTGCGGTAATAAGATGAGCATATGGGAAGTGCCCCAGTTTTCCTTCGAAGATGGATTGGGATGGG
>CAZQAF010000002.1:2080-17647 GCA_964591175.1 uncultured Desulfobacteraceae bacterium | reverse complement strand
CTACCCGGGAATGTCCTTTCTGTGCAGAAATAATAAGAAAAAGGGCAAAGGTTTGTAAACATTGCGACGGGGTATTGCCGGTATCAGACAAAATCCCACCCAAACAGGCGATATTTGACCGTCAGCGCTGAAATAACTTTAAAGGTCCCTATGTAAAAAGGAAATATTTGAATAATGAGTTGCCAACTACTCGATGCTGAAACGGCCCCTTTATGCCAATCAAACCAGGAATACGATAATATCATATTGGACAGTATTGAAGAGGGCGTCTTTACTGTTGATTTAGAATGGACTATTACGTCATTCAACAAGGCGGCAGAAAAAATTACAGGGGTATCGAAGGAAGAGGCTATCGGACGGTCATGTTCAGAAGTCTTTGGCAGCAATGTATGCAATACAGCGGATTGTGCAATCCGCAAGGCCATGCATACCGATACCCCGTTTATAAATATGCCGGTTTACATTCTCCGTTCCGATAAACGAATCCCTATCAGTGTCAATGCCTCAATATTAAAAGACCGAAACGGTCATGTGATCGGTGGTGTCGAAACTTTCAGAAATTTATCCGCTATCAGCCAGTTCCGAAAATCACTTCGAAAACATTTCTCTTTTGAAAATATGGTGAGCAAGAATCAAAAGATGCTGGCGATCTTTTCAACCCTTCTTTTAATTGCCGACAGCGACTGCACCGTTTTAATAGAAGGGGCCACCGGCACGGGGAAAGAACTACTTGCCAAGGCCATTCATAACAACAGCCCCCAAAAAAACGGACCTTTTGTCCCGGTCAATTGCGGGGCACTCCCTGATACCCTGATCGAATCCGAGCTTTTTGGGTACAAGGCCGGTGCGTTTACCGATGCAAAAATGGACAAACCCGGGCGCTTTGCCCGGGCCCAGAACGGCACCATTTTTCTGGACGAGATCGGGGATATTTCTACCGCCTTGCAGACGCGTCTTTTGCGTGTTCTCGAGGAAAAAATTTATGAACCTTTAGGATCCATAAGGCCCAAGGAAACCAATGCCAGGGTTGTGGTGGCAACCCATCAGGAACTGGATAAACTGGTCGAAGAAAAGAGATTCAGAGAAGATCTGTTTTTCCGAATTAACGTGATGAAATTGAAACTTCCGACGCTTTCGGAAAGAAAAGAGGATATTCCGCTTTTGGTGAACCATTTTATCGAGCGCTTCAATCGCGGAAAAAAGAAGAAAATTCTGGGCATCACCCAGGAGGCGATGGCAGGGGTGATGCTTTATGACTGGCCCGGCAATATCCGAGAGCTTGAAAATGCCATAGAACACGCGTTTGTCCTCTGCAAGGAAGAATTGATTCGTCTGCGACACTTGCCGGACAAATTATTGTCGGAAATCAATGCCATTTTTGCGACCAATGGCACCACACTTAAAGACATCGAAAAGAACGCGATCTTACAGGCTCTCCAAAGAAATAATTGGAAAAAAGCCGCAACCGCCAAAGAGCTTGGGATCGACAAAAACACCCTTCGCCGGAAGATCGTACGTTACGGTATCGGATAAAATATAAAGGAAAAGAGATGGTTAAAAAACGCTTGTCAAAAGAAAAACAGGGCTTGACCGTACTGACACCTGAAAACGATTTTCAATTTGAATGCCGACAGGATCTTGATTGTTTTACCCGGTGTTGTCGTAACATTACCATTGTTTTGACACCCTATGACATCCTCCGCATGAAAAATGTGCTGAACATATCCTCGGGGGAATTTTTGACAAACTACACGATGTCAATGATCGGGGACACAGGGCTTCCTGTGGTTCTTTTAAAAATGAAAGATGATGATGAAAAAAACTGCCCCTTTGTGACAAGACAAGGATGCATGATTTATCCGGATCGTCCCTGGTCCTGCCGCATATACCCGCTGCAACCGGAAAGTTCCAAAATAACCGAAAGGGCCGGCAAACAATACTATTCTGTTATGGATGTTCCCTTTTGTCTCGGTTTTGAGGCGAGCAGGTCCTTAGCTTTAACAGAGTGGATTGAAGAACAGGGGGTTTCCGTTTACCAAAAGATGGAAGCACCGTTTAAAACGATTACCGGCAATGAATTCCTCGGCCGAAATAAGATTACGAACAAAAACATCCAGGAAATGTTTTATATGGCCTGCTATGATTTGGATCGTTTTAAACGTTTTATAGTGGAAAGTACATTTCTGGAGCGCTTTGAGGTGGCACCGGAAGTCGTGGGAAAAATAAAAGAAGATGACGTGGAACTCTATTATTTCGCCATGAGATGGCTTGAATACGGTCTGCTCGGACAGCATGTGCTGAGTGTCAAACCGGCAGTCACTCGATAATATCTTCTTTAAGAGCGTCATAGGACCACACCGGCAGGGGCAAATATTTACCGGAGTCAGGATCTAAACGGCAGCGATACGATGCCCGGGTTGCCTGTTGCTCCCACATTTGTTTCCAACCCTCCAAAAAATAGGAACACGCATCGTTAAAACAGACATAAAAGAATTCATGGGGCCAGGTAGAAGCAATGGGAACTTTCCATTTTCTCATTTTATGTCCGCAATGGGGGCATAAGGGAAAAACTGAACTCGGGCCATTATGAATGTTAAATTGGTTCATGGGAGAAAGGAGTGTTCATGACCCGGCTGATTTGAATCGCGCTGTCCAAGATCTTGCAGGTCTTTTAGTTTTTGGATCGCTGTGTCGATCATTTTCTCGCCCCCGATTTTTTTATTGGCGGCGACCATTGCCGGCAGTGCGTTGATATTATTAAATTTACCCAGTGCATCTCCGGCCCAATTGACGATGTGAGAACTCTTATGTCTAAGAAGGCCTAACAGCAGGTTATATGCGGCGGGGCCTTTAATATTGCCGAGAACCGATACGATACCCGTTTTTATAGGATCAAATGCTTTGTCTCTGGAAAAAGCGTCTTCAATATGCTGTATGGCCGTTTCTCCCAATTTCTCCAGATAATGCAGGCTGGCACCGGAAGTATAGGCGAATCCGAACATGGATATGTCAATTAGGGCTCGAACGGCCATGTCGGTTTTATAAGAAAAGATAATTTCAGGCACAAAAAGACCCGCCCAGGAATATTGACATGTCAGCGGCAAAAGATAGGCCATATTCTCAGATCCTGTGGCTTTAAGCTTATCCAGTGTTTCCTTTAATGCATTCTTTCGCAGTTCAAAACCCTGGGAATGCTTTTCCGGAAACAAATCCGGATCATCCGTCGTTTGAAGCTTTCGTACAAGCATAAGAATTTTTGTGTTTTCCCTTACAGGATACATGGCCTCATAATCTTTGGCCTTCAGGGCGATCCAATATTTCTGCAGCCAGGTGATGGGTGGATAGTAATAAGACAATGCGGGCTTGTCGATTTCTGCATCCCGATACCGCCTGTGTTTAATGAAATAGGATTTTTCCGATTCAGCGACGTACAACCTCTGTCTGCAAATCTCGATCGCCTTTTTACAGTCGCCGGCATACAGATAACTGGTCGCTGTGATATCGTGAAGTCTGTCTTCATTCGGGTATTGCCGGATCAGGCGTGATGCGAAGTGAATTGCTTCTGCATATTTTCGTGAACTGAGTAGTCCAAATGCCTTTTCAATACACTTGATCAGTTTGTCTTGTTCTTTTTGCGTTGCTTTGCGGCTTTGTGCTTCGGCTGTATTGTTATTTTGTCCGGCCGCTTTAAATTTTCCTAAACAGCAACGCTTATATTTTTTTCCGGAGCCACAGGGACAGGGTTCATTTCTGCCGACGTTTTCCACCGGCACCTTAACGCCTTTGGCTCTTTCACGTTCAGCCTGGGCGATCAGTGCGTCGCGCATTCGAAGAAGTTGTTTTCCTGTAATGCCGACGTGTTGAGCGATAATATCCGGATTTTCTCCCTGAAGGAGTTTCAAAACAGGTTCGAATTCCGCCTCCGACGGGGTATTAAATTTCATGTTACTGGAATCGCGCATAAAAAATCTTTTTTAGTGGTAAGAATTTTTGACAGTGGCTAAATTTTTTCGAAAAATTCAATGCAAGCACGTGCAAAACCGGCTGCGTAGCTCTGAAAATCGAAACGTTTATCTCCCAGATGTTTGTTTAAAATTTCAGCACGAAATAGATCCCAGTTGGTTGGAATGCCTCCGGCCCGATAAATCGCAGCCAGTTCATCATAATCCGCCTCGTCTACAGCGAACTCACAGCCGTTTTTATAACCCCGGTCGAACCAATTCTTATGTTCTCCTTTTTCTTTCATCTTCCGGATTGACACTCAAACCATAATAATTGACAGCCGCACGAAATTGATTGGATTCATGCGGCTGCCAGTGGAGGATGGCTGCATGGCATTACGCAGTCATCTTTTCAGGAAACGGCTTCCTGTCAGCACAAGCCCCACTCCGCACTCGTGAATCGTTGCTCAAAAGTCCGGAAGCCACTGGGATATCGAAAGTCATCAGGGCTGAGGATATGGATGCCGTTTTTATCGAACTTTAGTAACCGATAAGATTCTATATCCTCCTGTTCATCTACAATCTCATCACATAGCGCTACCAAATCCGGTACCGCTTTCACATGCGTCTCAACCGTTGCCCGGACCTGTGACATGTTCGGCCAATCGGGATCTTTTCTTAAACCGGCTAATATGACCTCCGCCTTTTGATCGTCGTTGAACCGCACCGGAAAAACTGCAACATAAATTTCGGTCACATGCTCAATTTTGTCTTTGTCCTTGTCCGGGTTTTTCATTTTGGGTGCTCCTTTAAATGTGGTGCAAATATCAAATGTTCACCGGTAAACAGGCAAAGCCTCAGGCGCCGCAGCGCGGCACCTGAAGGTAACGAACAATGAATTTACATCCCCACGACTTCTTTGATATCCACAAGATGAATAATGGGTCGCGTGGTCATTTTAAACTCATCTTTTTCAGCATCGTAAACCGAATTTACGAACACCTTCCCCCATTTGTCTTCATCCATTTTCTTGAAGTCGGACCGGTAGTAATACCCGGGCCATCGGGTTTCTTCACGGAACAATTTATGCCGGGTGTGGCTTTCGGCAATCTGAACCCTGTGAATGTTCTCCCAGCATCGCATCAGCTCATGGAGATTGCGAGCAGCGAGCTTGGAGAGGTCCTCTTTAAGGAGTTTTATCAGATCCAGAGCGATATTCAGCGTGGTGGCGCTGCAGTTGTACATGGAACCCCAGCCGGCCACATATTCGTCCATGATCTTGTTGAGACGGAATAAGGCCATTTTGGGGGTGATGTAATTCGGATTGACTTCTTCCACCGGAAGATCATACTTTTTTTTGGTCGTACCCAGAGTTGTGAAATTTTTATGCGCTTCATAGTGTTTCATCGGACGTACGATCTCTTCCTTGATTTCCTCTGCCAGTTTGGCGTCAAATTCCGGCATTTCAGGATTTTCCACGCAGAATTTTACCGCCGCTTTGGCGGCAATCCGACCTTCGGTGAACGAACCTGAAGAGAACTTGTGGCTCGATACGCCCACGCCGTCTCCGGCTGCGAACAGCCCTTTTACCGTTGTCATGCGGTTGTAACCCCAGAAGTACGCATTCTTGGATTCGTCGGTCTGGATATCTTCAGGACCGCTCACCCATGCCCCTGAAGCACCGGAGTGGGAGCCGATAAAATAAGGCTCGGATGGCATGATTTCGGAAGGTCCCTCCTCGGGGAAGACATCTTTTGCAGCCCAGAGAATCGCCTGGCTGATGGTCATGTCGAGAAAATCTTCCCATGCTTCGGCTTCGAGTTTCTTCAATTCCTTCTTATACGCTTTTTCATTGGGCGCCTGTTCGGCGATTTTGGCGATAGCCTTGTCCGTATGGATAAATATGGGGCCGTCACCTTTCCGGTAGCATTCGATCATCATCAAATGGTTCCTGAGGCAGGTTGGGATTGGTTTAACCTCTCCATAGGGCGGCCAGTTGTGAAGTTCGCCCCCTTCTGCCAGACCTTCGGCCATATAGTTGAAACCCGTAGCTGACGTTGCCGAAGCCTTGAACAGCAGGAACCATGCCCCGACCGGACCATAACCGTCCTTGAATCTGGCCGGAATAAAGACGACTTCCTGGGAGGTCATCTCGGCGCCGGCCGTGGTGGTCAGGTAGGAACTGGATCCGGCGTTCCATGGAGGATACCAGGCTCTGCCCAGACCTTCCCCGGTTGACCGCGGTCTGAAGACATGTACGGCACCACCGGAACTTACGAGGCAGGCCTTGAATTTAAACACATAAATTATAGGGTCTCTCACACTGAAACCGATGGCGCCCGCCACTCTGTTCTTGTCATTCTTGTCGAGCAGGAGGCGAAGTACAAATACGCGTTCGATAATATTGTCGATACCGACAGCGGTTTTGGCGGCCTCGGCAACGATGGCCTTGTAAGATTCGCCGTTGATCATGAGCTGCCAGCGGCCTTCATGGACATAGTTTCCGTCTGCATCCTTCCAGATGGGCAGCCCGAAACCCTCGAACATGTGAACCGATCCGTTGACATGCCTGGAGATGTCCATGACCAGGTCGTCCCGGCACAGCCCCATGAGGTCCTGGCGGACATAGCTGAGATAATCGACGGGAGTATTTTCACCCTGATATTGATTAATGGCGGAAAGACCCATGCCGACGGCGCCGCTTCGTTCCATGGCCGCCTTGTCGACAACGGTGACTTTTATATTATTTTCTTTGGCCCAATGCGCCCCTTCCACACAGGCACCGCATCCGGCCATGCCTGCACCGATAATCAAAAGGTCGGTTTCAACTTCGACAGTTTTGAATTCTTCCATTTTTTGATCACCTCCTTTAGTCTCCGAGTGTCCAGAGTTTATCGGTTTTTAGGGACGCCGGTTCCGTAAACAGAAGCTGATCCGCCAGGGTGCCCGGTCCAACGCCGAAACCGCCGTCAGGCGGGGCCTCCCCTTCCGGTGTTTTCCTGATGGGGAACTTGAACCGCTTGATCGTACCGCCTCTGAACTTGATGGTCCACATGATGTCTTCGGAACCCCGCATCGGCACAACACTTGCCCCCAGGGGCGTAAAGTCGGCATAGCCCCGGACTTCGATAGCCTGGGTCGGGCAGATTTTCACACAATTATAGCATTCCCAGCACATATCCGGTTCAGAATTATAGGCTTTCATCCGTTCCGCATCCAGCACCATCAGATCGTTGGGACAGATGTACATGCATGCAGTTTTGTCCCCTCCCTTGCAACCATCGCATTTTTCTTCAATGACAAAACTAGGCATTTTTTCCTCCTTGGCTTCGATTTCTTGTTCCTATGGGTTCAAAAAAATATTAAGTTGTTTTTATCCACCTCCTTTTGATAAAAAGTTGCACATGATTGAATCGAACAGACCCTCAACGGCTTGTTCCAGATGAATCCTTCTGTCTTCAATCTTTTCAGCTATAGGATTTTGCTGATTTACATCATTCGATGATCTTTTAATCGGCAAAATTCATGCCACGATTGCTCCCAGAATATAAACAGATATAAGCAATTGATAAAATAAAGCATTTTGTAATTTCGAAATTCATGACATGGTTATGAAAGAAGCTGAAAAGCTGCAAAATGCAGAGAAAAGAAAATAGAAACGCGACAATTTGAAGCCTTAGATTAAAGAA
The DNA here is from genome assembly GCA_964591175.1 of uncultured Desulfobacteraceae bacterium. GTDB lineage: Bacteria > Desulfobacterota > Desulfobacteria > Desulfobacterales > UBA11574 > UBA11574. The sequence goes on along the minus strand of CAZQAF010000002.1, from coordinate 10,017 downwards.
AGCGTTCTAAACAGATCGTTATGGTACGTTTCCGCTACGTGTCGGGGAGAGAGATACATAACAACCTTCATTACGAAAGCATCACCTTGGATCCCACGCTGTTGAGCACAAAGCTTTCGGTAAACTCTTTTTGAAATCGCTGGGTCGCCTTCCAGCCGGTACAGTGCATGGGTATCAGCACCTCCGGATCGATTTTTTTCAATGCCTCGACGGTCGGATCATGGATTTTCTCGAAAAACGGACCGGACAGGTGAAATCCTCCCAATACCGCATGGATTTGTAGTTCCCCGGTGATCTTTTGTGCGAACGTCAGTGTGTTGACAATTCCGGCATGGGCACATCCGGAAACCACCACCAGCCCTTTTCCCATCAGCTTCATGACAATGGCCTGATCGTCAAGGATCGGATCGAAAACGAGTTCCCCATTTTCTTCCATGAGGGCATTGGGCATGCCTTTTTCGAAAGATGTGGTTCTTTCCACTTCACCGGTGACCATAATCGTGTCATCGGCAAGGCATACGGGTGCTTTGCTTTCGATGAGGTCCACATTTTTCCGGTTCAGTTCATCTTTTACCAGGGTTTGGGGCCAAATGCTGGTGGCGCCGTCCGGCCGGCGGGTATAACGGGGATACCGGAAAATGCCGGGATGAACTACCAGCGGAACCATATGGGGTATTTTGTCGAGGACGCCGTAAAGCGAACCCGTATGATCCATATGACCGTGGCTCAGGACAATGGCCTCTATTTCTTCGACATTTATCCCGAGTTGCGCCATATTATACAACACGCCCACCTTTGTGTAACCGGTGTCAAAAAGGACGGTATGCTTATCGTCTCCGTGAAAGACCGTAACGAGCAATGAAAGACCATGTTCCGCCAAAAGTGTATCGGAATTGATTTTGCCCTGCTTCGCCAGCGGGGGACGGATGACGACATCCGTACTCGGGAGTAAGAGATCCACATAATTGTCCATCAATGTGGTGACTTCAACACGATCCACTGTTTTTAAGGAAACGGATGATTTTTGATTCATGGTTTATTCCTCTGAGCCGTTTGTTATTTATGTATATTCAACCCATTGAACTAATCCTGCAATCTTCTTGCCGGCTGCAAATTACACTTGTCTAATCTTCCCGGATCAGGTTTTTAATTGCTTTTTCCAGGATTGATTTGCTTTCTACTCCCACGATTTGATGAGCGACGCTGCCATTTTTGAAAAACATAAGATTGGGAATGGCCATTATGCCATATTTGGTGGGAATGACCGGATTTTCAACAACATTACATTTCATGAACTTCACTTTTTCGCCAAAAGATGAAGCAAGTTCTTCAACAATCGGTGATAACACCCTGCACGGAGCACACCACGGTGCCCAGAAATCGACGATTACCGGTTTTTTAGATTGGATGACCTCCTTTTCAAAACATCCGTCATTTATTTCTAATACATTTTCAGCCATTATTTTTCCTTTTTGGCAGATATGCTTTATTATCTGTGTGGACGGATTGATACGATTCAATTGTTTTCAAAAGGCAGTCGCCTTTTGAAAAGCAACCGCAACCTTTTTAAAATCCTCGTTGTCATCACCTGCTGTAGATTTATCCCCCGAAATCTCCGGCGCTGAGAATCTTCATGGCGTCTTCTGCACTTACTCGGAGCTTGGACAGTTCGTAATCGAATCCTTCCTTTTGTGTTCTGATATCACCGATACCTGTTTCCGGGGTACAATTTTCCCGAATATCCTCGATCCGTTGATCGAGTTCTTCCACCATGATATGCAGATCTTCGATATGCGGAAGAAATTTTTCTTTTGAACCCCCTGGAAGCTTATCCATTTTGCGCACTATGTCGTAGATGATAGCCTTCCATGCAGTCAGTTCCGATTCCATGGCCTTACAACAATTGATTGCTTTCATGATTGCCTCCTTTGGGTTAAAGTTAAAATGAATAGTTCTAGCATTGAACACTTAAAATATTTTGACAATACCGCTAAAAGCGGCATTTTTTTTATTCTTAATAGTATTCACCGTTCAACAATCGTGCCATCTTGGCATTAACAGTTATCTTGTATGAATTTTATCTATGTAACCGGTTGTAAAAACAACTAAGATGCGGATAGCAGATTTTGGCATGGAAGTTGTTTCACAAATCAATAAACATATCTTTGACAAAGAAGAAAACATTAGGTATTGTAAGAGAACGTTCTGTAACGTTCTGTAACGTTCTGTAACGTTATATCATGGCGTAATTCTCTCTTTTGGATGGTGACATGGAAAAGAAGACGCATTCGATTTGGCATTCCCGTTTTTTAAACCAGGCCATCGATTCCATGGCCGAAGGAATGTTCACGCTGAATAACGAAGGACGGATTTCCTCCTGGAATAAGGCCATGGAGCACATCACCGGCTATGGAGTGGATGAGGCTTTGGGACAGCCTTGCGGCTTTTTGAATTTTAACCGCTGTTTCGGACGGGTCTGTCCCACCAACATCAGCGAGTGCGGCCTATTTAAGCACGGCGCCACTGAAATAAAAGAATGTTTCCTGCGTCACAAAAACGGTCATGATGTGCCTGTGATCAAAAACGCCAGAGTCGTGCGGGATGAGGATGATGTGACCATCGGTGCGGTGGAAACCGTCACCGATCTTACCGAATTGAATAAAGCTCGGACCCGGGCTGAAGAAGCCCTGCGGCGATTGAGCGAAATATATCAATTTCATAATATTATTGGAAAAAGCAGAAATATGCAGGAGGTGTTTATCGCCATTAAAGCTGCGGCCGCCAGTGAAGCTGCAGTTCTCATTCAGGGTGAGAGCGGTACCGGTAAAGAACTGGTCGCCGGCGCGATTCATCACCACAGTGAACGCGCCGGAAAACCGATGATGATCGTTAATTGTTCGGCACTTTCAGAATCTTTGCTTGAAAGTGAACTGTTCGGCCACGTGAAAGGGGCATTTACAGGAGCTCATCGTGACCGGGCGGGGCGCTTCGAGCAGGCCAGCGGCGGCACCATATTTTTGGATGAGATCGGCGAGATCAGCCCCTTTATTCAGGTAAAACTTCTGCGTGTGCTGCAGGAGCGGGAGATAGAAAGGGTTGGAGAATCCAAAAGACGTAAAATCGATATACGAATTATCACCGCAACCCAACAGGATCTTTACGATCTCGTCGGCCGGGGACATTTCCGGGATGATCTTTATTACCGTCTCAAGGTATTTCCCATTCATCTTCCGCCGTTGCGAAAGCGAAAAGAGGATATTCCACTGCTGGTCAATCACTTTATCCGTCATTTCAACCAAAGGACAGGATCGAAAATCCAAAATATCACCCAGAATGCCATGCGTGTTATCATGGACTACGCTTGGCCCGGCAATGTACGCGAGTTGGAAAATGCCATCGAGCACGCATTTGTGCTGTGTACCGCCGATCAGATCGATATTTTCGACCTTCCTGTGGAAATCCGGCGGACCGGATACCATCCAGCCTCCTTACTGAATTCAATATCGAAAAACAAGCGCGTATCACAGGACGACCTGAGCCGCGAAAGGCTTATCGACGTTCTCCATGAGTGCGCCTGGAATAAAGCCGAGGCATCCCGCCGAATCGGATTGAACCGAACCGTTCTGTGGCGATATATGAAAAAGTGGAGTATTCCGCTAAAAAAACCACAATAAAATCGTGTAACGATTTTATGAAACTTCCTTATTTGAATTCATTCTGCGCTGCAAGCAGTGGAGAATTCAAATTAAAAATGATCTCGTTCAATTCTTAAATCCTCTTTCATAATTATTAAAAATAAACAATATCTTACAAAGAGCATAGGTCTGTTTGGCATATATTTTGCTGTAACAAAGAGGATGAAGATCCCAGATCAGAAGCTTATGCGTACCGTCAAGGGAAATCAAATCCGATAGGAGAGATCAAATTTTTTATGTAATATGATAAAATCAAAAAATGCACACGAAAGATTTATGATCTCAGTGCGTCATCTTAGGACGGAGGTCTATTATAAGATGGAAAAAAATTTGGATAAGTTTGTTCAGCAGCTCCAAGATCAAATTTTTGAAGAAACAAAAAAAGTTTTTGGAGAAACCGTATACAAACGCTGGCGTGAACCACTGTTTATGGGAACTTTGGATGATCCTGACGGCCATGCAAAAATAAAAGGGACCTGTGGCGATAGTATTGAGATTTTTCTAAAATTTAAAAACGGCCGGGTTACAAAAGCGTCATTTCAAACAGATGGATGTGGTCCCAGCGTTGTTTGCGGATCATACGCGGCTGAGATGGCCGTAGGGAAAGATCCCGATGAGCTGTCTGAAATCACAGGACAGATCATTTTGGAACAATTGGGAGGACTTCCGGAAGAAAATGAACACTGTGCCTTTCTTGCCGCTGAGTCACTTCAACAGGCGCTGCACGATTTTATGATTAAGGGAAGGCATCAAAGAGGTAAGTAGTTGAGGAGTAGGGGAGTGTTCCGAACAGGCGCTCCATGGATAATCTTTTTTTTAAACCGCATGAACTCGCGGAAAGGGTTCGTAAAGAAAGAACAGAATATTATATATTAAATATCAACAGATTAAACCTATTAACTTAAATTCCTTTATAGATATAATTTCGAGATGCGCCTGTTCTTTCTTAACGATCCCTAAGCCACTCAAACAGCATCCGATTTAAAAAAAAGATTATCCATTCCGCTCTTTTAAAGGATCTAGAAAAAGCTCCTCGAGGGCTCGAGTAGTTAGTAGAAAGACCCATGTACCCAATGAGAAATGACCCGAATCCCCTTTACACCCTGTAAAAAATTTCGACATTAATTTCTTTGTCGTACGAATTCGAAAGCTTATTGGTGGGTAGAGATAAGCTGATTTGTTAAGGGATCACTTCATTCCACCTCAAAATTCCCCCATGGCATATCTTTTGCATTTCTAATCAAACATATAAGAGCGAGACTGTATCTATGTATTCACGCAAGCAATTTTTCATTGTGACTGCAAAGCATTGCCTTGATTTTGTCAGGAAATGTATTCCAATTCCCTCGCCCATCGAAGAAGACCACCACAAGGATTCAGAAAATCCCCGTCAAGAATCGCTTTTTTTGGAAGCAATGCGTTTAGGAATTGACCCCGGTACAATGGACATGAGTCATCTGTCATGTGAGGTTAACCTGGCAAAACAGGAAAAAGAGAAAGGAGGTGGTGTGCCACTGAAAAATACAGGACAGAAATACAATTAAAGAACAAATACGTTATAACTTCAATATAAGGAGGTTATGATGGAACGATTCGGGGAAAATTATTTAGAGGAGCGCAAGCTTGTCAAGCGATGGAAAGGCCCGATTCCCGCTATCGTAAGCCTGGCATTTACGCTTGCTATATTCTACGCCACCTGGTGGATCTTCCAGGATCCCCGTGGATGGATGCGGATGTATACACCCTATGTGGGGTATATGTATACACGCTGGTGGTTAATCGTTTTAATTTGGATGGTCTATCTTTTCAATTACTGGCCTTTTAAACGGTCCTGGCTGGAGAACTCACATCCCCTATTGAAAGGGGCTGTGCTCACGGCAATTTCCGTCGGGGTGCTTTATGTGCTCATCAAGGGTTTTTTTGAGGGTCTTTTGGGGAACCTCGGTCTGGCGTATTTCAATCCCGGACAGTTGATGAAACTGCCCGGGGTAACGGAATTTTTTGCTATTGAATATGCGGCGCTCGCCTGTCTCATGTTCGCGGCGCTCGCTTCCTGGTTAAGCCCGGCATGGATCGTGGCCTGTGAGGAGGCCCCCTGGCAGGATTTGAAACAGCCGGGCAAAGGGGTCAGCATCCTGGTAATGACCTTTTTCTTAAGTACTGTCATTTATTTCATGACCATGCATTCGCATATGGGAATTTTATACTACCCTTGGCAATATTTTACATCCATTGCGCCACCTTATTGGGAAAAATTTGCAAATACCGTATCCGGCAACTTTCATGTATCATGGATCATGTGTTGTACGGTCTCGGTCTGGTTGGTGGAGACCATCTGGGAACGGTATCCGTTCAACCTGATCAAGAAAAACGGACTTCGCCGGGTTGTGGCCTTCTTCGGCATCATTGTCATTGCGTTTGCCATGCATTTTTTTCTGTATTTTGCTCAGGAACTGACGTGGGGACCGGCCATCCGGGGAACCCGTCGTGCTTTCGCACCAGATTGGCGATGGCTTCATGTCGGAGAGATGGCGGTATTTTTTCTGGTTCCGGCGCTGTTTATCACTTTTTATTGTAATAACTGGCCGAAAAAGTTCAGCATGCCTGTAAATGTGGTTATCCGGACAGTTATAACGATCATCGCAGCCATTTTACTTTATATTTTCTATTATAAAACCTCTCATCTTTTCTTGGGCACACAAAAAGGCTTCTCGCATCCCCAACAGTTCCCAATGATACCCACCATCTGGCTCATTAATATCTGGCTTGCGCACCACTGGTTCATGGATAACTGGCCCGGATGGAAGATGGTCGCGAAAACAGCGGATGAAATTGCAAAAGATCATGAGATGAAGGAGGCGATGATTCAAGACATCAGATGGAATCCAACGTTTGGATGGGGTCTTGGTGTCGGCGTTGTTGCCGGGGTTGCGATTTATTTCATAACCGTCGGATTGCTCCCCGTATTTTACGGCGCAATAAATATTATTAAATAACCGGTATCGAACCGACTTGAGGTTCAAAAAATAAGGGGGAAAAAATGTCCGAGAATAAAGGCAATATCAATCGTCGCGATTTTCTGAAAGGCGCATCGATGGGCATTGTCGGAGGCACGTTGGCCACCATGCTGGTTTATTCCTATTCTCCGTGGCGCAAAGCACGCTTTCCAAAAGTAAAAAGGAAACTGGCGGACATCGGTGCCTGCAAAAATATCAAGATTACCAATATTTCCGAGACCAGTTGGTTTGACAATGCTAGTTTGATGGGGGATATCAAGGGTGCCGGCGGTTTGCTGGTGAATCAGTATGATTATAACTGGCCTCCCTTCGGGGACGGCTCCGGATTGGGAAAAGGATCGTATCAAAAGGGTATCGCCAAAATTAAACATTTGCTGCCGGACAAACTCGATGACGCCTGGGCGGTTACCGAAAAGGCTTCGGTGCATCCGGAAAATGCCGGCGGCTATGCCTGTCTGATCGAGATGGAAGAACTCGATGGCAAAAAACATAAGTACCTGCTGGACTCCGGCTGGTCCTACAAATGGACGGATGAATGCTTCAAAAGGGAAGGCATTGACCGGATGTTGAAAAACCGGGAGATCGAAGCACTGTTTATCTCCCACGAGCACTTTGACCATTTCTGGGGGTTGCCGGTGACGCTCAAGTACGACCCGAATATTACCCTGATCATCCCGGACGGCTTTTATCCCGAAGGGCTGCAATACATCAAGGATGCCGGTCACAAGGGAAAGCTGATCAAGGTCAAACCGGGATTGAATCCGGTCGTGCCGGGTTTCGCTTCTTTTGTATTCGCCATACCGATCATCTGCCGGGTTTATGGTGAACAGTCCCTTTATTTCAACATCAAGGACAAGGGGCTGGTCAGCGTGACCGGATGCTGCCACCAGAGCATCATCCAGTTCGCTGAAACGGCATTCCGTGAAATTAAGTATGAGAACGATAACTTGTATGGTGTTTACGGCGGGCTGCATATTTCGCCCTTTGAGGACTGGGATCCCAAATACGACGACCTGGTGCTTTCCCTCGGGAAATATGGTTTCGAGAAGATCGGTTGCAACCATTGCACCGGCATACTGTGCGCCAAGAAATTCATCGCAGCGAATTACCCGGTAGTCAGGGGTACGGCCCGTTTTCGATCCAAGGATACGGCCTATCTGGGAAATGGCGATAAAATCGGATTCGGGATCGAGGTATAGTTTCCTTCGCCGATAACTTTCGGGTT
>CAZQAF010000002.1:0-1980 GCA_964591175.1 uncultured Desulfobacteraceae bacterium | reverse complement strand
GAGCTCATCAAGCCGGGGGGGTATGATCAAAATTTCCCCTCGTACAACACGGCCCTGGCCTTTTATCAAGTTTTGGCGGCCTCATTTTCTTTTAATCTCGAAGAACCCCCCGTTTATATGAGATATTTACGCTGGCCCGGAAAAGAAATCGTCTATGACGCCACCGGCTGTCATTGGGAAAATCCGTCAGATGATTCCCATGAAGAATCCTTATTTCTGGGTTATGGAAAGGTCGATTTTAAAAAAATCATCGATAAGACCCTAAACAAAACGGTATCATTCATACAAGACGTCAGCTGGGAAAACGGCAGGCATGTCAGGTCGGAATATAAAGATGCGCTCTGGTGGAAAGCCCATCAAATCAGAGATTATAAAACCCTTGATAAAAAAATTCTGGGGATCGATGATCGGCCGCAACTCATTGTACTGACGGGATTTTTAGGTTCGGGCAAGACCAGTTTTTTACAGCATTTTATCGAATACCAGGTTCAACTGAATCGGTTCGTGGCCGTGATTCAAAATGAGATTGGCGAAATCGGCCTGGACGGAAAATTGCTGGATCATGATTATGCCCTGACCGAAATCGACGAGGGGTGTATTTGCTGCACGCTGGTTGGAAATCTTAAAAACGCGATCCATCAGATTTTATCAAGCTTTCATCCCGACTGCATTGTTTTAGAGACCACAGGATTGGCCAACCCCTATAATTTATTAGATGAAATATCAGAAGTCGATGATCTGGTTCGATTTGATTGCGTAACAACAATGATTGATGCGATGAACATAGAAAAAACATTGACAGATTACGACGTTGCGAGAGATCAGATAAAAGCGGCGGATATCTTGTTATTGAACAAAATAGATCTCGTTACAAAAGGACAACGAATACCTATTCATCGGAAATTGAGAGATATTCATCCAACTGCTCCGATTATATTGACAACGCATGGTGATGTTAATCCTGCTTTAATTTATGGCGTAGATCCTCAAGATACAGAGGCTGGACTCAAAGATAAAGATTCTGATAATGCTGGCCACATTTGCCATTCCCATGAATCCTATGGGTTTTCAAGCCATAGGATTTCTTTTACGAAACCTCTGGACGAGGAACTTTTTATAGATGGAATAAAGTCGATGCCTCCAGCTGTTTTCCGTATCAAGGGGGTCGTCGATCTTGCCGGCGCCGGAAAGCCCGTGCTTTTTCAATATGTAGGGGGTCGATTTGAATTTTCTGAATTTAACAACCCGAACGTTCAAGACCGATTTCTCATTTTTATAGGCCAGGATTTGCAAAAAGATTTGATAGACTCTTTTTTCGATGACCGTTTGCGTGGTAAGAACGGTTGAGGTTCTATTGGCTAATCAGGTGAGTTTATGGGTTTCAGTCATCACAAGTTGCCCGCCCACAAGGTCGATGGTCTGAATGGTTCCCTCGATGAATGTTTTTTCTCCGAAAAGGTCAATCAGCCAAAAGCCTCGGCCTTCGGCCTCAATTCTGGCCACGTCTTTCATGATTTTTAGGGGTTCATTTACCCGATCCATATACACCGTGTTAGACACATATCCTTATCCTATAGAATAGTTTCCGCCACTCCGGCTTCACACGCCGTACCTGTGCCAACCTGGCAAATATTAATGTCTGGCTCGTCAGGTCGGACAAGATGTCCTGTCCATATTCGATTGATCCGCACCCCTGCTTATCCATCGCAGAAACCTCTTAATCAACCCTGAGTTTTCACGCTTTTGTTTGGAGGAAGTTCCGACAGGAACAATGCTATGATCCCCTTGTTCTTTTTTTACCATGTTTCACCACAGCATGATGATCATTTCGATATAGTTCTCAACCGCCTCCTTGCTGATTTTCACATATGGCAGCTTCTTAAAAAGCTTATCATTCAATTTGGCGATGTTAAATGTCTCTTAGCGCCAGGGCGCCCACCGGGCATGCCTTAACGCAGTCATCACAGCATTTTTCAGACA
>CAZQAF010000001.1:89233-110734 GCA_964591175.1 uncultured Desulfobacteraceae bacterium | reverse complement strand
TTTCTATTATGGGTTAAAAGCCGTTTGAAAAAACGTGCATAAAGTATATCTCGAAAAGGAAATTAAAATCCCGCTGTCACCCATATGCGGGTAATCCATCCATCCACATTATTCCCGGCGCCTTCCTTGTACTTGTCATCCAGGTACTGTACATCGAGGGTCAACGCCAAGATCTCGTTCAGCGCGAACAAGTTTTTTTCATCGTTTCGGTAACTTTCCACCCGACTTTAATGGAAATCTGAAATGCATAAATTTTTAGAGCCCACCTTGACATTGTTTAAAAGCGCCATAATATTTTGTTTTGAAACAAAAACATATGCTATGCAGAGTGGCGATAGAGATCTGGCTCTTTGACCGCCCGGCAACCTTTTCCACAAGGTGCCAATTCCAGCCCGTAAGGGGAACATAAGGTCTTATTGAGAGACCTTTGAAAAATGCTCATTTTTGTTCAAGTTCAAGGAAGGTGAAAATTTTAACCGCAGGAATACATTGAGTATTTTGAGGATTAAAATTTGAGCCTGACGCAGAAATCGGGCAAAAAGGGGCGTTTTGCAAAGGTCTCGATGACAAATGGACGGCTACCTCTCCTTGTGAGAGGTTTTTTTTTGAAATGACGTTATCAAAGGAGATAAACATGACAACCTATCAAAAATATACGACCACCGTCGTCGGATCATACAGCGTTCCCAGGTGGTATGAATCTCTTGAAAAACAGGTTGAAAACGGTACTTTGTCCAAGGCCGATATGGCCGACGCGCAATTCCGCGCGACACAGGCAGCCATATTGGATCAGGAATTGGCCGGGATCGATATCATTACCGGCGGCGAGATGCATCGAAGAACCAATAACCGGTATGCGCCACCCAATGCCATGCTCAATTATTTTTGGGAGAAGATTCCCGGCTTTTCTAAGGAAACCCGGCCAAAGCCGATCACGCAAAAGGATCCCAATGTGTTCCACCCGGCTGCCGTCTGCACGGGCCCCATCGGCGATGCCGACCTCGGCCTGGTGGATGAATTCAAAACCGTTTCAAAATATGCCAAAAAGGATGTCAAAATTACGATGACCGGCCCCCATATGCTGGCCAAAGTCGCCCATGACGAATACTACGGCGATATCTCCAGGTTCATGCAGGACCTGGCCAAGGTCATCAACCGAAACTTCAAACAGTTGGAAGCCGAAGGGTGCCGGCACATCCAAATCGACGAGCCGTTATTTGCGATTTCCGATGATAAGGAAGTACAGGCCGCGGTAGATGCCATCAATCTGGCGTTCGAAGGATTGAAAGAAGACACCTTGACGCAGGTTCATGTCTGTCAGGGCAATTATGCGGTCGGGGCCGATTATGACGGCCAGATCGGTCATCGCTATTTTGACTCGGGCAGATATCCTGCCGACCTCATCAGCAAGATCAATTGTCACGCGCTTCTGGTCGAACACGATGTAGTTTCTGAATACCAAGGACTGCTGAACAATAAGCAGCTTGCCGTGGGTGCAGCGGATGTCCAGGACCTGAACATCGAATCCGGAGAGGTCATCGCGGAGCGTATCCGCCGGCACAAATGGCTGGCGCCGGAACAAACCTTAATCACCAGCTCATGCGGATTGAACCACTTGCCGCGCCACATCGCGTTTGGGAAACTGCATGCCATGGCCCTGGCGAAACAAATATTGGCCAACGAATGAAAGTGTCCAGTGTTCAGGGGTTCAGAGTTCAGGAAGGGTAATTGTTAAATGTTCGGGGTTCAGGGGTTCAGAGTTCGGCAAGGGTAATTGTTGAGTGTTCGGTGTTCAGGGGTTCAGAGTTCGGCAAGGAAAATTCCACGTGTGATACGATGAGCAGATTTTTAATGAGAATTCTGCTCTTCCTGAACTCTGAACTCTGAACACTGAACACTCACTAAATCAGTCTATAACCGGCCGGGGAAGCACCTTGGCCCGTTCGGCAATCTCGGGAACCTTGTGTTCCCACTCAATGGCCATCATGTGGACCCCGTGAACCCCTTTCATCTCCTTGAACTCTTCGATCTGTTCGCAGGCGAATTTGATGCCTTCTTCGGCCACCTTTCCCTTTTCCGCACCCTGGAGGCGTTTGATGATGTCATCGGGTACATCCATTCCAGGTACCTTGTTCTTCATGTACTTGGCCATACCCACACTTTTCATGGGCGTCACACCGGCCAGAATATACGTTTTTTCGGTAAGCCCCATATCATTGGCCTGCTTGATAAATTCCCGAAACTTTTCCATGTTATAAATACACTGGGTCTGGATAAAATCGCACCCGGCTTCCACCTTCTTTGCCAGGCGGTGTACCCGCCATTCAAAGGGATCCGCAAACGGGTTGGCTGCCGCACCGATAAACATTTTAGGTGTTCCGTGCAACTCGGCGCCGCTTAAAAATGTGCCGCTATCGCGCATGGATTTGACCATGCTGATCAACTGGATGGAGTCGATATCGAATACCCCCTTGGCCAGGGGATGATCCCCGAATTTTTGATGATCCCCGGAAAGACACAACATATTCCGTATGCCGTGGGCATAGGCGCCCAAAATATCGGCCTGCATGGCCAACCGGTTACGGTCCCGGCACACCATCTGGAAATTGGGTTCCAGACCTTCCTGAATCAAGATAAGGCTCGCGGCCCAACTGGACATCCGCACCATGGCGGTCTGATTGTCGGTAATGTTCACCGAATCCACATTCCCTTTCAGAAATTTAGCCTTTTCTTTGACTTCTTCCACATCACAGCCCCTGGGCGGCCCCAGTTCCCCTGTAAATGCAAAATGACCCGCTTTTAAGACTTTTTCCAAATTGCTTCCTGATTTCATTTGGCTTTCCTTTTGTTCTGATCCCTTATGATTCGTTTATTCGTGGATAGGTTATGCGTTAAACCCATATGAATCCCGTTAATACCGCACCCCTTTGCAACACATCACCATTTAACCATCTAACTATTCAACCGTTAACCGTCCTTCTCCGGTTTTTTGTAACCGGGTTGAATCAACGTTCTCGGAATCTGGTCATTCCATTCCACCGGGGGAGTGTATTTTATAATATTCTCAAGGCGCCCTTGCCGCTCCAGTCGTTCATAGATCCTGAACCACGCACAGGGCTGTTCCGTGTCGATTTCACAGCTTCCTCTATTGGTACCGCCACAGGGACCGTTGTAAAGCCCCTTGGCGCACATGGTCACCGGGCAGATGGCCGCGGTCATGCCGAGCACACACTTTCCGCAGGAACGGCACCGCTCCTCATACCAACCCACGGCCTGATTGGCGGACATGCCGCATGTATCCACACCCGGATAAACCGGCTTGTCCGGGAACCGCTCCGCCAGAAACTGGATGCCGACGCCGCAGGCCATAGAGATGACGGCATCGTACTCGCCGATCACATCGTCCAGCTCCGCGAGATATTCATGGTCGCACTGTCTTTCGATGGTCTGGGCGCCGAGCTCGATGGGGTTGTTGTCCAATTTTCTGGCCATATCGATTTCGGTATTCAGTACGGCGACCTCTTTTTCGCCGCCGACAAGGCAAACCGCCACACATGTGCCACAGCCAACATTCAGGACTTTTTTATAGTCCTTGATCATTTCTTTTATTTCTTCAAAGGGTTTCCTTTTGGCAACTATCATTTTCCCTCCTAAACAGTCATTTGTCGCCAACTGTCTTTCATTGATCGCTCATCAGGCATCTTATTCTCAAATCATCACCGGCGGAAAATAAGCGACTACATCGCCGATTCAGGGTGAAAGGGCAATACTTCTTTAAGATCATCGCCCAGATATTCACGCTCATTGGGCCCCAGTACTCCCAGCGACAGGCAAATCAAGGTCCACAGATGGACGGTTTGCCATGGATGATCATTAATATCGCTCAAATCATGAATCTGGGCATGGCAGTTGTGGCACGGCGTAATGCAGTAATTCGCCTTTGTCGTTAAAATCTGATTGGCTTTGAGTTTGCCGTAGCCGCGACGTTCTTCCGGATATCCGGATTGAAGAAATCCGCCGCCACCGCCGCAACAGTAATTGTTCGACCGGTTCGGTTGCATGTCGATAAAATTTTCTTCACCCACTACCGCCTTCACGGTATATCGCAAATCCTCGGCCACCGGATCCCCAAAGCTTTTGCGGACCAACTGGCAGGGGTCCTGAACCGTAAATTTAATCTTAAGATCCTTGTTCCAGTCGGAATTGACCTTGAGTTTTCCCTCACGGATCCACTGGGCATAATACTGAATGATGCTCCTGATTTCAAAATTGTAATCGATGTTGAATTTTTTCAGTCCGGCCCGGACTGCAAAAAGTTCGTGCCCTCACTCGGTATTGAGCCAGACCTTGCACTTTAAATCATCCACGGCCTTGGCTTTTACCCTCACTATATGTTCCCAGGCATCATTGTCTGCCATAAACATGCAGTAATTTTCCGCAGCCCATCCTTTGGTGCTGTAAGTCCAGTCGGCACCCGCCAAATGGAGAATCTTCCACAGGGGCACCATTTCATCGGGTTCGGTGACCGGTTCTCTGGAGTTCTGGTTCAAAAAGAACTCGGCTCCCTCCCGGTTGACATCCGCCTTCATATCCTTGAACTCAGGCTGGGATTCCTGGTATTCTTCCAGCACGTCTTCCACCACGAACTGAAAGTCTTCCTCGGATGTCCCCATGGCGCTGCAAGTATCATGTTTCAATGCCATGTCGCACGATCCGAGAATACCCTTCGGCCGTTCCTCTCTGGGCCATGCCGCCCGGGCGTTAAAGACCAACTGCGGAATGTCGATCTTCATGGGGCACACATAAATGCACCGCTGGCACATGGTGCACATCCACACCCAGGGCGAACTGGTTATTTCTTCGTCCATTCCAAGGGCAGCCATGCGTAAGAACTTTCTGGGGTCCATATTCTCCAGACCCGTGGCCGGGCATCCGGATGAGCAGGCGCCGCAGGTCAGGCAAAGATTAAGATGCCCCCCTTCGGGAAGCAGCTCCTTTACCTTGTCCAGAAAAATACTTTTCTTTTTGCCGCCGAGTTTAATTGCTTCTTCAGCCATAATGTATCCTCCGTTTTTAGGCCTTTGTCGAATTCTTAAGCGGGTTGGGCCCCAAAGACCGTATGTTGTCGGTCATCTCTTTTGCATAGGCTGCAAAGGTGGGCCCTTCGCCCGAAGAAAGATTATACATTCTCACCCTGTCTCCTGCAAGACCGATTTCTTCCAGCAACATGCGGACATGTTCCACCCGTTCACGAGCCCTGAAATTTCCCTCGTTATAGTGGCAGTTTCCTTCCAGGCAACCCACGACATATACGCCGTCGGCCCCTTTCTGAATGGCTCTTAGAAGATGTATGACATCAATCTTTCCGGTACAGGGAAGTCTAACGATTTTAATGTTTGCGGGATAATCCAGTCGCATGGAACCTGCCAGGTCCGCAGCCGAATAACCTCAATAATCACAGCAAAATGCTAAAATGGTCGGTTCGAAATCAGCCATTATATTCCCCCCGCCTCGAGTAAGGCATCAATTTTACACATTATTTGATCGTCATCGTAAAAACTTAAATGAATGGTCTGCCGCGGGCAGATGCTGGCGCAAACGCCGCATCCATGGCAAATCGCTTCATTGATTTCAACGACTTTTTCATTGATATTAAATTCCGGAACGCCAAAGGGACATGAACGGACACAGGTTAAACACTTGACGCAATGGTCCACATCCACCTTGGCCGTAATGGCCGAAAGCTTGATGGCATCTTTGGCAAGAAACGTCGTCGCCCGTGAAGCCGCCGCCTGGGCCTGTGAAATCGCCTCCGTAATCAGCTTGGGGCCGTGGGCGGTCCCACACAAAAAGACGCCGTCACTGGGCATATCCACCGGACGCAGCTTCACATGCGCCTCGATGAAAAATCCTTCCGGATTGCGGTTCAGCTTCATAATTTGGCTCATCTCGTCGGTATTTTCAGCTCGCATCCCCGCGCTCAAGGTTACCAGATCGGCCCTGATCTCGACATTTTGCTGCAAAATATGGTCTTTAACGGTAACCAGCATCCCTTCGGACGCGCTGCGAACATCCGGCGGCGCATCCTTGTCAAAACGGATAAAGATCACGCCCTGTTCTCTGGCCGCCGTGAAGTAGTCCTCAAGAAGCCCGTAGGTCCGGATATCCCGGTACATCACGTAGACCTGGGTTTCCGGATTCAGTTTTTTGATGTGAAGGGCGTTCTTGACGGCATTCTGGCAGCAAATTCGAGAGCATTCCACATGCTCGTCATTTCGGGAACCGACACATTGAATCATGACGACGCTGTCCAGATCGGCCGCGCCTTTCTCTTCCAGCCTGTCGGAAAGCGCCACCTGCGTCATCACCCGATCGTCATCTCCGTAGAGATATTCCTTGGGCCGGTATTCGCCGGCGCCGGTCGCCACGATAAAAACACCGTGATCGATTTTTCGCTTCTTGTCGCCGCCGTCCAAAGCCACTTCCGTGGCAAAGTTTCCCTTAAACCCTTCAAACCCAACAATCCGGGCCCCGGTCAACACTTCGATTTTATCATGGCCGTTCACGTCATCAGTCAGGTTCCTGAGGTAAGCCTGAACATCCGCGCCTTCGATGGTGTGGTGAAGTTTCCGTGAAAAACCGCCGAGTTCGGCCTCCTTTTCAAGCAATACGGTATTGAATCCCTGGTTGCCCAAACTCAGGGCGGCGTTCATCCCGGCAACCCCTCCGCCGATGACCAACGCCTGTTTGTTGATGGGAACCACTTTCTCATGAAGGGTTCTCAGGGTAGCGGCCCTGGCCACGGCCATTCGAACCAGGTCCCTGGCTTTTTTTGTCGCGACCTCGGGTTCCTTTGAATGAATCCAGGAATCCTGATTGCGAATATTGGCCATTTCAAACAGATATTTGTTCAACCCGCAGGCCTCTAAGGTTTCCATGAACATGGCTTCGTGGGTCTTGGGGCTGCAGGATGCCACCACCACCCGGTTGAGATTATGTTCGATAATTTTTTCTTTGATTTTGTCCTGGGTGTCCTGGCTGCAGGTAAACAGGTTTTCATCCGCGTATACCACGTTCGGAAGGGTCTCTGCATACGCTTTTACGCCGGGAACATCCACAATCCCGCCGATATTGATGCCGCAGTTACAGACAAAAACACCGATGCGGGGATCCTGATCGGTAACATCCATCTCTTTGGGAATTTCAACCTTGGGGATGTCGGTGCCCCTGGCTTCGGCAAGCTCGGCGCCCGCCAAACAAGCGGCCGCGCTGGCTTCCGTCACGGAACCCGGAATGTCTTTAGGTCCCTGCAAAACCCCGCAGGTATAAATCCCCGGTTGTGAGGTGACCACCGGCGCAAATGGATTGCTTTCCACAAAATGGTATTTGTTCAGCTTAATGCCGAGACGCTGGGCAAGCTCGGCGGCGTCCGGTTGAACCTGAAGTCCCACGGACAGCACCACCATGCTGAAGATTTCTTCTTTCATTTTGCCGGCTTCATCGGCATACTGGATGATCAGATCCCCGGTCTCCGGAATTTCGATGATGCTGTGCACCCTGGCCTTGATAAAACGAACACCCTCTTTGTCCCGGGCGCGCAAATAATATTTTTCATAATCTTTGCCGAAGGTCCGCATATCCATATTGAACACCGCGCAATCGAGTTCTCCGTGGACATGTTCCTTGGCGATCATGGATTCTTTGACGGCATACATGCAACAGACCGAAGAGCAGTAACCGTTGCCGCACCGGTTGGCGTCCCGGGATCCCACGCATTGCAGCCAGGCGATGCTTTTGGGCTCCTCCCGGTCCAGGGGCCGCATCAGATGCCCGAAATAAGGACCCGATGCACTTAAAATCCTTTCAAATTCTTCACTGGTCACCACGTTGGCGTATTTGCCGTATCCCAAATAATCGAGACCCGAAGGATCAAATCCCCGGCTTCCCACCGACAGTATCACGGACCCGACGTTGAGGGTGCTTTCACGCTCGGTGTCATCGTACTGTATCGCCTTTGCGATACACATGTTTTCGCAAAGACCGCAGCCGACGCACGTATCGGTATCGATGCCGAATGCAAGGGGCACCGCCTGGGCATACTCGATATACGTGGCCCGTCGATCGTCCAGTTTCATATTGTATTGGTTGACGGCGGTTACCGGACAGTGTCTTGCACATTCCCCGCACCCCGTGCATTTAACAGGATCGATATACCGGGGATGATTGACCAGCGACACCTCAAAATTTCCCGGCTCGCCGTTTACGCTTTTGACTTCGCTGCACATTACCAGATCGATATTTATATGCCGGCCGACCTCGACCAGTTTCGGCGAGATCACTCACATGGCACAGTCGTTGGTGGGGAATGTCTTGTCCAGCCTGGACATCATCCCACCGACGGTCGGCGACTTATCTACCAGATACACCTTATAATCTGAATTGGCCAGATCCAGCGCAGCCTGCATTCCGGCAATGCCTGCGCCGACAACCATAACCGATCCGCTTTTGTTCGTCATTTTTCCTCCCTTATGAATCGAAGATTGTCGATTGTCGAATGATCAATTTAAAAAATTTTTCACGCTTCAATCTTCTTCAATCATCAATCCTTATAATACTGCAAAAACCGGGATGCGATCTTTCATTCCCGTAAACTCCACCTTGTTTGTCTTTTCCAGATCCGCCAAAAGATATGAAATTCTTTTGAGATCGAGCCCGATCTTATGGTGAATATCCCTGACGGAAGTGTGTCCTTCTTTTACGGCCTTATAAATCAAGTTCTTTTGATATTCCCTTTCGAGCACCGCATCGAGAATGGTTTCAAAACTCTCGACATCCCAGTTGCGGCCGTAAACATCCCCTTTTGTCGTGATTTTGACTTCCTTTCCCACCATCCATCTCAGTGTTTCTCCGGAAAGGGTCATTTCCGCCGCGGCGAGTTCATATTCAAAGGTTTTGGGGTCGAATTTTCCCTTGGCTTTAACCGATTCGGTGGCATTGATGACGACTTCTACAAAGCGCTGGGCTTCGGCCGATGACACCCATGCCAGATGAAGCCGCTCTTTGCCGATGCCGGCAATATCAAACAATTTTTGGGTCAAACGGATTTTTTTCTCGGCCTGAACATTACCTTCCAGGTAATGGCAATCACCGAAATGTCACCCGGCCACCAGCACGCCGTCACTCCCGTCCTTGAACGCTTCCAGCACGAACATCGGATCGACCCTTCCCGAACACATTACCCGAACGGTTCGGATGCTCGGGGGGTATTGTAGCCGGGAAACGCCCGCCAGATCGGCACCGGCGTAAGCACACCAGTTACACAAAAAAGCAACAATTTTTGGTTCAAAATCTGCCATTTATATCACCCTTTAAATTTTAGGCAGTGCCCCTTCATATGAATTGACGGACACTGGTTAAGCTGTCGAGCCGCTCAATAGTCACGTCGCAATTTCTTATGTATTAACTATTTAACCATTCGACGATTTAACGATTCAACCATTTATACTGCCGCACACACCGATGCGATAATCTGTGCATCCCGGAAATGGAGCATGTCAATCGCATGCTGCGGACATGATGCCGCGCAAAGCCCGCATCCTTTGCAGGACGCTGAGATATTCTTGGCGCGATAGCCCTTTCCTTCAATCTCTTCCAGTTCGATGGCCGAAAACGCGCAAACCTCCGTGCACAACCCGCAACCGATGCACTTATCGGCATCCACCTGGGACACCAGCGGAGAAATCTGCACGGAATCCTTTGCCAAAACGGTCGTGGCCCGGCCGGCGGCGGCCATGGCCTGGGCGATGCTTTCGTCAATGCCCTTGGGATAATGGGCCAGTCCGCACAGGAAAATACCGTCGGTGGCAAAATCCACCGGCCGCAATTTGGCATGGGCCTCCATGAAAAAGTTTTCGGCATTGAGCGGAATTTTATAATACTCCGATATTGCCGTATTATCCGCCGGCTCAATCGCCGTCGCCAGATTAACGTAGTCCGCCTTTATATTTAAATTTCTTTGCAAAACAGGGTCAAACACACTGACTTCAAGTCCATCCTCGACTTCGACGATCTCGGGCTTGTTGTCAAGGGAGTAACGGACAAAAATGACCCCTTTTTCTCTTGCTTTCTTATAGAGCATCTCCCTTTCACCGTAAGTCCGGATATCTCTGTATAGGATAAAAACATCGGTTTCCGGGTGTTCTTCTTTGATGGAAATGGCCTGCAATACGGAAGACGTGCAGCAAATCCGCGAACAATACGGCCGGTTGTCATCTCTGGATCCAACGCACTGGATAAATACCACGCTCTCGGCATCCTTTAATTTATCGGGATCATGCTCCAGATCATGCCAGCGGCTCACCCGGGGATTTTGACCGTAAAGGTACTCGTCGACATCCGCCGGCTTTCCGCCGGTGGCGATAATGGTTACCCCGTGTTTCACCGATTTCGTACCATTCCCGTTGGATACCTGGGTCTCGAAGTTGCCCACAAATCCGGATGCGCCCTTCACCTCCGAATCCGTCAACACCTCGATGCCGGGGTGCTGTGTCACTTTTTCCACCAGACCCGAAAGAAATTCCTGAACATCCCGCCCCTTCCAGGTCTTTTTGAGATCCTTTGCAACGCCGCCAAGTTCTGATGATTTTTCCACAATCGTTGCCGGAAAGCCCTGATCGGCCAAACTCAGCGCAGCGGTCATGCCGGCGACACCGCCGCCGACGACCAGGGCGGATTTATTGATGTCCACGGAAACAGCCGGAATCGGCTCCAGCAGAGATGCCCTGTTGACGGCCATCCGAATGAGATCTTTGGATTTTTCCGTGGCGGTTTTCTTGTCATCCGAGTGAACCCATGTGCACTGATTTCTGATGTTGGCCATGTCAAAAAGATACGGATTCAAGCCTGCATTTCGTATGGTCTCCTGGAACAGCGGCTCATGGGTTCGCGGGGTGCAGGCCGCAACAACGATACGGTTTAAATGTTGTTCTTTGACGACTTCGACCATTTTATCCTGAGTATCCTGACTGCAGGTAAAAAGGTTCTCCTCCACATAGGCGACGTTGGGCAAGCTTCTGGTATACTCGGCAATGGCCGGCACATCGGCAACACCGCCGATGTTGATGCCGCAATTGCACACAAACACGCCGATGCGCGGTTCCTCGCCGGAAATATCACTTTCATCGGGAAATTTCCGCTCTTTGACAAGAGACCCCCGGGCTGATGACAAATTAACGCCGGTGCTGCAGGCTGCGGCACTTGCCTCCATGACAGACTCCGGGATATCTTTGGGTCCCTGAAATGCGCCGCAGACAAAAACACCATCTCTTGATGATGCAAAAGATTGAAAATCCGATGTCTTGCAAAATTTCCCATCCGTCAGTTCTATGCCGAGATCGTTTGCGATATCCACCATTTCCGGTGATATTTCCATGCCCACGGAAAGGACGATCATGTCGAAAATTTCGGTTTTAAGTTCACCGTTTTCAGTGACATACCGAACCTCAAGGTCATCGGTTCCCGGAACAGGATCAATGGTATGAACCCGGCTCCTGATAAACCGAACGCCGTGTTTGTCTTTGGCATCGTTGTAATATTTTTCAAAATCCTTTCCCGGCGTTCGCATGTCCATGAAAAAGACCGCACAATCCAGATCATAATCTGCGTGTTCTTTGGCGATGACCGCCTCTTTGACGGCATACATACAACACACGGAGGAACAATAGGCATTGTCACAGCGATTAAGATCCCTGGAACCGATGCATTGGAACCATGCAATCTTTTTGGGCGCTTTCTTGTCCGATATCCGGGTAAGATGCCCCATGAAGGGACCTGTGGCCGAAAGGATTCGTTCAAATTCCGTAGACGTGACGATATTGGGATGTTTCGCGTAATTGTAATTGTCGAACTTCGACGGATCAAACGGCGTAAAACCCGGCGCCAGAATAACCGAACCCACCTCAAGCGCCACCGTCTCGGGTTTTTGGGCATGGGTTTCAAAGGTGACGGCCTCGGGACCGCAGGCTTCCACGCATTGATAGCACTCACAGCATCCTCCGCAGTCCAGGCAACGGTCCGCCTCTTTCTGCGCTGAAGTCTCGTCCACCTGAAGGCTCACTTCTTCAAATCCCGACAGTCTTTTTTCCTTCGGCAGCGTTGGAACCTTCAACCGGTCTTTAAGCTGTTCGTCTTTTGAGGGCGCTTTCCAGTTCGTGCCCATGGGCGGTTCCTCCTGCCACTCGGTAGGCAGGTCTTTGCCC
The DNA here is from genome assembly GCA_964591175.1 of uncultured Desulfobacteraceae bacterium. GTDB lineage: Bacteria > Desulfobacterota > Desulfobacteria > Desulfobacterales > UBA11574 > UBA11574. Next base: position 98,477 of record CAZQAF010000001.1, on the reverse strand, counting down.
TGCAAATATTGCCCCATATATTTGGCGGCCCGCCGGCCCGCTTCTACCGCCTCGATCACCGTAGCCGGTCCTGAAATCACATCCCCGCCCGCAAAGATTTCAGGGATGTTCGTTTGAAGGGTTTCAGGATTCACCTCCAGAAGCCCCCATTTGGACACGTTGAGATTCAGTTTTTGGGTCAAACCGGCAAAATCAGGCTCCTGTCCGATGGCCGGGATAATATGGTCGGCTTCGATAAAAAATTCGGAGCCTTCTATGGGAATCGGCTTTCGACGGCCGGTGCTGTCCATGTCGGACAACCGGGTCCGGATACACTCGATGCCGGTCACCTTGTCGTTTTCATTGGATATGCTCATCGGCGCTACCAGAAAATGGATCTTTACGCCCTCGACTTCAGTCTCTTCCACTTCCTCGGGTTCCGCGAGCATCTCGTTCCGGCTGCGGCGGTAGATGATATGCGCTTCGCTCGCACCCAGCCGAAGCGCCACCCGCGCGGCATCCAGCGCCGAATGGCCCCCGCCGATGACCACCACCTTCCCGGAAAGCTGCTTTAAATTCCCCAGATGCACTTCCCGTAAAAAGGTCGTTACATCGGATATCCCTTCGGCGGTCTCCTCGCCGGGTATCCTGAGCTTCAAACCTTTCCAGGCCCCGATGGACAAAAAGATGGCACTTGCCCCATGTTCGCGGAGTTCTTCAAGGGTCAGGTCCCTGCCGATAACGGTATTGGTATGAATCGTTATCCCGTACCGTTCGAGATTATCGATCTCCGCATCCAGCACCGACCGCGGCAGCCGGTGTTCGGGAATCCCGTAACGCATCATTCCGCCAGGTTCGGGCATGGATTCGTATACACTCACCGCATACCCGTCGATGGCCAGAAAATAGGCGGCGGTAAGACCCGCAGGACCGGCCCCGATAATCGCCACCTTTTCATTTCTGGGCGTAATATCCGGAACCGGAAGCTCGCGCAGATCCACATGATCCGCAGCCACCCGTTTAAGCTCACGAATGGAAATCGACGAATCCAATTCAAGCCGGCGGCAGCTTTTTTCGCAGCGATGGGGACAGATTCGCCCGAGGATGCCCGGAAACGGCAGATCCTCCATGATGATCTTGACGGCCTCCTCGTATTTTCCCTGCTTGACCATGGCCACGTATCCCTGGACATTCAAATTTGCCGGGCACGCCATCCTGCACGGGGCCGTGTCGAGCTTTTCTATGGCAAAACTCCCCGGAATAGCTTGGGCATACAGCTTATAAGTGGCCTTCCGATCCGCCAGGCCCATATCATATTTGCTGGGTATTGTTACAGGGCACACGCCGGCACAATCACCGCAGGCGGTACATTTGTCGGTATCAATATAGCGGGGGGTTTTGTGTAAGGTGACGTGAAAGTTTCCGTTCTCGCCTTCAATCCTTTCAATGTTTGAACAGGTGTGAAGTTCGATGTTGATATGCCGGCCGACCTCGACCAGTTTGGGGGAAATAATTCACATAGAACAGTCGTTGGTGGGAAAAGTCTTGTCCAACTGCGCCATGACACCGCCGATAGCCGGCGACCTTTCGACCAGGTGAACATAAAAGCCGGATTCGGCAAGATCCAATGCGGACTGCATACCGGCAATCCCGGCACCCACCACTAGAACAGAACCGTTAACTTTCGCGGTCATACAGTGCTCCTTATTTTATTTTTTTAAGTGAAGAAGATTGAATCCATAATCCATTAATTGATGAACCAGTGGATCAAAAACAAACAATTCTTTTATCCTATATGCTAAATTTGTCAACCCTAATTTGACACATGCTAAAAAATACTTCTTTAATTTAACTGGGAATTTAACACATGATAAAAGACAGCCTTGAAACAGACTCATCCAGGGCAGGCTCAAACGTTATGGATAATAATTATTTCTAAAATCCACCACAAAAAAATAAACCTCCTGATCCTTAACGAAACAGGAGGCTTATTTAATCGGACACTGCAATATCCGGGTAAAGACGGAAAGCTTCACCATCAGGTTTTAAGAAAACTTTTTACAAAATTGGCCCATTTTTCTCCTTCGAGTTCTTGGGAAATATCTTCGACCGAACCACCGCCGTCTGCAGCCAATCGCAAATCCTGATTGGCCATGGCAAAGAGCTTTTCTTTTTCCTCGCTTATAAAATTATGGGCTTCTTGTCCATAGAAGAGTTCCTTTAAGTTTTTACGCAGTCTGGTCGGCTCGATGGTAAATAACCACCCATTTTCATAGGGAGATTCATTGGCCAGATCAGGTTGATCCCGAAGCGCCTCATTCACATTGGTCACGATACCGTCTATCGGGGAAAGCACTTTTGCTATTTCGCCATTGCGTCTGACTTGAAATCCCACTTTACCCTGTTTTATTTCCTGCCCGACATTCGGCAATTCAATCCTTGCGAGTTTACCAATCAGTTTTTGGGCAAAATCATCCAGCCCCACTCTCACGCGTCCGCCGTATTCCGGTTTGGCCCATGTGTGGCCTTCGTGGTAATAGAAATCTTCGGCCATTTCAAAACCGCTTTCCCGGCTCAGGGCATACACCGGAAGCGTCTCTGTCTGCAGTCGTTCCTGCATCATCTGGTCAAAGGAACATGTGCCGCACTCATAGGCATTGGGGCATATTTTACGAACCACCTCTCCGGTGATCATATAACGGCATTTACGTCGGCTGGCCGGAAGCTGCATCATCTTGTCCGCCCATGTTTCGGTAAATTTATCCGGTGTTACTTCAACAGGTTGCATGGCAACTTTTTCTTTATATCGGGCAACCCTTTCATGCATGCCATGGTCGTATACGCAGGTAGAACAGTCAAAGTTGTTGTCGCACAGTTTATAGGAAACAACCCCGGCCTCCATCCATACACATTTTTTCTTCCCCGGTGGTACGATTTTCATCGATTCCCTTTTTCTGCTGGCTTCCATTTGATCTCCTCCTTTTTAAATGATGATATGATTTGTTCAATTTTTTTCCATTTTTTTTATTTTTTGAGCAAGGTCTGTGCCAAAATCGAACAAGACATTGGGGAAATATTGTAACTATTAGATTTAACTATAGTAATATTTCCAAAGAAAGCCTTGAATCGACTATTGTCCCAAAGAGAGTATTGCCGATATTTTCGGCATATATTTATCTTCGCAGAATGCGTGTGAGGATAACCTTTTATTAATTCAACATATTCATGGGTTGTCGAAAAAAAAGACAGTATGCAGAAATTTTCGGCACATCTCAAGAACCGGTTGCTTTGGAAATCCGGACTATGGTGATTTGATCGAGGATTTATTAAGAAACCAATGAAAAAGTTCCAAACAGGTGGGACAAAATTCGGCGCGTTTGAAATCCGTATCTTCAATCCGGGTCGAGGAAAACATCACACAGTGTCGATCTCTGCAATGGGTTATACCGAAGGTGTGCCCTAACTCATGCAACGCCGTCTTTTCCACACGGGACAAGAAAAGATCCGGATCGGCGGGTTGGTCATAAAATCGGGGATAAAGCCGGTGCAGGGATATAATCGAACATTTGCCGTCGATCTGCGCCAAGCCGAAGACAAACTTTAAGATCGGCACATACAAATCCACTGACGTCACGCCGACAAGGCGAAGGGTATCATAGGCGCTTTGTTGAAGGAGATGTTTTAATATCAGTTTTGAATTATACTGGCCCCGGATATCATTATAGGCATATCGAGGATTTCCCATTCCCATGGAAACCCTGCAGGAAAGACCGCATCGGATCGAAATACATTTCGCAATGTGATCCAGAATCCCTTCGTCAACCGAGCCCAGAGAACAAATGGTCACGCAGTCTGGCAAATCGATCTGTTATTCCTTTTCAATCTTATATTTTGCAATTTTATTATAGAGCGTCTGCCGGTCGACTTCCAAAAGACGGGCGGTTTTGCTGATGTTCCAATTCGTTTCTTCAAGGATTCTGTTGATATGCATTTTTTCCATTGATTTTAACGATTTGGGAACTTCAGCAGACGCCAGTTCTTTACGCGTAAACGGAAGATCATCCGTGACGATTTCTTTGCCCCTGCCAATAACGAGCGCTCTTTCAATAACGTTTTCCAATTCTCTGACATTTCCGGGCCAGTCGTAATCCATTAACATTTTCAAGGCGGACGGCGCGATGTTTACCCGTTCCTTATTCATTTCCAAACAATACCGGCGTATAAATGCGCTTACCAGCAGCGAAATATCGTCTTTTCGTTCTCTCAACGGCGGGACATGGATCGAAATGACATTTAAACGGTAAAAAAGATCTTCACGAAATGTGTTTTCAGAAATCGCCTTTTTCAAATCTCGGTGGGTCGCTGCCAAGATACGCACATCCACGCTAATTTCTTCCTGGCCTCCCAGACGCCTGAACTCCTTCCCCTGCAAAACCCTTAATAGATCCACCTGTGTTTTTAAACTGATATCACCGATTTCATCCAGAAAAAGTGTCCCCTTATCAGCCATTTCAAAGCGCCCCTTTTTGGTATGCTCTGCGCCTGTAAAAGCCCCTTTTTCATACCCGAAAAGTTCACTCTCCAGCAAAGAGTCGGGAAGCGCCCCGCAGCTTACGGCGACAAACGGCATGTAGCAGCGCAAACTGTTGCCGTGAATCGCCTGTGCGACCAATTCCTTACCCGTACCGCTTTCTCCGGTTATCAGTACGGTGGAGTCCGTAGGTGCCACCTGGGAAATCAAATCGTAAATTTCCTGCATGGCATCGCTTTTCCCTATAATTTCATCATATTCTGACCTTTCCTCCAGCTTCTGACGCAGTAATATGTTCTCCAGAACCAATTCCCGGTGGGCGACAATTTTTTTGATTTGCATTTCGATCTCGTCCGGGGCAAAGGGTTTGACAAGATAATCAAAAGCCCCTTCTTTCATGGCCTGAACCGCTGTATCTACGGTGGCATAGGCGGTCATCATGAGTATTTCGGCATCTGTCCCAACCGCTTCTCCCTTAAGCTGTCTCAAGGTTTCCAGTCCATCCATGCCCGGCATTTTCAGATCCAGCAATATGACGTCCCAGCTTTTTTCCAAGGCAATGGCAATGGCATCTTTTCCGCTTTCAGCCAGACCAACCTCATAACCATCCTCCTTGAGCCAGTCATAAAGCGCTTCTCGCATCGGCGCTTCATCATCAACGACAAGAATTCGGGGGTTTTTGGTCATTGTCGGCTCCTTCCCTTCATCTTTTGGTTGTAAATCAAATGGCTTTTACCGAAATCAGCCACATGGCAGACTCAATTTGAAAGTGCTTCCCTTTCCGGCCTCGCTTTCCAATTCAATGGTTCCGTTGTGCCGCGTAATAATGCCGTAAACCACCGATAAACCAAGGCCCACATTTTTCCCCTCTTCTTTGGTTGTAAAAAAAGGATCGAATATCTTTTCCTTGTCTTCATCGGAAATGCCGCGTCCCGTATCCGAAACCACGACCTCTAAAAACGTTTCGGCTCCGGCTTTTCTACGGGCGGTCACCGTCAGCGTACCGCCTTGAACCATAGCGTCTGACGCATTGTACATGAGATTTAACAGGGCCTGCTGAATCTGCTGAAAATCACAGTGAACATCGGGCAGATCCGGCTCGATGTTCTTTTTCAAATGAATTTCTTTCATTTCCAAATCATGGGCAATCAAACTCAAGGTCCTGTCAATAATGTCGGCAACGCGATGGCGCTTGATGGTGATTTTAGACTGGCGGGAAAATGCCAAAAGATTTTTTACGATCTCTCCGCACCGGGCGGTTTCCGACTCCATGGTGGCCAAATATCGGGTGATGTCATCGAGCCTGTCGGAAGAAAATTGATTCCGGTCTTTTAGCTTTATCATCAGCCGGATATAGGTCAGAACCGCGGCAAGGGGGTTGTTTATCTCATGGGCGATAGTGGCGGCCAATTTCCCAAGCGAGGCCAGTTTTTCCGACTGAACAATCTGTTCCTGGGCATCTTTGAGATCTTCATAGGCCCGTTTTATGTTTTCATATAAATTTGCATTATCCACGGCAACGCCGATCTGGCTCCCGATAGCCGTTAAAAATTCAATATATCCGGATGCAAACTCAATGGGATAATGGCTTCCCACGCACATGACGCCCATCAGTATTCCTTTTGTGGACAGCGGTATATAAGCGGTAGAATGAAGGCCCTCTTCGATAATCGAATCGACATAAGGATCCTGGGACCTCAAAAAATTGTCCACCAAGCGGGTCTCGCCATCCATTATGGTCTGACCCAACAACCCGTCACCGGGATCACGATACTGCATAAAGGGTTCGTCGATCAATTTGGCTGAAATACCTTTGTGCGCCACCAGTTTGAGAACCTTTCTTTTCTGGTCCAGCAGATAAATTCTGACGCTGTCGGATTCGAGAACCTCGAGAATTTTATCGATAGCGCTATTTAAAATTTCATCAAGATTCAGACTACTGCTGACGCTTTTGGATATGGCATTTAAAATATTCAATCGGATATTGCGTTTTTCGATTTGCCTTTGTGAAATCTTCCTCGCGGTAATGTCTCTTATAATCAATACATAACCGGTTATTCTCCCCGTGACGTCGACCGTAACATTGGATGTGATCAGCGCATCGAACGTTCGATCATTTTTACCGAACAGGCGGGTTTCGAGCTCCTTGACAAAGCCTTCACGCGAAACCTTTTCCTGGAATTTAAAGTATTCTTTGCTTTCAAAAAGTCTTGAAACAGATTGAACCGCCAGTACTTCCTTCTGAGTCTCATACCCAAGGATACGGACACCGGCCTGGTTAACCTCCACAATGTCGCCATTGGGATTGGTGAGAATGATGGCATCCCGGGACCGCTCAAATATGGTTCGATATTTCTCTTCGGATTTTTGCAGCTCTTCCAGACGATTGGCCAGCATATCTTCGAGATTGCCCACGATTTTATCGATGTTTTCCTGAATGTGCTGCCTTTCCGTGATATCGGTCGCTCTTTCCAGAACATAAACCACCTTGCCTTGTTCATTCTTGACCGGAATCGCTTTAATCAGCATTTTGGCGACTCTGCCGTCTTTCATGTGGACATTTTCGACATTCCAGTGTCCCCAGCCGTCCCGGTATGTTTTCGCAACCAGGCAGTCTTTACATTTCTCCTTTCTGTCTTTCCATACTTTGTAGCAGAAATCATTGGGTTGCATGCCGAACTCATTTTTAAATAGTTCGTTGGCCATAATGATCTGATAGTTGCGATTGATGGCAACCACATAATCCGTAGCACTCTCGATAAGTTTTCTATAATATTTATGTTCCTGCAAAAATACTTCGTTTTCCATAAGCCTCAAGCAAAAAACCTTTCATCAATGTGGGTATACATATTTGACGCCGAAATAGTATTATATTTAAACGCAAGTTGGCAATAGGCAATTTTTAATGCTTTGAAAGATTTACTTGGCAATATCAACGGGTCATGATACTAAAATTCGAAGACTTAGCACCCGAATCTTGAATGATTCGTGCAATAACAAATCCTCATATACGGCAGGACATAAAGACCGGATATCACTATGCCAGGAGAATCCCCCACTGAAAAAAAAGAACTCGTTGCCGATTGGCCGGCGCTGACCCGGACGTTTATCCGGCCCGAAAGCGATGCCGCCAAATCCACTTTGATAAAGTACATGGAGCAGATCCTTTTCGGGCTTCATGATTTTTTGAAAACACACGTCGGTTTTACCGAAGCGGTCAGTCTGAAGCATTTGGCCGATCGATTTACGAACAGCCTTATCAGCCAAAATCCGGACAAAAAACTGGCTGACGTGATCACCGATCTGATCGAAGACATCGCCCCCCATGCCGTGAATGTCGCTTCGCCTTATTTTGTGGGCCACATGACGTCGGCTATCCCGTTTTTCATGGTCCACCTTAAAACCATTGTCGCGGCGTTGAACCAGAATGTGGTTAAAATCGAAACATCCAAAGTGGTGTCGGTGGTGGAAAAACAGGTGCTGGCCAAAATTCACCGTTTGATCTATCAACAAAGCGATGCATTTTATAAGGAGCACATTCAGAGCACCCATACGACCCTGGGTTGCTTCACCGAAAACGGCACCCTTTCCAACCTGACGGCATTGTGGGTGGCCCGAAATGCGCTGCTTGCCCCTAAAACCGGATTCGAAGGGGTTGAAAAAGAAGGTCTTAAGGCCGCATATGATGCTTACGGAATCCGGCGCTGCGTGCTTCTCGTGTCAAAACGCGGGCACTATTCCCTCAACAAGGCCGGTGGTTTGCTCGGCCTTGGCAACCGGAATATCGTCGCCGTCGATGTGGATGCAAAAAACCGAATCGACCTGATCAAGCTTGAAGGCACCATCCGCACGCTGCTGAAAAGTCCCCGAAAAACAGCCGTCCTTGCGGCGGTCGGCATTGCCGGAACCACTGAAACCGGTTCCGTGGATCCCCTCCGGAAAATGGCCGGCATCTGTGCCGAAAACAACATCCATTTCCATGTAGATGCCGCCTGGGGCGGCCCGACGCTGATGTCGGAAAAGTACCGTCACCTGTTGTCGGGCATCGAACATGCCGATTCGGTCACCATCGACGGTCACAAACAGTTTTACATGCCCATGAGCTGCGGCATGGTTTACTTCAAAGATCCCGCGATCATGGATAACATCATCTATCATGCCAATTATGTCAACCGGCCGGGTTCCGTGGATCTCGGCATCAAATCGCCTTCCGGATCCCGGGAGGCCAACTCCCTGATACTCGACAGCGCACTTAAAATCATGGGGAGCCGGGGATATGCCCTGCTCATCGACCACGGCATCGAAACCGCCCGCAAATTCGCTGATGAAATTGAAAAAAGGATGCATTTTCAGCTCATTACCGCGCCTGAACTCAACATTTTGACCTATCGTTTCTGCCCCTTGGATTTTCAAGAGAAACTCGCCGGAAGTGATGCAAAGCAGAAGGTGAGGATCAACGAAACCCTGAACGATATCAATCGTCAAATTCAGCGACGCCAGCGGGAAGCCGGCAAGAGTTTTGTCTCCAGAACGACCCTCGACATTAAAGATTTTTCCGGGCAACACATCGTCGTGCTTCGAACGGTGATCATGAATCCCATGACCACCATCGATATTCTGCGGGAGATTTTAAATGAACAGGAAGAAATTTACAAAAGTATGAAAACGGCCGGGGTTTGATGGCAGGCATGAATTCGACTTTTTTAAGAATTCTTCAAGTATGTAGTGTTTAGT
>CAZQAF010000001.1:0-89133 GCA_964591175.1 uncultured Desulfobacteraceae bacterium | reverse complement strand
AGTATGTAGTGTTTAGTGTTTGGAAGTCGAAGTCTAACTTTTTATGATTACACCACATGTTTTAATCAAAAAACTAAATACTAACTACTAAATACTAAACACTATACACTAATAGATAAAATTCCAAACAATAAAAATGCCGACGGCAACGGAATGAAAAAGGATAGCGGGAAAAACGCTCTGGGACCTTTCCCGGACGAATCCGACGGCGATGCCGAAGGCAGTGGCGGCAAATAAACAGCTGAATATGGCCTTTATGGACAAGGCGCCTTCCAGGACATTCGGGAAAAACACCAGATAGGCGATAAACGCCGCATACAAGAAAGCCGAACCCACCATTGGATAGGAAAAAAACCATCCGCTGCGGCAGTTTTGAGTGGAAGCTCCCTTTGCCAAGATGCCGTATACCAGGCAGCGAAAAAGCAGTTCCGACGCCAGGGGTATGATAACCATCATGTATATCAGGATTTTGTCGGGACCGAGTATGGGAAATATTCTTTGTGGAACATATACCCCCTTGGCAAAAGCGGCAAGTATGACAATGGGCAAAATGAGCCACCAGTCTTTTCCGGTGGGCCTTCGGACGCCGAATTGCCGCCACCCTTTCCGGGAAACGATCACCAAAATCATGATCGTAAAAACAAGCAATGCTACGAAAAAAAGCAGATCGGACTTGAATATCAAATGAATACGGTCTGTGCCGACGATGGAAAGATTAGATAACACGAAAAATCTGCAGATAAAAGCGGCGCCCATGATTATCCCAAGCAAATAAAGCGCGTAAAAAAAACGAAGCGTATGATAGGCGAAGCTGCTCTTCTGAAACGCATCATGGCAGGCTTGAACAATTTCTTTTGGGGTCAGTTTGGTCGGCATTCCGCGCGGGGAGCCGCCGATATCATCGGATCCCCCCCACTGACGGCTGTCTTTTCGGCAGCTTACGTCGGGATCAATCGAGTTTAATTTCTGATAGACATTATTCAGACCCACCGGCATAAACGGATCCATTCGACGCAGTGTGTAAATCCCTTCTCCCTTTTTTAAAATGGCAATCCCGAGGTTTTCGCCATATATGCGGTTCAGATAGGGTTCGAGTTCGTATATCCCTAATTCGGCGTCGACGACGACCGCGATTCGATGATCGCCGATTTCCGCCCGAGCCATCTCTTTTAATTCTTTAAAATCCTCAAAATCACCCGATTTATAAATGATTCTGTCGATTTTATGCAATATCAGCGCGGTATACTCCAAATAGTCGGTTTCCTCCCAGACGCCGTTCTTTTTTAAGTTGACCTCTTCCGCTCTTAAATAATCGATTAATTTTTTGGTTTTATTTAAAAGATCCGGCGAAAATGCGCTCAATCCCGCCATCTCCAACCCGTGCGCGTCGATGATGCCCTCAAGTCGCACCAATGCATATAATCTTCTCAACCCATCCGAATCTTTTCGGCCCACGCGGATATGGTTAAAAAGCAGCCAAATGGCCAGGACGGTGTCCAAATCCGGCTCGTTTGCGAAAATCCGCCAATCCCTGCCGCGGAGATCCAGGCCTTTTAAAATCATGATCAGTACCTGTTCACAGGTTGAAAGCGTAAAAGGCCGCAAACATCCTTCGTGATGATCGAAATTATAGATCTGTTTTTCAAGATCCATGAAAGGCTCACATGCCGCGACACCGTCGAGATAGATGGTGCCCGGGGGAGACTTGTGAGCTGCTGAAGCGGAAACCGTCAATCCGGCCTCAACATGCACCGAAATATTCGGCGCTTCCAAACAGGTAATAATGCGGTCGTCGCCGGACTCGTTTATGATGTAGCGCTGGGGCAGCCGGCGAAAAACCGTTTCGCCGACCTTGAAACGCTCGTTTGCTGCAGCGGTCAACCCCGGATGTTTCGGGGAATTCGGGGACAAGCCTTCTTTTTTTTGTTCACTATTCATCGGTCAGCTCACCAAGCCTCGGATGTCGCACCATAAATGACCTGATCTTTATAACACCCGGATCGTATCATGGCCGTCAAAGCGATTTAAAGCAGCAAAATATTGAAAAAGCAAATAATATTCTTCAATATCAGTTCTGATGTCTATCTTTAAGTTCATTAGACTAAAATTGGATGGAATAGAAGTGAAGTGATGAAAATTCTCTTTATGCGCTCGAAATCAGGAATAATTTTCAAATATGTCCCGTCTCAAGACGCATCACGATAATTAATAAGGCCGGATATCGCGAAATAACCCTTGATTTTTATATTAATAACGCATGCCCGTCCTATTGTCAAGAATGCCGTATGGTGGGTTTCAGCGACTGTCCTTGCGAAAAACTTAGAGTTCGGTGTTCAGCGTTCAGAATGCAGAAGGGTCAATCAAGGCTCAAGGTTGAGCGTTAACATTTTAGTCCGCTCAAATAACGCCGTATGATTTCAACCTTCGAATCACGGGCGGCACGAACAAACTCCCGGCCACACCAAAGAAAACCGCCGGCGCGGCCTCCAAAAAGGCGTGCTGGAGAATGATATCCGGATTCATCGATACCAGACGGTCCATGACATAGGTATCAATGAATTTTGTCGAGGCCGCCGTCGCGGCAACAAAGGCACACAAGAGATAACTTTGGAACATAAATGGAAGCGTCATGGCGCAGATATCGACAACCAGCGCGGGCAGGACGAACTTGATCAAAAGAAGCGGTCCTCCTTTCCCCATCCCCAGGGCCATTGCGGCCACGCCGGCGAACAGTCCGGTAATCGTCGCCGCAAAAAAGCGAGGAACACATCCCCGGGCAATCAAAAGGAAAAACATCATGGAAAACATGACATGTCCGCTGATCCCCAGATGGAGTCTCAGCGCCGCCCGTGACAGCAGTATGAAGACGGCACAGAAGCCCAAAAAAAGAGACTCCTTCAAAGATATTCTGTTCATATAAAATTCCTTCTAAATGCCGGGCCAGCACGTTCTTTTCTTTTTAAAACCGAAATTCCTTGCCTTGGCCGCCAATGTAATTTCCCCTGCAAGGTTCATGCTCCGTATGATGACCGGAAGCGCCAGACAGAAAACAAGATCCGGCCAGTTGCAGGGATTTAACAGGTCCCTGCGAAGTATCTTCGCACCGCGAAAGACCTGGCCTTCGTAGATATTTCTTATTTCCGTCAATATGAGAGGGATGAATTTAAAGCACGTCGCCATCACAAAAGCCGCGCGATAGGGTGCAACAGCCGAAAATGTCTCAACAATGCGGGGTTGCGGCGTGGTTTTGATAAAGATGACGCCGGGCATATAGGCTAAGGAAAGTTGCCATGAAATCATTGCCCCCTGCTTAAAACCATCAATCCACCCGAAACGTAACATATAAAGAGAAACGATGATCGCCGTTTGCCACAGAAAAACCTTGATTTCCCGTCTCAGAAATATAAACCCGTACCGGAAAACAAGCAATAGGGCAAGATTAATCACTGTGAGCCACAGCAAACCGGTTGTTGTGCGGGACCCGAATGCAAGGAAGGAAAGAGCCATCAAACCCAACAGTTTTGCGCCAACGGCGATGCTTCCGGCGCGACGATGTTCGGTCCCGGGCCAGTCCTTAAAGCGGCGTAAGAATCCGAAGAGTTGCCTAAGACGAATGCGCAACGATTTTTCCTCTTTCCATAAAAAATTCAAGATCTGCCCATCCTGAGAACATCTGCGGATGATGACACGCCCAAATAACCGTCAGGTCCTTGTCTTGATTCAACCGGGACAACAGGTTCAATATCAATTCACACCGGCTCTGATCGAGGCCTGCAAAAGGATCGTCCAGCAATAACAACTCAGGATCAGCGGCCAGCACGGATGCAAGCGCCACAAGATGCTTTTGACCGTAGCTGAGTTTATGCGGCGAAAATCCGGCAAGGTCGCCGATCTCGCACATGTTAAGCGTCTCATCGACTTTGGATGCCATCGCGGTTCCTTTTTTCCCGAAGCGTTTCAAGGGAAAGGCAACCTCATCATAAACGGTGTTTTCGAATAGCTGTTGCTGCGGATTCTGAAAGAGACACCCTACCCTGCCGCGAAGATTGCCCGGAATCGGCTTTTTACCGAAAATCATCACATCCCCGGCAGAGGCCTGAACAAATCCGGCAAGGCACCGGAGCAAGGTCGTTTTGCCCGCGCCGTTTGGGCCATAAACGGTAACGCGCTGGCCTTTGGCTACTTTTAGAAAAAGATCTGAAAATATGGGTGACCCGTCGGCGCCGCTGACGGTCAATTTGCGCGCGCTCACAACCTTCCTGTCAGTCGCGCCAGGTTTGCCGCGCCCGGGTGAGCCGGACATCGACGGATCATAGTCCGACATCTTAAGACATCCGGCCCGAAAATATCCTTCGCTGTCCAAATGCCAGTAAGCATCTATAATCTCTGTTAAAAATTCAGGATTGTGTTCAAATAAAAGAAATGACATGCCGGTGTTCTTCAGCGCTTGTATCACCTTCAGAAGCTTTTTTAAACCATCCGGGTCCATTTGCCCGGCGGGTTCGTCAAGGATTAAAAGCCTGGGATTCATCACCAGATGGGAAGCCAGGATCAGGCGGTATTTTTGTCCCATGGAAAGACTGGCGGTTTCGTATTCCATGGGCCGGTCAAGTCCGACGGCATCCAGCGCTTCTCTTACCTTGGTCGGCATCGTGGCCGGATCGACGCAGAGATTTTCCAATCCGAATGCGATTTCAGCGCCGATGGATGATGCCAGAATCTGAATTTCGGGGTTTTGAAGGACAATGCCGATATCGGTCCCGCCATCGTCCGTCGCACAAACCCCGGTTATCCGGCCTTCCTCGTTTCCCGGCGGCAGCAGCCCTTTAATCGCCAGCCCCAGGGTTGTTTTGCCGCTGCCTGTCGGCCCGCTGACACAGTGGCACTGTCCGGGTTCGATATCGAGATTTATGTTTCTTATCGCAAATTTGGTCGTATCTGGATAAGCATATGAATAGTTCTTGATCCGAACGACAGGGTCCACTTCTCTTCTCTTGCAAGGCGTAAGCGCAGCGGCTCAAACCATGTTGAGACCTTTGCAAAACACCCCTTTTTGCCCAATTTCTGTGTCACACTCAAATTTTAATCCTCAAAATACTTAATGTATTCTTGCGGTTGAAATTTTCGAGTTCCTTGAACTTGAACAAAAATGAGCGTTTTGCAAAGGTCTCATGTTGTTGTTAGTCGTAAAAAAAGATGATTGTGTGATGGGGCATGGGATAACCTGAAGATTGATAGCGGATGGCGGTATCATTGTCAAGACAGCATTTTTCTTTAGAAAAACGGACTATACGCATTGGAGCTCTCGGTGAGTTTTACTTTTATTCCTTAGAATGAGCAGATCGGGCTTCGCTTTCAGCGACGACCCGACAAGATGGATAATATTTTTTTTAAATCGGATGCGGTTTAAAAAAAAAATGTATTCATGCAGCGTCTGTTCGGAAAACACCCCGATCCCTCAGAAGCGGGATCCGGCTCAGAGACGGTCGTTATCCGAACCTCCCGGTTACGTAATCTTCGGTAAGTTTTTTCGAAGGTGACGTGAAGATCTTTTCCGTGGCATCGAACTCAATCAACTCTCCCAGCATCACGAAACCTGTCCAGTCCGAAATCCTGGCGGCCTGCTGCATGTTATGCGTGACGATGATGATCGTAATTTCATTTTTCAAATAGGTTAAGAGTTCTTCGATCTTCGATGTGGAAATCGGATCGAGAGCGGACGTCGGTTCGTCGAAAAGAAGGATTTCCGGCTCGACGGCAAGGGCACGGGCGATCACGAGTCGCTGCTGCTGCCCCCCGGATAAATCATAGGCGCTGTCAGCGAGTTTATCTTTGACCTCATCCCACAGAGCGGCATGCTTTAAGGCGTTTTCGACCCGCTGTTCAAGTTCCGATTTTTTTCGGATCCCTTTCAGTTTGAGGCCATATGCGATATTGTCGAAGATTGACATGGGAAACGGCGTGGGTTTTTGAAAGACCATACCGATCCGGCTTCTCAAGTTGATGAGATCCCTTCCATTGGCAAGAAGGTTTTGTCCGTTAAACAGTATCTCTCCTTCATAACGGTGCTCGGGATAGAGATCGTGCATTCTGTTGAAGCACCTGAGCAATGTTGTCTTGCCGCATCCCGAAGGTCCGATCAGTGCCGTCACGCTCTTTTCATATACGGTCAGGTTGATGTTTTTAAGGGCCTGGCTGGCGCCTGAATAATAGAAATTGAGGCCCTTTATTTCGAGCGCAATGCGATCTGTCACCGTTTATACCTCCATTTTAAAAGTAGTCTTCCCCCGATGGTGATGAACAGGATAAAAAGTGTAATGACCAGCGATGCGGCCCACGCCTGGGCATGCCAATCGTCGTAAGGGCCCATGGCATATTGGAAAATACTCACCGTCAAAGAAGGCATGGGACCATTCATGTTCATCGAAAAGAAGTTGTTATTAAAGGAGGTAAAGAGAAGCGGCGCCGTCTCGCCGGCGACCCGGGCAATGGAGAGGAGCACCCCGGTAAATATGCCTGTCGCAGCGCCCCTGTAGACCACCTGTATAATGACCTTGTAGTAAGGTGCGCCCAATGCAAAGGCCGCCTCCCTTAATGTCCAGGGCACCAGGGACAGCATGTCTTCCGTGGTCCTCAGGACCACCGGGATCATAATGATGGCCAGTGCCGCCGCCCCGGCCCATCCGCTGAAATGCCCGAACGGTTTTATCATCAAGGCGTAAATGAAAGTTCCGACGATGATCGAAGGCACGCTGACCATGATATCGGCGAGTATGCTGATGATCTGTGAAAGCTTTTTACCCCGCGCATATTCTGCGAGGAAGGTCCCGCCGAGAACGCCGATGGGCACGCCGATCAGCGTGGCAAAGGCGGTAATCATGAGCTGCCCGACGAATGCGTTTCTTAAGCCCCCTCCGGAAACACCTGCGGGCGTCGGGTCATTCAAGAAAAAGTTCAGGTGCAAGGCCCCCATGCCGTTAATCAAAACGTCTCCGAGTATGAAGATCAACCAGAAAAGACCCATAAATGCGGCAAGGGTGCTCAGAAACAGCGCAACGAACCCTTCGATTTTTCTCTTTGTCTCGTGGGTCATCTTGAATATTTCCTTTCCGCCCTGATAAGGAAGAGTTTGGCGATAAACAGCGTAATGAAACTTAAAACAAAGAGAACGAGGGCCAGATAAAAGAGCGACGAAAGATAGATGTCCGAGTCCGCCTCCGTGAATTCGTTCGCCAAAGACACGGTGATGGTCGCTGCCGCGTTTAGAAGGGACGACGTAATCTGGTGGTTGTTGCCCAGGACGAACGCAACGGCCATGGTTTCTCCGATGGCCCTTCCCATGGAGAGGACGACACCACCGAAGACCCCGAGTTTGGAATACGGGATGACGACATTCTTGACGACCTCCCATTTGGTTGCGCCGAGGGCATATGCGGATTCTTTGACCACTTCGGGGGTGAGATTAAAGGCATCGCGCGAGATGCTGGCCGTAAACGGTACGATCATGATGCTTAGTATCACGCTGGCCGTCAGAAGGTCAATACCCATCGGGGTTCCCTTAAACAGAATCGAAAAAACCGGGAGCTTGCCCAACGTCGCCTGGAGCGCCGGCTCGATGGTGTTGGACATGATGGGGGCCAGGGTAAAAAGACCCCACATGCCGTATATAATACTCGGTATGGCGGCCAGAAGCTCTATGGTAACCCCGATAGGCCCTTTAAGAAAACTGGGGGCGATTTCCGTTATGAAAACGGCGATACCGACGGCAACAGGGATCGCCATGAGCATTGAAAGCACCGTCGTTACCATGGTTCCGTAAAGTGCGGATGCGGCGCCGAAGATTTTACGTACCGGATCCCAATCGATGGTGAAAATAAAATTAAAGACGCCGAATTTATGAATCGCAAGGGATGATTCAAAAACGAGGACGATAAGAATGCCGGCGATAAGCAGGATGATGGAAAAAGATGAAACCGCCGTCAAGACGGCAAATAGCAGATCGATTGGATTTTTTTTGGTTGACGGTGCCATGTTTGTTAAGATGTCAATGGGCCAGGTTCGCGATCCCCCGGCCCATTCGCGCACGCTAAAGATCCGGTTTAGTAAATCCCGTGGGCCTTCCAGTAAGCCCTGATCTTGTTCTTCAGTGATTCCGGCAAGGGGATGTATACGAGTTCCTTGGCTTTTTTATCACCGTGTTTGAATGCCCAATCGTAGAATTTGACGGTCTTCATGTCGGCTTCCTTTTTCTCCTTTGCAAGGAGTATGAACGTTGCGCCGGCGATGGGCCAGGCATTTTCGCCCTTGGCATTTACAAGCCAGAGATAGAAATCTTTTCCCGGCTCGAAATCGCCCGTGGCGGCCGCATCCTCGAAAGTTTTAAAATTCGGGGCCACAAAACGACCCGCCGGGTTCTTGAGAAGGGTATAGGCCAGTTTGTTTTGCTTGGCATAAGCAAATTCCACATAACCGATGGAATTGCCGGATCTTCGAACATAGTTCGCCACGCCTTCGTTGCCCTTTCCGCCGATGCCCAGCGGCCATTTTACCGATGTTCCGTGACCGACCTTATCATTCCATGCAGAACACGCCTGGCTGAGATAGGTGGTAAAAATCGCCGTTGTGCCGGATCCGTCGGATCGGTGAACAACGGTAATCATCTTATGGGGCAGCGTCAATTTGGGATTCATGGATTTGATTTTGGCGTCATCCCAATACGTGATTTCACCGAGATAAATTTTACAGACCGCATCGGCATCAAGATGCATCTGGCCCGCTTTGACACCTTTGATGTTCACGACGAGCACCACGCCGCCCATTACCGCAGGGAACTGGAGCAGATTGTTTTTCTTCAGGAATTCCGGCGTCTGTGGCGCATCCGAGGCGCCGAATTCGACGGTTCTGTTTGTGATCTGCCGGATTCCCCCGCCGGAACCGATGGATTGGTAATTGAGCTGAATGCCGGTGGCCTTATGATAATTATACGCCCAGGCCGAGTATACGGGATATGGGAAAGACGCACCTGCCCCGTTGATCGTCTCTGCGGCCTGGGCCGAAACGCCGGCCAGGACAAATGCAAGCACCAGACCTATTTTAAAAACTGTTTTCATACCTTACCTCCTAATTTATAAAATATTTGCAAAATACTACAAAACGTTACGCGTGATCACATCTTTGTTAGAGCACCACCTCCTATGTTTGTTATTTGCAGGGTCTCTGATTTCCCGTTGCAAGTACTCAACCATAGGAATGTAATGTTAGGCAAATATTAGGCGGATATTAAAAAATTGTTTGCTCCGGAAGTAAAGTGATGAGAATTCCTTATTTTTGAGTTTGGGATCATGAAACATTTAAAATTCTGCACCATCGCATGCAGCATCACAATATGTGGTAAGTCCAAACATCAAGCAGACGCCGACAATATCAAACAGGTAATGCATACCCATTGTATTGTCAATAAGATATCTTTTAAGAACGCGTGGCAATTTCCTTAAATCGTTATCTAAAATTATTTGATTTTTTAGCTTCGACAAATTCTGTTCACGGTATCGACACCCCCGTGGTGAGTGTTCAGTGTTCGGAGTTCAGCCTCTGAACACTGAACACTCAATGCTATTACCCTTTGAAATTGCTGGACTTCTTTATTTAAGGTATTGGTGTGTAAAGCGCTACCGGTTGACCGCCGCCATCGAAGCCTCGGGGTAGCGCAGCCCTCTAGCGGCGCCCTGCGGTGCCGCCTGATCGATTTGCGCAAGATCGTCTTTGCTGAGCTGCACCTGCAAGGCTTTGAGGTTATCTTCCAGGTACTTGCGGCGCTTGGTGCCGGTAATCGGCACGATGTCCTGTCCCTGGGCCAGCAGCCAGGAAAGGGCAAGCTGTGCCAGAGAGCACGCTTTGGCGGAAGCGATCTCTTCAAGCCGCCGGATGATCGACAAATTGTGCTTTAGATTGTCTCCCTGAAAACGGGGAGAATTGCGCCGCCAATCGCCTTCTTCCAGGTCTTCCATCGATTTGATGCGACCGGTCAAAAAACCGCGTCCCAGCGGGCTGTAAGGCACAAATCCGATCCCGAACTCACGGCAGGTGGCCAAAATCTCTTCCTCGACATCACGGGTCCAGAGCGAATATTCGGTTTGCAGGGCGCTGATCGGATACACGGAACAGGCGCGCCGGATCGTTTGCGGGGCCGCCTCCGATAAACCGAGAAAACGCACTTTGCCGTCCTTGACCAGATCCGCCATGGCGCCGACGGTTTCTTCGATGGGCGTATCAGGATCAACGCGGTGCTGATAGTACAGGTCAATGACATCCACTTTCAGGCGCTTTAAACTCGCATCGCATGCTGCTTTGACATAAGAAGGTTTCCCGTTGACCCCCATGAAGCTGCCGTCCTGCCCGCGCACATTACCGAATTTGGTTGCGATCACCACTTTGTCGCGGCGATCTTTAATGGCGCGGCCCACCAGCGCTTCATTGTGGCCGATACCGTACATATCTGCCGTATCGAGAAAATTGATTCCCCAATCCAGCGCCTGCTGAATGGTGCGTATCGACTGGTCTTCATCGGTCGAACCGTAAAATTCCGACATCCCCATACATCCCAATCCTATGGCCGAGACCGTGGGGCCTTGCTTTCCCAATTTTCTGAAATTCATGATCTGCCTCCTTTTTTAAGGGGTAGCGGCAATGCCGCCAAACAATACTTTTGTCTACCACACGAAAGACATAACAAAATTCTTTCGATATTTTATGAAATATCCGGGCGAGTTGCCAAAGGGGAGCCACGGTGAAGTACCCGAGTGATTACACGTGTGCCCAATGAATCCCATCTTGAGGTTGCGCCGGCGATTTCGGCGGGAAGGATCCATTGCAGTCGAACATCGAGACCTTTGAAAAACGCTCATTTTTGTTCAAGTTCAAGGAACGCGAAAATTTTAACCGCAGTAATACATTGAGTATTTTGAGGATTAAAATTTGAGTGTGACCCCAAAGAAATAGGCTTTGCATTTCACGGGGCAGGCGCAGAAACTTGTCCGCCTCCGGCGGATTGGGCAAAAAGGGGCGTTTTGCAAAAGTCTCACATCATCATATGATCGGGCATCTAAAGGAAAAGATATCTCGCTTTCCTGAACCGCTGCGTCACTATTGACGGGTCTGAATTCACGTTGAAATAGGCTTTTTCAGGACCAGTCGAACACCTTACGGTTAAGGATCGAAACGGCTGTGTATGGTCAATCTGCCCTGAGCTTTATCCGTTTAATAGTCGCTTAATGCAGTCTTTGAGTTCTGTAATTTTTATCGGTTTGGGGAAAAAATCATCTGCACTTTTTCGGAACGCCTCAATAGAAGCATCCATGCTGGCAAAGGCGGTAATCATGATCACTTTGGTATTCGGAAATTCTTGTTTGATGGTATTAAGAACCACCATACCGTCAATATCTTTCATCTTCAAATCGGTAATCACCACGTCGAATTCTTTTTCCTTTAGTCTTTCAAATGCCGGTTTTGCATGCAAAAAGGTCTCTACATCGTAACCGTCCTTTTGAAAAGTCGCTTTTATCATCTTCCCGACAATGTTTTCGTCATCAATTACCATAATGCTGTGACCACTCATCCATATCCTCCTTTGCTGTAAAGACAGGTAATTCTATGGTAAAGATTGTCCCGGTGTCCACGTCACTTTTTACCCTAATCTCTCCTCGATGATTTTTAATAATGCCATAGCTGATAGACAATCCCAGACCGGTTCCCTGGGTACCTTTGGTACTGAAAAACGGATCAAAAATATTTGAGATAAACTCCGGCGAAATACCTGTACCGGTGTCCTCGATTTCTATCATGATGTGACCTGAATCATTTTCAAAAAAAGACCTGATGGACAGCGTACCTCCGGGTGGCATGGCCTGAATGGCATTGGTATAAAGGTTCACCAGTACCCCCTGGATTTTATTCTCATCAATATAAACCATGGGGAGTTCTTTTTGCAAGTTTAGCCTGGTTTCAACTCCGGAAACATGAAGCATATTTTGGACCAGTCTGAGGGAATTTTTTATAACGGTGTTGATATCCGAAACCTTGAAATCCGTTTTCTTGGGTCTCGAAAAATCCAAAAGGTTCTGAACAATATTCTTTATTCTCGAACATTCTTCCAATACCGTGTTCATATAATCCAATCTTTCCGATTTGTTCAGGTGATCATACAGCTCAATATAGGTTTGGGCAACCATGGAGATATTGTTGAGCGGGTTGCCCAGTTCATGGGCCACGCCGGCCGTGAGAACCCCGATAGACGCCAATTTTTTGGACTGGATAAGTTGTTCATGCCGGGTCTTAAGTTCGACGCACATTGAGTTGATGGCCTGCATGGCGGAACCCAGTTCATCATTGGATATTTTGCATTCGGTTTCAAGGAAGTTTCCTTCGGATATGGAATTGGCCGTTTTTTCAATTTGGCGGAGGGACTTGAATATTTTTGAAAAAAATAAATATGTGCTGGTTGTCGCCCCAAACAGGACCAGGCAGAAAAAATAAAGCAGCCCCTTACTTGAAGCGGAAATAATTTGATTAACCTTGTTTCTTTCAAGCTTTATGATGCTCTCGGAAAACATCCTTAAAGCTCTGCCCGACTCTCGTATACCGGCTTCCAAAACTTTGACATTTTTCCCGCTTATGTCTATTTTTTCAACCTCTTCTCCGTATTCTTTGAGGTTGGAATTGAGCTTTTTAAAATTTTCGATCCCTACAGCCGTGATGATGTTTTCTCGCATGCTGCGGATCATTTGTTCGCTCTCATGCAATTCCGTCTTAATTGACTGGAGCGCCAGCGGATCCTTGTACAAAAAATAGTTCTTTTCCGACAGTCTCATCTCCAGAAAAGATGCATTGAGATTGTCTGCTATCTCGACAAAACGCAATTTGGCCTGAATAAGCTTAACCTCATGATACGAAAAAAACGATATCAAGACAATGGTAACAATACCCAGGACATTGCCCAGGATGATTTTATGGACCAGTTTCATGAAATATTCAACTCAGAACACAGCCATGACATCGGCGCATAGCATTTCAACATGTTGTATTTCCGTTAAAAATTCACAGCCAAATTCCGCGACGGTTCGAAAATAAATAAGCATAACAACACGTAAGTATTCTGGTCATCTCAAACAAATTTGTCAATTAAAATATTGATTTGTTCTTGTAGTGTTCAGGGGTTCAGAGTTCAGAAAGGGCAATTACACGCGATACGAAGAGCAGATTTTTAACGAAAAATTTATCCTGCCTGAATTCTGTATCCCTGAACACTGAACACTGAACACCGAACACTTCTTTTGAGCACTGAACACTTCCTTTGGATCTGCGAAGATTAACCGATGCAATTGCAGCTTTCGTGGAAATGTGATATACAACTCATTTTTCTGCCGGTAAACGTGCCGGCCAGGAATGACATAGTGGCGTCGCATGAGCATCCCGAGGGTGTGCCGTGAGAGCCCGAACAAAATCAGAGCTTGAAAATAAATCCATCATGGCGCACATTAAGGCCGGCCGGATAAACGGCTTCGCAGATCTTGTTTTTCGGCACGAGGAAATGATGAGTAATGAGACGATGAATGTTAAAATGAACGGGGCCCAAGGTTCCCAAGCTAAAGATGCCCAAAGCCCAAATGTTCCCGAAATAGCGGCTGGAGGACGGATCGCCAAAGAAGCGCTGGAGAGGATACTGAAAGAGCAAACCGGCGCTGTCGAATATCTGGAGACATTGATCTTAAACCGGCAAGTGTCCAGGCATGAGGTGTTGAATCTTCTTTCGGATCATTACGGTGTCGCCCCTTTGGAATACGATGAGATGATCCAGGTTGAACCGGATGTCATCCGGTTGCTGGATCTGGATCAACTCATGGAGAAGCGCTGGTACCCCATCTCGGTAAGGGGGAAAAAAGCCTGCGTTGCCGCTTCCGATCCCCGGGATCCTGTAGTTGCCGAAGCAGCAAGAAAAATGCTGAATGTTTCAGAGATTCGATTCCTGGTTTCGCTGCCATCCGACATCCGTTTCATGATTGAAACCAGCCGGGACGTGAACCACAATTTTCCGCCGTCGGCCGGAAGAACACCCCTTGCCAGGCTTCGAACATGGCTGGCGGATCAGCGAACGATGCTGGCCCAGTATAGAACGTCTCTTGCCAAGGGCAGAACCGGTTTGGCGTTTATCCGCACCGGACTGGCCTTCGTGTCCATTGCCCTGGTGCTGTTCAGGGTTTTTGGCGTGGGGATTCTGAATGTACTGGAAGCGTTGATGCTGGTGGTTGGCATCGTGATGTTCGTCGACGGGCTCGTTTGGTATCTGCCGGCCAGAAAAGTGAAAAAGACCCGGGTCGATTATATTCCGACAGAGCCCACGTTCGGGACAACCGTTCTTGAATTCGATTATCAGGATGGCAAGCCCACTTTTAAACGAACCCAGCCCATAGAAAGTGCGGAGGCGCTTCGCAGGCGTTGGAACTGTCTCACACCGGTCACGAAACGGCGATTTTTGGCCATCGACAGGACCGATCTGGCCGAAGAACGAACCATCCTTGCCAATTATCGTACGATTATGGCGCGTGCCCGCACCGGTCTGGCGTTTACGCGAACGGGAATCGCATTTTCAGGCCTTGGGATTGCGCTGCTGAGGCAGTTCCCTGCCAGCGCATGGAGAATCTTTGATCTGGTTCTCATTCTTATTGGCATTGCCATCACATTGGAAGGTTTTTACTGGTATATTCCGGGCCGAAAAACATCCAAGGTGAGCGCCGAGGCGATCAAAAACATCCAGAGAAAAGTGTCCATCTGGGATTTCATGTTCCGCCCGTTTCACAAGCGGCTTCATCTGGACGACCTTCCCCATACCCTTACCATCAAGGGCTCGCATGCCCCGGGGATTTGGGGAACGACGGGGCTCGCTCTGGAAAGGACGCTGATTGCCGACCGTCGCAACGTCAAGTCGAGGCTTCGCACCGTCATGGCCCGGTCAAGAACCGGTATGTCTTTTATAAGAACAGGGGCCAGTTTTTTTTCCATAGGCTTGGGGCTTCAGGTCTACTTCGGCTCCGCCAATCTCCTGTGGACGCTTCACAATGCAGCCCTGATACTGGTGGGAGTGTTCCTGATCGCGGACGGTTTTTACTGGCACCTGCCGGCAGAAAAGACCAAAAAAGGGTTTCCGTATTGCTTTGCCGATATGGAAATCGTGTTCCCGGAGTATGCAACCCCCTCCCCGTTATGGAAGAAAGTGATATTCAGTCATGAAGATCTCTAATGACATGCCGCCGCAAGAGATGGAAAGGCTTTTGCATTTGGTCGATGCCGGCGAGATAAGCCTGGAAGAACTCCGTGCGGAGAGCCATGATGCGGTGTGCCGCAACATGGAATTGGAATGGGTGCTTCGCCACGAATATGATGTTCCCCGGCGAAAAATTCTCGAGGCCCTTTCCGAGTACTATCATTGCCGGTGGGCCGAATATGACGAGAGACTTCCCGTGCCGCCGGAATTGCTGGCAGGACTGGATGCCGATATGCTCTGTGCCGGCCAGTGGTTCCCCATCATCAAGGATCACGAGACGGTTGTGGTTGCAGCGAGCGACCCGCAGGATTCCCGGATGGTCGACGAAGTCAAAAGATGCATCCCGGCAAAAGACTTTGAATTCAGGGTTGCTCTGGGAGAGGACATCAGAGCCTTTATCCAGGACTTTCTGAATTCCATTCCCGAACAAATCATCGGCAATGAACGAACCGGTCTTGCTTTCTGGCGCAATACCATGGCCCGCTGGAGAACGAAACTGGCCTGCTATCGAACCGATTTTGCCAGAGCCAGAACCTACCTCAGCCTGCTCCGCTGGGGATTGGGACTCATCATGCTGGGCAGAGCACTGCTGCGTATCCGGCCGGTCCCATCTTTGGTTCCCCTTTACTGGGTGATGATCGGGTCGGGGTTTTGCATCGTCCTTGTCGGGATCTCCACCTACTTTAGGATCAAAAGATCCATTTTGCGTCCGCCGAAGCACCAGACCCTAGTGGAGGTATCCGCAGCGACCCTGTATTTTCTCGAAAACTATCAGTATGTCGAAAGAAAGCCGGAAAAGCCGTCCGAAAAATGGACCATGCTGGCACGGCTTGCCGACATGCTTCCCAACAGCTGCGTGTTCATCGAACCCTCTTTGGACAACAAGGCGCGATCCTCTCTGGCCCATGAAAGAAACGCCCTTGCGGCCCAACGTACGGTGGAAGGCTGTTACCGGACCATCTATGCGCGTGCCAGAACCGGCCTTTCCTTCATTCGCACCGGCGTTGCCTTCATGAGCATCGGGCTGGGTCTTATCGAATACTTCGGCCTGAGCATGTTGACCATCGTGGATTTATTCCTCATCATCGCAGGCTTTTTAATGGCTGCCGACGGCGCCGTCTGGTATTGGCCTGTTCGAAAGGAACAATACGAAGCAGCAAAAGACGCGCCGATCATAATGTAGGCATCGATACAGATCGTCCGAGATGATCTTGCCGTCACTTGCGTCATCATTTCTTCCCGGCCGGCCTTTCCTTTTTATTTCCTGCCATGGACTGCAGTATCTGATGGATTTGATCCAGTTCATCGCCGTACTTGCGCCAGTTGGCCTGTTTGAGATATTCCAGAGCCTTGTTGTAGTGAGTGAGCGCCTGTTGGGCCATGTCGGAAAGGGGGCCGGCAGGCAGGCCGCTGAGCACTTTTTGTTGCTGCTTTTCCGGCACGCCTTCAATGGAAAAGATTGCACGCAGCGCCGCATCGAGGTTCTTTCTCATTTCCAACTGTCCATTCTGAACGGCGATCACCCGTTTCAACTGCGGTATCTGGCCCTGTTCCGACTGGAGATAAACCGGCTCTACGTATAAAAAGGAATGGGCGATGGGGATGATGAGCAGATTTCCTCGAATCACGTTGGAGCCTTGCTGGCCCCACAACGTCAGCTCCGAAGATATGCTCGGCTGCTGGTTGATGCGCGCCTCGATCTGCATGGGACCGTAAATCAACTTTTCTTTGGACAGTGTATAGATCAGGAGCTGCCCATAATTGTCGCCATCGCAGCGAGCGCACATCCAGGCGACCATATTATCTTTTTTCGACGGCGTCAGCGGAAGCATCAGGATGAATTCTTCTGTTTGGGCACCCGGTAATTTCATAATGATGTAATAAGGCAGTATGGATTGTTGTTTATTCTCATAAATTTCCTGAGGGATGCTCCATAAATCCTCCCGGTTGTAAAAAACCTGCGGGTCGGTCATATGATACGTGGCGTACATTTGTGCCTGGATGATAAAGAGATCCATGGGATAACGGATATGTGCCCTCAGAAATTTAGGCATGTCTTTTGCCGGTTTGAACAAGACGGGAAATATTTTACTGTAGGTCTGAACCAGGGGATCCGAAGGATCGATGATGTAGTAAGAAACGTCCCCGTTGTAAGCGTCAATCACGACCTTGACCGAGTTTCGGATGTAATTGATGCCGTTCTTTTCACGGCTCTGAACCACAGGTTCCGAATAGGGATACATGTTGGTGGTCGTATAGGCGTCATGAATCCAATACAGATGACCGTTATCGCCCACCACCAAATAGGGATCCGAATCATACGAAAGAAACGGCGCTATTGTCCGGTCCCGGTCGGTAATCACGCGGTGGAACATGACCCGGCTTTGATTTGTGATATGGCGGGACAGAATGAAATTGATATCGGACAAATCCAGACTGTAGACCAGTCTTCGGAAGTAGCTGGAAAGCTGCACGCCGCCTTTTCCACGATATGAAGTATACGCATTCTGATCGCCTTTGGGATAATCGAATTCTTGGGTAGTGGTATGGACGATGGTAAATTCATTGGTTTCTTCACCATAGTAGATTTCAGGCTGCGTGATGTCGATGGAAGTGCTGGAGCGGGGCGGAATATCCTGGACGATAAAATTGGGAAGACCGTCCGAAGTGAATTCGTTAACGGGGCTCATGACCACCCCGTAGCCATGGGTGTAAACGAGGTGCATATTGACCCAGGTTCTGGCACGCGCGGGGAGCTGCGACGCGGGCAGTTCCCTTCCGGCAAGGGCGACTTCCGTGTACTTGCCTTTCAAATGGTAACGGTCCACATCCACGCTGTTAAAATCGTAGTAAAGCCTGATTTCCTGAAGCTGCTTGTAGGTTTGAATCAGCGGCCGGCGATCCCACAACCGGATATTGTGGATCGTGGATTCGTTTTTCTTAATATCGCTGTATGTCATGGTGTCCTTGATCGGAAACGGCTCTTCCTTTGCCTTGTTGAAACCATAAGCAAGACGGGTGAACTTGATATTGTTCTCTATGTAGGGGGTTTCCTTGGTGAGTTCATTGGGCTTCACCACATATTGCTCGATGATGCCCGGATAAATCCAGGAAAAGCTGACCAGAACCACAAAATAAATCCCGATGGCATAAATTACCCACTTCCATTTTTTCAGAACGGGCATGAAAAACAGCAAAATAGCCACAAGAACGCTCAAAACCAACAGAACCCGGTAGGCGGGTAATTGTGCATGGACATCCGCGTAACTGGCCCCGTAGGCGACGCCGCTGTTGGAATACATCAGACCGTAAATTTTCAGCCAGTAGGACCAGGCGAGTCTCAGCGCAAAAAGTCCGCCCAGCACCACCAGATGGACCTTTGCCTTGGAATCAAAATAGAACCGGTTTTGCTGAACCCCTACGGCCTGATCCATATAATAGGAGAGACCGACGGCGACGATCACAAAAAACAACGCAAATAAACACCACTGCTGCAAAAAATTATAGAGCGGCAGCTTGAAGACATAAAAGCCCACATCTTTGGAAAAAATGGGATCCGAAACCCCGAATTTAGAATTGTGGATGAACTGCAAAAAAGTCATCCATGAGTTGGACGCACTCACACCCATGATGCCGGACAGGAACACGACGATAAGGGCCCATACATAGGGAGCGTATTTCTCTTGAAAAAGAATATCCAGGGATGTGACCGGTGATTGAGGCGTAACCGTCCTGAGAGATCGAGACGGCGCCCCCCATTTTCTGGCGATAAAAATGTTCACCCCTGCAAAAATAGCAAAGATGATAAAAAACGCTGCAAAAGCTAAGAACTTTGCCCACAAAACCGTGGTAAAAACCTGCGAAAAGCCCAAATTTTGGAACCAAAGCCAATCGCCGTAGTAATGCATAAACAAGCTCAGCGCAGCCAAAACGATAATTACCAGCCCTCCAACAACCCATAACCGTTTCTTCTGTATCATGAGGTAGCCTCCAGAATGCTAAATTAATAAATTTGTCGCGCGCCGCCGCAGTTAAAAATGTACTATACCATAAATCAAAACGGAAAAACACCCGGCATGAAAAAAGATTGCGGCCTCTTTGCAGGCGGCGGGGTTCCGGCAGTCGATGCCCCGGCTGCTTTTTGCAGACGGGGCACAGTTAAATGCGTTGCTAAGCTATTGGGCCGAAGCCCGAAATATTAGCTGCCGCTCTTGATCCATGGCTTGCCAACGGGCAGATTGATACCGGCCTCTGCAAAAACCACATGGGCCATGAGATACCAGGCCAGCAGCGCGCAGACGATGAGATCCCAGGCAGCGAGTGTACCCAGAAGTTTGTTCCCGGCCAGCTCTTTGAAATCCAGCCCGATAAACCCTAAGAGCAAGGTGAGAAATATCCAGGCAAGTGTAGAGTGATGCTTCATGGACGCGATGAATAAAATAAAGGTAAAAAATGTCCACATGAGCAGAAAAATGCCTAAACCATGGCCTGTCAATTTCAGGGTGGGGTACATTTTTATGAGCTCTGCATTGGTTCCGAAAATAACATAAAAACATAAAGCGATCCAGAATGCGCCGTATCCGCTGAACGCGCAAAAACCAAAGTTATTGCCTGTTTTGAACTCCAGCAGGCCCGCAATCAATTGGGCGCTGCCTCCGAATATAAGCCCCAGCCACAGCACAGGTCCAATTCCGACCCAGCCAAGGTTGTGGAACTGCAAGCATAACGTGGTCATACCGAATCCGCCTAGACCGACAACAGCGGGGTTGCCTAATTTTGCTTCATTCATTTGAGCCTCCTTTTAGATGTATCTTAATAATGAAAAGTAATGAGATTTTCCTTTTGAGTGATATGAATTGTCATTTTAAATTCGGGAAAAAGTGAAGTGAGTATGAAGTGAGAAGAATTACCTTTCGAGTTAGGAATAAGGAAAAAGTTAACATTTTGTGCCAAAGCATCAACCATCCCAATATTTCGTAGATCGGGATATCAGACAGCCTCATGCTCCGGCAACAACGACTTATTTTAAAATATTGCACGCCAGAAATATTGTCAAGACGGCTTTTTTCTTTAAACCGGATAAAATATTGGGATTTTAGGAAAGGGGAGTGATCTACAGATCCAGCAAGGCTGCAGCCGCGCGGTCGGCCAGCCAGACCCGTTCACCGGGTACCGGCCGGATCAGCTGGGCCGGCAGCCGGAAAGGGTCTGCCGGTCCGGCAATCACCTCTTTTAAAACAGATGCTTTGGAATCTCCGGAAACCAGAAACACCACCATCCGCGCCCGGTTGATGACAGCCGGCATCAGGGTTACCCGGTACATGTCCTGTTCTTGAACATAAACGGCAGACGTCCATGCATCTTGATCATTCAAGATTTCATCGTATGGAAAAAGGGACGCGGTATGCCCGTCTTCTCCCAGCCCCAGTAAAACAAAGTCGAAAGCCGGCGGACCGGCGGCATAGAAATGATACAGCAAGTCACCGTACTGCTTAGCGGATTTTGCCGGTGCTTCATGGCACAGAATCGGGTGAATCTGTTCCGGCGGTACGGGAACGTGGTCAAGGAGCCTCTGTCGTGCCATCAGCGCGTTGTTTTTTGGGTCATCTGCCGGGACGCAGCGTTCATCCCCCCAGAAAATATAGGTTCGGTCCCAGGGAACTTTATTATGAAAAATCGGGCCGGCCAGTATTTCATACAGGCGCGTGGGTGTGCGGCCTCCGGAAAGCGCCACGCAGAAACGTCCCCGCCGGTCTACCGAAGACTGTGCCTGCTGAACAAAAATCCCGGCCGCCTCCAGGCTTAAAGATTCCAAATCGGAAAGGACGCGAATCATGGCAGCGGTTCCGTAATAATCCGGCATACCGACGCATCTTCCTGGCACTTGAGCGTGGTGGGTGTAATCCAGGAGAAACCGTCTTGGGCAATGAGTATGTCGGATTCTTCAGGCCCCCAGGTACCGGCCTGATAGTTTGGGAAATCGGTGGATTTCACACTGCTCCAGACATCTAAAACAGGGCCGATGACCGACCATGCCGCCTCCGCCTGATCCCCTCTCAAAAAAAGAGTGGCGTCGTTTTTCATGATATCCAGCAGCAATGTCTCATAAGCCTCCGGTGGCACGGCTTTAAACGCCTCACGATAGAAAAACTGCATCATTACCGGAGAAAGCTGGAATATGGGACCGGGCTTTTTGACCTCGAATCGCAACAGGATCCCCTCTTCCGGCTGGATGGCGATCAGCAGCCGGTTGGGGCGCCAGTCCAATGTTGCGGAAGTCGGAAATGTCTGGTGGGGAACCGGCTTGAATTGAATGGAAACCTCAGAGATTTTTGCCGGCAGCCGCTTGCCGCTCCTTAAAAAAAAGGGTACGCCCTGCCATCGCCAGTTATCGACGTAAAGTTTAATAGCCGCAAACGTTTCCGTGAAGGAATTTTCGGAGATGTTTTCTTCGTCATGATATCCTTTAACATATTCCCCGTTGATTTTTCCCGCACCGTACTGGCCGCGCACGGCATGGCGATGCACCTGCTCATGGGAAATGGGCCGTATGGCATGAAGCACATCCACTTTTTTATTGCGAACCTCATTATCGTCGAAGGACACCGGGGCTTCCATGGCGATCAGACAGAGTATCTGCAGCAGATGATTCTGGATCATGTCCCGTAGGGCGCCGGCCTTATCATAGTATCGCCCCCGGTGGCCGATTCCCTGGTCTTCGGCCACGGTAATCTGAATATGATCGATATACTGCCGGTTCCAGATGGGCTCGAAAAGGGTATTGCCGAAGCGGAAGGCCAGAATATTCTGTACGGTTTCCTTTCCCAGATAGTGGTCGATGCGAAAAATCTGCCGCTCTTCGAAAATCCCGGTCAAAAGGCGGTTTAACGTTCCGGCCGACTCGAGATCATGCCCAAAGGGTTTTTCAACGACAATCCGGGCCCTTTTCCGTTCTTGATTCAGTTTTGACGCCGCCAGATGCCGGGTCACCGGTTCAATCATGCTCGGCGGCAAGGCCAGGTAGAAAATGCGGTTTGCTTGCTCGCCCCATTCCTTTTCCCGGTCGGCGAGTATCTTGGCCAGAGTTTTGTATGCTTTTGCTTCGGTCAGGTCCATTTTGATGATATGGAGACATTGGGCAAAATTTTTCCAATCTTCGTCTTTCACCTTTCCCCGCCGGGAGGACTGATTCACACCCTTGCGAAGATGGTCCCGGAATTTCACATCATTCATCTCTCTGGAACTCGTGCCGATGACTTCGAATTTTTCGGGCATCCAGCCGTTCAAATACAGATTGTAAAGGGCGGGAATCAATTTTCGCTGCGTCAGATCCCCCGCGGCTCCGAAAATAACAAAAAGCGTCGCATCCAGCGATTTTCCGTTTTTCATATGAACTCCTTATTGCTTTCCCCATCTGGTGTGAAAGGTTCCGGCGGCATCCACCCGGGCGGCGGCCGCTTCAAGAATTTCGGCAATTCGCTCATATCCTTTACGGGTGCCGCCCGGCATCAGGCTCGGACCCCGGCGGGCCCCGCTTTCACCGCCGGACATTCCCATTCCCAGATATTGGAACCCTTTGCTTTCTATGGATCGAATGCGCCGGTTCGTATCCGTAAACCGCGAATTGCCGCTGTCGATAATGAGATCCCCGGGTTCAAGATACAAAAGGAGTTCATCGATTACGGCGTCCACGGGATCTCCTGCGGGCACCAGCATCATCACACTTCTGGGCCGGGAAAAAAGGCCGATAAATTCTTTGATGTCATGAGCGGCGCGCAGATCCTCTTGCTTGGTCTTTTCAGTCATCAACGCCTGATTTTTTTCTTTGTCCCGGTCATATCCTGCAACAGAGAATCCATGATCGGCCATGTTCTGCGCAAAATTGCGCCCCATGCCCCCCAGCCCGATCAATCCGATATTGCATTTTTTATGGTTATCATGATCGGCCATGTTTATTTCTCCTGGTCTGTATTAAGGTTTCTGAAATTGTACACTGTAAATGATGGAATAGCGTCGACGGTTATGCATGAATCTCCAGCCCCATTTCTTTCAGCTTTTCCCGGGTGGATTCGAATCCACGATGAACAATACCTCGAATCCCCAACCCCTGCGCGATTTCTACGAACATGGCCCGATCATCGATATAGACGACCTCTTCGGCCGGCACCTGGGCGCAATCCAGAGCGATGCGGTATATGTCTTCATCGGGTTTTCGAAAATGCACGAAACACGATGCGATAAAAAAATCGATAAAGCGTTTTAAATTGAATTTGGTGACTCGGTAAATGGTGAGCTCCCGCCCTTCGTTGCTGACCGCGGCAATTTTGAGCGGATACCTTTGCTTGAGCCGGCAGACAAACTCGATCATTTCCGTCAAGGGTTCGGACTGGGCAAACATAAATGCCTTGAAATCTTCCCGGGTAAAGGGACGGTCCTTGAAAAAAACAACCCGGTTCAGATACTGATCCAAGCTGAGTTTTCCCTCTTCATACGTGCCGAACGTCAGATTGTGCCGTTCATCCATATCTTTATAATCGAGTCCGAACGTGTCGGCCGCGCGCTTTCTAAGATCGCGACTCCAGCCGTTGGTGAGTAAAACGCCTCCGATATCGAGAAAAAGTGCAACGATGGGTTTTTTAGTCATGTCTATAGCTTTACTCCTGACAGAGCGGTATTCATTGCCTTTATTAATTGGAGCAGTGCTTGCCCCTGGTCCCCGGAAAGGTGGATCCGTAATGCGCGACGGCCATGCTTATACAATGCTTCCAGGTCGCCCTGTGCCTGTGCTTGTCTAAAAACGCCGAAAGTATAAGGTTTCCCAGGTACATTCATGTCATAGGACGCGTCTGTTGTGAGCTGCAGAAAGATTCCCGCATTTGGACCGCCTTTATGAAGCTGGCCGGTTGAGTGAAGATACCGGGGACCATACCCCATGGTGATCGCGATTTTCAATTTAGACTGCAACGTCAGGCGAATATTTTCAAGGATAACCTCCGTAGCGGTTTCTTCGGTCAGATAAGCCAGTATCGCGATATAATCGCCGGGGTTTATCTTTCGGCCCAAGAACCGGATGAGACCATCGGCAATGCCGGTTATCTTTTCATCTTCTTTACTGTAAAGGCTGAGCAACCCGTCAGTAATGTTCGGTTTTTCCTCCGGCAGCTTGCCTTTGTCCTCGACAAGCTTCAAAAGCCGATTGGTGTTGTCTTTGCTTTCCTGGACATTGGGCTGGTCAAAGGCATTGATCCCCAAAACTGCGCCGGCCGTTGCCGTAGCGATTTCCCAGCGGAAAAACTCCTGGGCAAGATCCATTCGATCCGTCATTTCAATGGTCACCACGGGCTGTCCGGCCGTGCGCAATTGTTCTACGCTCCGGTCAAGGCACTCATCGATTTCATTTTTGATTCGGATATGGACAAACACCCGATCATTACCGTATACGACCGGATATCCCACCGGTTCAAGGGCCACCGGGATCAAGCCGGTGCCGTTCTTGCCGGTGCTTTCAGCCAAAAGCTGTTCCAGCCACGTCCCTAGAGTCGAGATCGCCTCCGGAACCAGAAAAGTGACCTTGTTTCGCCCTTTATTTGCGAGTTGACCCAGCACAACGCCCAGATGGATGCCGGGATTCTCACGGATGGACATGTTCGATTCGCAGGCGTGTTTCATTCTCAACGATCTTACCAGAAGTTCCGCCACATCGATGCCCATCAGGGCTGCGGGTACCAGGCCGAAATACGACAATGCGGAATAACGGCCGCCGATGTCTTTGAAATTGAGAAATACACGCCTGAAATTTCGCTTTTTAGCCAGATCCGTAAGCGGTGTTTCAGGATCCGTGATCGCCACAAAATTTTCTCCGGCATATTTATTTTTTTCGGCTTTAATTTTTTCGAAAAAATATTCCATAAACGCCAGCGGTTCGGCAGTGGTCCCGGATTTGCTGGCAACGATAAAAAGGGTTTGTTTTAAGGGCACGCGTTTTTCAATATCGGCAATGGTGGCCGGATCCGTGGTGTCTAATACAATCAAGCGAAGTCCATGTTCTGTTTGGGAAAATGTCCGTTGAAAGGCCAATGGTGCCAGGCTGCTGCCGCCCATGCCCATGTGGACCACGTGGGTAAAACCGGCATTTTTGACTTCTTTGGTAAAATCGGTCAGTTCTTTTATGTTTTCTTCCATTTTATCAGCTGCATGCAGCCATCCCATGGCCTTGCGGATCACCTCCTGATCCTTTGGGTCTGCGCTCCACAAAGCGGTATCCTTTCGCCACAGTCGGGCGACGAAGTCGTCTTTTTCCATATTGTCGATCTGTTTTTCCACCTCAGAACCGTAACCGGCAAGGTTGATCCACTGAACATCCACCGGTTCTTTGAGTACCGAGACCCGCTTTTTCTCGAGCGTTTCCATGAGACTGTCATAGGGCTTGTTGAATTTCTCAACGCCCTCATCTTCGAGCTGCTGGGTGACTTTATCAATATCGATGTCAAGTGATAGAAGACTTTCAAATACTTCCCCGGCCACATCCAGATCCTGCTCCAGCCGCGCGGCAGGGTTGCCATGATCCCGGTAAGCCTTAATCGTCTCCTGGGGCAGGGTATTGACCGTGTCCGGCCCGATCAGGGCCTCGACATATTTGACATCTGAGTATTTGGGATTCTTGGTACTGGTGCTGGCCCACAAGAGGCGCTGTGGCCGGGCTCCCTGGTCCGCAAGCTTACGAAACCGCTCATCCTGGAAAATCTTTTTGTATATCTGATAGGCCTGCCTTGCGCTGGCGATGGCCACCTCACCGTGACATTTTTTAGAAAGGCCTGCTTTTTCGGTGTCTCCTTCCATAATCTTTTCAAGTTCCTGATCCACCAGGACGTCGATCCGGCTCAGGAAAAAACTGGCCACGGACGATACCCGGTCAATCGGTTTACCCTGTGCGGCCCGGTCTTCCAAGCCGCCGATATAGGCAGCAGCAACTTCCCGGTATCGGGGTAATCCGAACAGCAGTGTGACATTGACGTTGATGCCTTCGGCGATAAGCCTTCGAATGCATATCAAGCCTTCCCGGGTAGCAGGCACTTTGATAAACACATTCGGACGGTCCAGCGCTTTCCATAGTTCCCGTGCCTCCTGGAGGGTACCGTTTTCGTCATGGGCCAGATGGGGGTTGACTTCCAGACTGACAAACCCGTGCTTTCCTTCAGACCGGTCATACAGCGATCTGAAACAGTCCGCGGCTTCCCGGACGTCCCGGACGGTGAGAAACCGGTAGATCTGCTCGATGCTCTTGCCTTCCAGCGCCATGGCGCGAATGTCACCGTCATAGTCGCGACTGCCGGCAATGGCCTTGTCAAAGATGCTCGGGTTGGAGGTCACTCCCCGGATGCCGTCTTCATCGATAAGCTGTTTGAGCTCGCCGGACAGGATGAGGCCTCTTTGGATATAGTCCTGCCAGAGGCTCTGTCCGAATTCCTGTACTTTAAGCAGCGGGTTTTGCTTCATCGCGCTGTCTCCTTTCAGTTTCTTTCGTCATGGCCGGCGGCGATGCCCGGACCCATAGGATTTTTTTATCGTTCAATTCAGATTTTCTTTAACGGTTTGGATGATGGCATCCTTTGAGATCTCTTCAAAATCAAGAAGTTCTGCGGGTTTGCCGCTTTTCGGCTTCTTTCGTACCGCCAGGGAAAACAGCGGCACCGAGACCGTGCCCAGTCCGCTCCTGACCGCCTCGCCGATGCCGCCTTCCGGATAGTGGTCTTCAACGGTGATGATACACGAGGTTTCTTTGGCGGCCTTTTGAAGCGTTTTTTCATCGATGGGCTTGATGCTGTAAAGATCGATGACACGGATGAAGATCTCTTCTTTCTGAAGTTCATCATATGCCTTGAGGGCTTCATGGAGTGTGACGCCGGCGCCGATAACGGTGACGCTGTCCTTTTCGTTTTTCTTTAAAACTTTGCTTTTGCCGATCGAAAATGTCTCATCGGCATCATATATGACCGGCGTTTTCATCCGTGTGGTGCGAATGTACGCAATGCCGTTATATTCGGCAGCCAGCTCAACGGCCCTTTCCGTAGATACGGCATCCGACGGATACAAGACGACGCCGTTATGAATCGTTCTGAACATGGCGATATCTTCAAGCCCCATTTGTGAAGGTCCGTCAAGACCGATGGACGTTCCCGCATGGGAACCCACAAATTTTATATTCGCGTCCGAATACTGGCTCATCCGGACCTGATCGAACGCGCGCGTCAAAAATGCCGCAAAACTGGAGGCAAAGGGGATTTTCCCCCGGCACCCAAGCCCGAGGGCGACACCCGCCATGTTTTGTTCGGCAATATACATTTCAAAAAACCGGTCCGGATAGGCGTCTTTAAATCTTTCCGCACGGGTGGAATTGCTCACTTCGCCATCGACCGCCACGATCTTCGGAAACTGCCGGTAAATCCGCTTAAGCGCGTTGCCGTAAGCATCACGGGTGGCAACGGGTTCATCGGCCGGGTAGTGCATGGGGTCGGCCGGATTCGCCTGGACATCTTCGGGCCGGCGGTCATCCGGGCTCGAAATACGGCCGCGGATCGACTTGTCAATGGTGCCCAGCTCTGTTACGGCGCGTTCACAGTCCGTTTTTGAAAGCGCAACGCCGTGCCAGCCGTTTTTGTCTTCGATAAATGAAACGCCTTTGCCCTTAATGGTTTTGGCAATGATCATCACCGGCCTGTTCTGGACGCTGATTGCTTTTTGATAGGCTTCAAGAACTTCGGAATAAGAATGGCCGTCGATGAGGATGGTTTTCCATCCGAAGGCGGAAATTCGTCTTTCATAGGCCGCCAGATCATGGCCGTACATGGTTTCGCCCCGCTGGCCCAGCCGGTTGACATCGAGGATGCCGATGAGATTATTCAGCTTGTAATATGCGCCGATTTCCATGGCCTCCCACTGCGACCCTTCCGCCATTTCGCTGTCGCCGAGAAGAACATATGTCCGGTATGGCAGTTTATCGAGATATTTTGCGTTCAATGCCATGCCCACGCCGATGGAAAGGCCCTGACCCAGGGAGCCGGTGGCCGCATCCGTATAGGGGAACGAAACCGTCGGATGACCTTCCAGGGGGCTTCCGAATTGACGATACGTCATGAGGTCATCTTCCGACAGCTTTCCGGCGGCCGCCCACAACGCATAATACAGCGGAGAAGCATGGCCTTTGGAAAAAATCAAACGGTCGTTGTTGGGGTGATCCGGCTGATCGAGATCATATCTGAAAATACCGCCGAAAAAGAGGCCGCACATCAGCTCGGTTGCCGACAGCGAAGACGTCGGATGGCCGGACCCGGCATGGGTCGTGGCGGTCAGGATATAATATCGTATTAATGTGGATAGCTTTTTCAGTTCGTTATGTTGTTTTTCATCTGTCATGGCGAGAAATGCCTTTCTATATGCAATGTTTTTTTAACAGCCCTTGCCAGATCTTTGTGACGTCAAAAAATGCATTGCTTTTAAATTGTTAAAAACAGTATTGACCGTACATTTGCACCTTACAGTATTTCAACCTGGTATTTGTTGTATTTGAATTGAAATAAAAGGGGTTTTCCCATTGACTGGGTCTCTTTTGACCCTTTCTAATTCTGTCTGCAAAAAAAGAGGCTGTTTTGAACCAGTATCTTTACCGGAATTAGGAAAAGCTTAAATTTGTGTACCGCAGACTTGTGTCCGGCAGTGTCATGCTTTAAAAACATATCGCAGGACCAAAGATCGCGCCACCGCCATATGACGGCAACCATAATTATTTAAAATTATGGCACGTCATCCCTATTGTCAATGACCCATCTTTGAAAACCGAATAAAAAATTCCAAATATCAAATACATTTCAATAACCGGTACCATACCGTATTTACTTAGTAATACGGTGGATACTGCAAAAGGTACAGATAAGCCGCGGCGGATTCTTCGGCGGTGATATAGGGGTATGCCGGCATTCGCTGCCCGCCCATCATCATCATCCGCGATCCGAGTTCAACTTGCAAGACGATGCTTTGCATCGATTGTTCCCAGGGAAAACTGGCCAGCGACGGGATAATCCCCCGCATCATCCCCATCCGTCCGATTCCCGGACCCGTCGCGTCGTGACAGATCTGGCAGGTTCCCTTCACCAGATGTTCACCCACCCGGGAAACGGACTCCATGACCAGCATGGGTTTTCCCTGAGCTTCGGGAGCCCCGACATGCCCTTTCAGGTAGCTCAACAAGGCATCGACTTCTTTTCCATCGAGATGCCGGAACGGCGGCATTTTTTTGCCCCCATTTTGAAGCCGCTGACGGATGTTTTGCTCTGCCTGGCCGGCAAGCTCCTTTGCCAGCTTCGCACCGATGGGCCTGCCCAATTTTTTCATACGCCTTTCAAGAAGAACGGGTGATGTTCCCTGAAACGGGCCGATGAGCGAGTTGATTTCAGGCGGCGCCCCATCGCCGTTCGGCCCGTGGCAGGACCGGCAGTCCAGACGGTAGAGGTCGCTGCCGGCGAGAAAAAACCGCTCCCCCATCAGTCTTTCCGTTTCAGCGGGACTGAGCCGGTAGTTGTTATAAGATCGTCCCATCATGCCGCCCATTCCCATTCCCGTGGGATTTCCCGGCCGTGCTGTTTCTACGGGAAACTCCGGTTCTTTACGGGGTGACGGGGGCGGTGGATCATACCCTCCCATTTCTCCCATGGCGGTGGCCCTGATATCGAAGATGCCGATATGTTTGATCCAACTGGGACCGTGAGCGGGTGTCACCGGATCGACCGGATCGAAGTGTTGTGCGTCGCCGATCCCTTGGCGATGATCAGCCACCGGCCCTTTGCCCGTGTTTCCGCTGCTCGCAAGCAAAAGAACCGCGGCAAAGACGATAAAGATGCCGATGCTTACCGACCCGATAAAAACGCTATGTCTCACTCCCATGATTGTCTCCTTAACCATTTTTTTCTATTTTAATTTCTCCGGAACATTCGTGACGCTCAGGTTCCCGGTAGTGATGTCCATGTCCGGTTTTTCCCGAAGCCGTCGGATCCAACCCGTACTGGCATCCGGCATCCAATACAGCCGATAATATCCCGGGGGAACTTCGTGAAAGATATAATGACCCAAAGAATCGGTCCGCGTCCCCAGAATAATTCCGTCCTGCAAAGACGTTCCTTTCTCCGCTGCAAACCATTTCTCGAGGGCAGCCCGGGAAAATCCCGTATACCGTTCGAGGACGATTTTTACCGGACGGTTTCTCAGTGGTTTTCCCTGCCACAGGATCACCCCTTCTACGCTCCCCATCTCTTCTTTCAACAACTCCTGGTGGGCACTCATATTGACCGGGGAACCGGAGATGTGTTCAGTCCCGGCTTTTCCGATCTTCCCGGGCGGCTTTTCGGGCCGGACCGCCGTTTCATTCTTTTGGGAAAATCCGGTGGATCCTGATTCCTGTTCCACGGACGGCGCGCTTGGCCCGGTTTTTTGTTGGACCATGCGGATGCTGCCGCGCGGAATTTTCAAAATCAGATAATCTTTTCTTTCTTCCCAGATCACCTTGCCTGAAAGAGTGGTCGATGGTTCGCCATCGCTCCTTTTTACGGATTTTATCGCCGCTTTTGGAAAGCGGATCGTTATGCTTTGATCATCCTCTCCGACAACCACGCCGGTTTGCGAACCCTTAGGATTCCGAAACACGATGTCATCCGCAAAGCATGGAAAAGAAAACAGACCGATCAGAATAATGACAAACAACAACCCCGATCGCTTATTTTTGATCATAAAAACCTCCAATTAATTCTCCGGGATCTATCTTTTGGTCATTCCTTTGAATTCCACGGTTGTTGTTTTTCCTGGCGCCACCGTCACTGGCTGTGAAGACGCCTTTAGTTTTTCATCCCAGGTTTTCAATTGATATTTTCCGGGCGGCACATTCTTTATTTCAAAGTTTCCATCATTGTCGGTCAGCGCATAATAGGGATTTTGTAAAACGATCACAAAGGCGCTCATTTCCGGATGGACACTGCAAAGAAGCGGCACCTCTCCCAAATGATTGAAGGTTTCGGTCTTTTTGACGCCCGTGCCGTATATTCCGAGGTTAAATGGCGTGGCCGACCCCGGGGGCGAAAACACATTGTGGGCCACGGTATCGTCATTGGTAAAATCAACCGTGGCGCCCTTTAGAATCGGCAGGATGTGAGGCCTGAAAACCATGCCTTTCTGGCTCATGTGGGGATTCTTTTTGGACAACGGAAACGATCCGTCCACATGGTCGATGTAAACCAGCGCCGGAAACCGGCTGACATAGGGGGAATCCACTGTTCCCTTGATGATTCCCCCCTGTCCCCCTGCTTTGGCCTGTGGTATCCGAACCGCAAAAGCGAGCAAGAAAATAAGAAAAACCACGCCCCAAAATAATCCGAAAGAAAAATATTTTTTTATTGATTCCATCATCTGGTATCCTCCTTTTTTAAAACGCCCAATCCAATCGGAAGGCGATCTGATCGTCATCCTTTTTTTCGCCGCCGGCGGCTTCTCGCGGTTCATTTTTCGTGTAAATCCTTGCTTCCACATTGGCCCTGATATTGGCCCGCAAAAGCATCGCCGAACCCACGACAAATCTTGCTTGATCCTTGTTTCCGACATTTGTTACGGAAAGGTTCTCATACCTAAGGTAAGGCACCATCCATGGAAAAACAAAATAATATGTTTCGCCAAACCAGATATTTTTATTCTCTTTGGTCTGGTCATTGCTGCCGTGGATGTATCCGGCAGCCAGGGAAACGTCCTTATAATTGATCCGGGCATCTCCACCGATCCGATCATAGGGATCGGCGTTTATACCGACCCGGCTCCTGTAAATGAAACCGCCGAAAAGCACCGAATCATCCCGCCAGTAACCCGACGGGGTGGTGCCGACACCGCCTGCCTCGGATTTTCCCCCGGAGCCGTCATATCCAAGCCCTCCGAATTTCCAGGCAACGGTCCCGTAAAAATCCTTGTCGCTGTTGTCCGTGTCTGTTTCCACAACGCCGACGCCGTATCGCCAATGCCGGCCGTACCCGTCCACCTGAAAGCCGGGTTCGTTATCAAAATCAAGCTCGGTGACATAAAGATAGTCTTCTATGGTAAAACTGTTTTCATTTCTCGTATCCGGCAAAGCAATGGTGTGCCGGCCCACATTGCCTGCCTTGAGGTTGAAATGATGTTCGCCCACCAGCCCTGAAAAAAGATTCTGCCACATCAGCCAGGCTTTGGGATTTGTCGAGTAACTGTCATCTTCTTTCTCAAACCCGACATCGGCAAAAAAAGCAAAGTTTTCACCGAATGAACCCGCGCTAAGGATTGTAAACTCTTGGGGGAAATTGAATTCGCTGCGGTCTGTTTGGTGGCCGAAAGGATGATAATTCGCATCCCCGATAATACGAACGGCAAGGGGGGGCAAGCCGGGAATCGTGGACGGCCAGATCGCTTCGGGAAATACTTTCTTGTAAGCTTCGGCGCCCATGGAAACCGGCTGCTCTTTCACATAAATCTCGTCGGCCTGAGGCAATTTGTACCCGTTCAATCTGAAGGCCTCGCCCATTGCGGTCAGCCTGGGAAACGGGGCATGGCATAGCACGCAGGATGTCTTATATTTTCTGGCAAATGCCGGAATCGCATTTGCTTTGCCGGAGAAAAATGCGAGAAAAAGAATTGATAAAACAACTGAAAAGATGCTTCCCAACCATATCCGTCTCATTTTTCCATCCTTTCCATTCACAAAATCATACTCATTTTGAAGGACCGAATCGGCTCTGATCGATGATCATGCCTAAAAATATGTTTAAAAACGAAATCGTGAATCTTTAGCATCTTAAGGTTTTGGCCGCAGATTTTAACGGGTACTAAATGGAACGTTACCCGTCCAAACGGATTGGATAGTTGGTAAGGATCCTTTTCTTGAAATTTGGATAAGAAAAAATTTAAAGTTGAGCACCGTAGCATGAAACACC
This sequence comes from uncultured Desulfobacteraceae bacterium, assembly GCA_964591175.1. Lineage (GTDB taxonomy): Bacteria > Desulfobacterota > Desulfobacteria > Desulfobacterales > UBA11574 > UBA11574. Next base: position 55,827 of record CAZQAF010000001.1, on the reverse strand, counting down.
CGTCATGCAACGGGAAAGGATATCAAGCAACTAACATACTGCGGCAAGTGATGAGTTAATAAGTGATACTTAAAACACTACCCGATACCGGTTTATGCTGTCAAGAAGGTATTTTTTTCAGATGGGGTGAAATAGACGATATCCGCAGAACCGGGTATGGGAATTCACTGGGAAATAGGGGAAGTGCCGGTATCGGACTCGACAAGTGCTTTTTCGATCCATTCACGGGTAACGGGCAGAAAGTGTGCCAGCCCCTCGAGGACCCCGGCGGTGTAGTTGCCGTTCATCCCCAAAAAGCCTCCCTTTGCCTCGTATAAGGTTTCCTCGAGACCGCTTTTTTCAACCGATTCGCGCGCTTCGCGCCGGACCTTTTCGGCGGCGTTTCGAACCAGAATCGAGTGAATGTCGCTGACCATCACCGCCAGGTCGTTTCCGCTGTCCCCGGCGTAGACCACACGCTTTTTTGAAACGCCCTTTCTTTGGGCCAGAAATCTGACCGCGTGAACCTTGTTGGCCCGCTTCGGCAAAATGTCGATCAGCCCGACATCACGCTGTTCGTCCACGCTCCAGATGACGCTGGGCCGGACGCCGCGACCTTCGAGCCGCTGGCGGATCTCCTGAACGAGCCGCTGCTGGTCGGCGTCGGCGTCGGTATAATAGCTCAACTTGAAACGGTTCTGCTTCTCGGGTTCCTGCAGCTGCAGACGGGTCATGTCCGACAGTTTTCCGGCCAGTTCATCACGCCCTCCTTCGGGCCAGTCTTTGGAAATCTCTTCGTTCCAGGCCGCCCACTCGTTCCAGTGCCCTTTATCCAGGTCGTAAATCGTCGTGCCCACATCGCCGATGGCAAAGTCGGGAAGGGGCAGACGATAGTTTTCGATAGCCTCCTCGATGAGCTTGCGGTTTCGACCGCTGACATAAGCCAGCCGAATCTCCGCGCGCCGGGCAATCCGCCGCAGCACCTCCCGGGCTCCGGGCGATTCGGGCGCCTCGCCGTTGGGAAGAATGGTACGGTCCAGGTCGCTGCACAAAAGAATTTCAATTGGATCATCCATGGATACGAAACATCTCCTTTCCTTTTAGGGCATAATGGCCGACGATAGCGCCAGCCGCGCTCCAGCCCTGATGACGGGTGCCGCCCGGAGTGTACTCTTTGCCATGGACATACTCGGGAAAACCCCAGGCCTCTCCTTCCATTTCCATGCGGTTGGCCCGATGGATCCCGATCAGGTATTCCCGGGCCGCATCCATCAGACCCCGCCGGCTCAGGTCGGCCACATAGAAGCCGGTGATCATGGGCCAGAGGCCGCCGTTGTGATATTCATAGGGCCTGTTTTTGAAATGGTAGGAAAAAATGATATGAAGCTCTTCCCAATCCTTGTCCACAGGAGTGATCACCGGATGGAAGGCCGGCACCAGCTTGAGCTCTTCGTCCGCCAGTTCCTGTTCGATATACCTGTCCACAAGCCGCCGGCGCCGTTCGTCCGCCACGCCGAAAAGAGAGGCAAAAATGTTGGCCAGGGCGTCAAACCGGTACCCATAGCCGTGGGGAGAGAAAAAAGACATCCAGTAGCGGTTCTTATTGCCGGCGGCAATCTTTTTCCCCTTCTGGTAGATGACGTCGTGGTAGACATCGTCCGGTACATCGGCATCATCGGCGAACCAGTAATTGTCCCGGATCAGGTGTTTAAGCCGGCTTTTTTGTTCGTCGAGCCGATGGTCATGGCTATCGTGGCACTGGGTCCGGACCTCTCCTATGGTGCGAAGCGCCTGTAGGTAGAGAAGCTGATCGTAAAGGACATAGCCGTTGTGCAGGTACTCGTCGGCCCAGTCTCCGGTGGCCGGAACATAAAGCAGGCCCCGGTTGTTGAACTGCCAGGCGCCCAGCAGAAACCGAACCTTTTCGATGACCGGCAGCATCTTACCGAGAAAATCCAGGTCACCGGTCGCTTTCCAGTATTCTCCGCAGCCGATGATGAACCAAAGGTCCGCATCCACCCGCCCGGTCATGCCGCCGTAGCTCACCCGTTCGCTTTTTGGATCTACGTTGCTGGGTATCTCACCGTGTGGTCCCTGGTGGCGGGCCAACGTTTCGAGGCTTCGTTTGAAGGTGTCATGGAGTTCATTATCGTCGGTCAAAAGGGCGGCCAGGCCGATGATGACACTGTCTCTCCCCCAAATGCGCCGGTAGTTCTGATCGTCCGTCGGGCTGGCCAGAAAACCCTCGGGACGGCTACATTCTCCCAGCAGATCCATGGCTTTTCGATATCCCTTCGCCATCAATTTTTCGTCGTTTTGTATTTGGGTCATGGATTTTATATAACCTTTTTTTGTTTTGCCGGCACCGCCACTGCAGTCGATTCCGGTTATTCTGGCGGGTCCTTGGATTGCTTCCACGTGTCATCGGGGTTATAGGTGGTCATGGCCGCTGCCTCGCCGGTTTTCTCACCCAGATCCTTTTCATAAACCACCCCTTCCTGGTTGACGATAAAGGTCTTGACGCCCGTAGAACCATACCGCGCCGGATAGGCCAGCAATCCGAAACCTAAAATCAGTTTTCCGTTGACCAGATAATTAAAGGCACCGCCGACGGCGTGCGGCCCCTGGGCGGTAAGAATCTTGAAGTAATAGCCGTTGAAGGGTTCGGCCCCCTTGCCCATAAGCTTGCCCGAATAGCCGGCTTCGCCGGCCCGGGCGATCAACGGACCGAAGGGACTCTCGTTCTCACCTTTTCCGGCCGCCCAGTAAAGACCGTCATGGGACCCTTCGGTACTGATCAGCCGCCGCGCGAAATGGGCGGTCTTCCCTTTTTGTTGCAGACGATCGGCATAATCGCGCTGGGCGTCACCATATTCGCGCAGCACTTCGATGGTACGCAGTTCGTTACGGCCGATACGCCGGTTGAGGATCTCCTCCCTGCCGGCCGGTGTGTCGAAAGCCCAGCCTTTCTCCCGGCGTACGATGGGGATGGGAAAGGCATAATCCGACTTGCCGATATGCAGCACCACCTGGTTGTCATCGTGCCGTTCCAAATAATTTTTCTCGGCATAAGCCTTGAGAAAATGCTGGCGGTCGTTGCGATCGGCAACCCGGTCGCCGGAGGAGATGAGGTCTTCCGATCCCGTTCCGAATATGGCGGCGAGTCCGCTGTCGTTGTCTTCGCGCACATCCGTCACCAGGGACTGCACCGCTTTCTCCGGAGAAACGAAAACGGTCTGCGCTGGTGCACGGGCCGTCTCCCGGGCCGGTGCCGGTAATGCAGGTAAAGCCGTCAGCACGGTCAGTATCCCAATCCAAAGCAACATGTTACGAATATCGAACATGAACGCCTCCTTCGGTTGATCCCTTTGAACTTTCGTTTTTCAGCTCATGTCAGAATCACTTTAGATTACCGGTGAACACCGCGCCCTCCGCCGCCCCGTCCTTCATGCTGCTGAGAAGTGGATGGAGTAGCGCGACCTCCGCCGCCCTGCCTCCGATGTTGCTGAGAAGTAGATGGGATGCCACGCCGCTCTTCCCGTCCGCGCCGGTACATGGCGCCACGGCTGGCGCCGCCGCGGATACTCGATCTTCCTTCCTCCCGGCCGTCCATGATACCGCCGAAGACCGTGGTGTGCTCCCGCCTTTCGACCCGCTCTCTTCGCCACGCTTCTTCTTGGCGCCGCTCCGGAGTCGAGGTGACGCGCCGTTCCGGAACCGAGGTGACGCGCCGCGTCCCTGTCGATGTTCGTTTGCGAGCCGCCGGTTTGGCAACCGGGGCAGGACGGGCCGTTGCCCGCCCCCGGACGGAACTGCCGCCGCGTCGCTCCCGGTTCAGCCGGTTTTCCATCCGCTGCTCGGGAAAACGCCATCGCCCGCGGTAGAAAACCTGGCCGCTTTTGGGATACTGCCCGAACTTCTCGGCGGTAATCCGGTCGCGATACACGACACCCCGACGGTGACGGGGTTCATGGCGCCACGGTCCCCGGTGAGACGCCCAATCATAGTCATGCCGGAAGAATCCGGGCCGGCGGTGGACGTTAATGATGATGGTCCGCCTCGGCCAGTCAAAGTGACACCAGTATCCGAAGCCGAAACTGAAACCGACGTAGACGTCAGGCCAAAAATAGACGCCGGTTCCCACAATCACTCCGGGAGGCCCCCAGTACCAGGGCGGATAAGCCGGATACAGCCAGGGGCCGTAAACGTAGCGGGTGCTGTAGTAGGGCACGTAGACGATCTGCGGATCGGCCGGCTCGATGACGATAGTGCCGTTGGACTTATAAATAACCTTTTGCTTGTCATTGGAGCTGAGATTCCCCTCCTCGTAAGCGCTGTGGCGCAGATCCTGGATGACGCGCATCACCTCCGATTCCTGTTTCAGAAAGGCGTTGCCCAGGTCGGTGGTCTCTTCCAGCCGCTCACTCATCAGGGCCAGCACCGCGGGAACATGGCAAAGGGCTTTGATGCTGGCGTCCCAGTCCTTGTCCTTGAGCGCTTCGTCGAGACTGGCGCCGGTCAGCAGCGGATTTTTCCTGACCCAGCGATCGGCCTCCACGACCTCCAGCGGGTAGGTCGATGCCATCAGCACCTGGGAAAGCAGGTCGTCGGGATAGAGGGCAATCGGTGCCAGCATCTGACTCAACTGCTCCTGCGAGTACCCCTTCTCCGCTGCCCGGGCCGATAAGCTGAACGGTTGGGCCAGGAAAAAGAGGATCAGCAAGCCCATCGCACCGCGAAAGATATGATATGCCTTCATGCTGCCTCCTTATCGACACATAAGTCATCGGCATCAGTTGCCTTTTTCCCGGATCTGAATATCCACCTGTTCTCTCCGACCAGACGCTGCAACCACCATTTCGGAATTTAAACCGTAATGTCCCGCTGCCGTAGCGGCAATTTTTCAAAGCATCCGATATCGAATTAAGTGAAATGATAGTGATGAGAGCGAAGTGAATCAAATTCGCTTTTTGAGATTGAAACAACTAAAAAAATAACGGTTGTATGGCTTCGCATGAAGCATCACAACGGGTACGCGGTCAGATATCCGGCATCTGCCATGTTGCGGCAATCATATAAAATATGGTATCCGATGCCCGTCGTATTGTCAATATGGCATTTTTCTTAATACCGGATGAAATGAAAGCAGTTGATTTTTAATATAAAAACACCCGAAACCCGTATTCGTCAATTAAAACGTTGCGTTTTTGTTTTTGTCGAATTCATCAAATGTCATAATCCATCACCACGGGATATCTCATGATAAGCTCTATTGCCTCACCCGCAGCCGAGGCGGCCTCGGGGAAGACATCTTTAAGGGTTCTGACATGTCTCAGGTTGTCCGCCGTCCTGAGAATCAGCATACACAGGTCTCCCTCTTCCATTTTTCCGATGTTCAGCACCTTTTCCCAAGGCAACCCGGACGCCCAGGCGTAGATCATCGCCGCCGGCGACAGCACCAGTGGCCGGGTTTCAAAACCTTTTTTGGTCATCCGGGCTGAAAATGATGCCAGTCCTTTTTTCACCTTGAAAAAGCTGCCGATCAGCGCTTTGGGTGTAAATGCCTCGTCGAGTTTCTCATCGGACTCGCGTTCATTGACAAACATCGTCATTATGGCGGCGAGGAGCATCGGATCATTTTTCGGCAAAACCCCTCTCCGGAAGCCTTCGGCAATCATCAACGGATGATCCACTCGAAGTTGAGAGGCCCAAACGCCGTCGACGGTAAGCCGGCCGCTCTTTTCCGCATAATCGGTTTCCTTTAAAAAATCGAGATGACGCACAAAAGCCTGCCAGAGCTGTTTGGGATCATTTTCCGCGGATTGTTGGCGCCGCTGTTTGTTTTTTGCCTGAAACATCTGATGGGCTGCAAAGGATTTTTGAAGCAGGTCTTCGATCTGGTCCGGCGAATGGGACAAAAGGAGATTGAGCACCATGGAAAAGTTTATTTTGATCTGGCTGGACACATCCGACGGCGGCGAAGACATCAGTTTTGCCGTCAGCCGAATGTCCATGAATTTGCCGGGAATCGCCACCGCAAATCCAATATGGTCCATTCCCCTTCGTCCGGCCCGTCCGGTCATTTGATGAAACTCCGTCGGAGAAAGCGGCATAAACTCCCTGCCGTTGAACCGGTCGGAGTTCAATAAGACGATGGTTCTGGCCGGAAAATTCACACCGGCGGCAACGGTTGACGTGGCGAAAACCGCATCTAGAAGCCCTTCCGTCATCAAGGTTTCCAGCACCAGCTTCCATGCCGGGAGCTGGCCGCTGTGATGGGCGCCCACAGCCAATTGTTCGAGGTGCCACATTTGCCGGTGCCCGGCAATGTGGGAATTATGCGCCACAAGTTCTTCGATTCTTCGGCTTCGCCGGTCCTTTCTCGTCAAATTGTTTCCCAAAGTCTGATCGCAGAGATCGAGGGCATTGTCACAATCGGCTCTGGATTTGAGAAAAAATATCGCCGGGAGAAGCCGATATTTATTGAGGACGCGCAAAATATCCCCGAAAGGCGGCAGCTTATGGGGCGGCGAAAGAAACAGCGGACGGCTTGCGGTCACATAAGAAGCCACTTTTTTGGATAATCTGCTCTTTTTCGGGCTTCCCCGGGAAAGCAGCGGAAGCAGGGTTCCCGAAGGGTGAAAAAAAAGGGCGTGCAACGGCACGGGTCTTTTGGTTTCTTCGACAACAATGCACTCCTTCAAGCGAATGGTCGAAAGCCAATGGGCAATGTCCTTTGCATTCCCGATGGTGGCCGAGAGCAAAAGAAGGGGTATCCTGGGGGGAAGATATATCATGATCTCTTCCCACACGACCCCCCGGTCTTCATCTCCCAAAAAATGCGCTTCGTCCAGAACAACAATATCGGTAAGGAGCATCACACCTTGATACATGGCGTCGTATAGTTGATTCCGAAGGATTTCGGTGGTTCCCACAATAACGGGCGCATCCAGGTTTTCTTTTCGGTCACCGGTTAAAATGCCGACGTTTTCCGGCCCGAATATTTGTGAAAATTCACTGTATTTTGTATTGCTCAGCGCTTTTAGGGGGGAGGCATACCACGATTTGCCCCCCTTTTTTAGAATCCTGGCGATAGCTTGCTCGGCAATCCATGTTTTGCCGGATCCGGTCGGTGCCGTCACCAGGCAGTCCGAGCGTTTAACCGCCGACAATGCCTGGATCTGATAGGGGTCGGGTTTGAAAGGTGTCTCATCAGGGACGCCGATGCCGGCAAAAATCCGCTTGAGCCCTGCGTCGGCCCCGGGCCTGATTTTGGGAGGCCGGCGCCGCCGGCTGTATCCGCCTTTTCTTTTTTTTGTCTTATAAAAGTGTCGTGTTGAACCGCTCATTAAATTCTGACAATCATCGCATTAACATTCTCTTTTGCAACCGAATTTACATCAAAGGGTGAAATGCCGTTCAGGTCTGCTTCTATCAAGGCTTCGTCATAAGGAATAAATCCGAGAAACTCGAAATCGCGCAAATGCTCCCTTAAAAACAGCTCGTCTTTCGGGTTGCGGATTTTATTGCCCACGAGGACGATGTTTTTAAGTCCGATTTCCAAAGCAAGCTTTCGAATATGGCCGGCGGTATCCATGCTTCTCCGGCCGGGTTCCACCACCACGATCAAGCGATCCACCGCCGAAGCGGTGGCTCTTCCCAAATGTTCGATTCCGGCCTCCATGTCCATCACCACCACTTCATCACGCGCCAGGACAATATGGGTGATCAACGCCCGCAACAGGGTACTCTCCGGGCAGATGCAGCCGCCGCCCCCTTTTTGAACGCCCCCAAGACGCATCAGTTTGATGCCGTCCATCTTTGCCGACAGCGCTTCGGGAAGGTCATCCACTTTGGGGTTGAGTTTAAAAAAACCGCCGATGCTGCCCGGCCTCGCTTCGGTCCTCTCGAATATGAGTTCTTTCATCTCCGAAATGGGCGTAATGCTGTCCGCATCCGGTATGCCCAATGCCGCCGCAAGGTTGGCGTCCGGATCCGCATCAATAGCCAGCACATGTTTTCCCTGAGCATTCAACGTCCGTATCAAAAGTGCCGAAAAGGTTGTTTTCCCAACGCCCCCTTTGCCGCTCACTGCAAGTTTCATAATGTATCCTTTCGGGCTTCTTGAATTTACAGTTTGATGGATCCGTAAAATTTCGAATTCATCTTACGAAACCATTACGTTTCTTTTAATCTTGAATATAACACAGGATATCGTCGGAGCAAGAGCATTTATTCGCCCTTTCACTTGATAATGCCCCTTGAAATGGTTATTGTTGCTGTCAAACCCTGAATCCTGAACCTGAAAGTCTGCAGCCCAATGAAAAACGATGAAACACCGATACCTCTCCGCCCTTTGATCCTGGCGCCCGCAGGCAACAAGGCCGCCTTTTTGGCCGCCCTTGCCGCAGGTGCCGATGAAATATACTGCGGGCTACGCCAATTTTCGGCACGCATGGCCGCCGAAAATTTTACCATAGAGGAGCTTATCCCTCTGACACTGCTGGCCCATGACAAAGGGGTCAGAGTTCATGTGGCGTTGAACGCGCTGTTGAAGCCGGAAGAACTGCACACGGCACAAAGACTGCTCCAACAACTGGGCAGCCACGTGAAACCGGACGGCATTATCATTCAGGACCTGGCTTTTGTCGACCTCGCCGGCCAAGCCGGTTTTAAAGGCGAAATTCATCTTTCGACCTTGTCCAATGTCAGTTTTTCAGCGGCCCTTCAACAGGTTCAAAAAAGCTTCGGCGTTCACCGGATCGTGCTTCCCAGGGAACTGAATATCGATGAAATCAAAACCATGGCCACAGCCTGTCCCAGGGGGCTGGATCTGGAAGTATTCATACACGGCGCGCTGTGCTATGGTGTTTCCGGAAGATGCTACTGGAGCAGTTATCTCGGTGGAAAAAGCGGGCTTCGGGGACGATGCGTCCAGCCCTGTCGCCGAGTATACCGGCAAAAAAAACAAAATGAAAGATCCTTTTCCTGCCGGGATCTCAGTCTGGATGTGCTCGTCAAAGTCCTTCTGACGATTCCGCAAATCCGCGCCTGGAAGATCGAAGGCCGTAAAAAAGGCCCACACACTGTTTTTTATACGATCAAGGCCTACCAGATGATAAGAGACCACGGAACCGATCCCAAAGCAAAAAAAGAGGCGCTTTATCTGCTATCCTATACTTTGGGAAGGCCTGGAACCCATTATCATTTCTTGCCTCAAAGACCTCAAAATCCGATCCATCTTGATGATCGAACCGGATCCGGACTTTTCGTGGGGACCGTAAAAGGAAGCGCTCAACAACCGTTTTTAAATCCAAAAGAAATGCTGCTGCCGGGCGATCTCCTTCGCATAGGATATGAGGACCAAAAATGGCACAAAACCGTCAGGGTGGGCAAGTATGTTCCAAAAAGCGGGCGACTTACTCTAAAGCCCCTTCTGAAAAAAAACGGCGCTAAAAATATTCCGGTGTTTTTGATCGACCGCCGGGAAAAGGATCTTATGGACAGGATATCCGAACTCGAAAAGAACTTGATCCAAACACCGGTATTGACATCCACCCGGTCGGTTTTCGTCGAGAAACATTCCGAAAGATTTGAAAATAAAAAAGAGAAAATTACCAACCTTATCGTTTTTCGTCAACCCGGTAAAATCAAACCTCACGATACAACAGGACTTTGGCTTTCAAAACAATCCGCAGCGCAGCTTCCCAAAAAACTCCGGTCCCGGATATGGTGGTGGCTGCCCCCGGTGATCTGGCCGGATAACGAAAAAGAACTTAAAGCCCTCATCGATTCAGTACAAAATACCGGCGCCGGACACTTCGTGCTGAATGCGCCGTGGCAGCGTGCACTGTTTAACGATGTAAAAAAAATTTCCCTGTGGGCCGGTCCTTTTTGCAATATCGCCAATGCTTCGGCCATCAGGATTCTGGAATCTATGGGTTTCAAAGGGGTTATCGTCACTCCCGAACTCGGGCAAAAAGATTATCTAATGCTTCCCAGACAAAGCCCTTTGCCTCTGGGAATCGTTCTTTACGGCAACTGGCCCCTATGTGTTTCTCGCGCGCTGTCCGACCAATTGGAAACTGAAACGCTTTTTACGAGTCCCAAAGGCGAAGCAGCCTGGGCAACAAAAATCGAATCCGATTATTGGGTGTACCCCAACTGGCGGCTCGATTTAAAATCCCAAAGAAAAACTCTCGAAATGGCAGGTTACCGTCTGTTTGTGCATCTTTTAGAACCGATTCCAAAAGATGTAACACTTAAAAAAAGACCCGGGTTGTGGAACTGGGAAATGGGGCTTTTTTGATATTAAAATCCGGAGCCGTTGTGGTGTGCTATATTAGGATATTTTTCTTAGATCATTTTAGGCATTTTAAACTTCCAATCGGAGGACGACAATGAAACCCGTATCTATATTTTGTGCACCCATTGAGGCCAAATTAAAAATCGGGCCGGATATGTGCGATATTACGCCGGCGCTTAAAAACCTGATCAGCGAGTCGAAGATCCAAACCGGGAATCTGTCGGCGACAGTCGTGGGATCCACCGGATCGATCACCACCATTGAATTCGAACCCGGTGTGATCGAGGACCTGAAAAGAGCCATCACCATCCTGGCGCCGCCGGGTCTGGAATATGCCCATGAAAAAGCCTGGCACGACGGCAACGGACACAGCCATGTCCAGGCCGCACTGCTCGGTCCGTCCATTGCCTTGCCGGTTCGAAACGGAAGGCTCGAACTGGGAACCTGGCAGCAGGTAGTTGCCGTCAATCACGACAATCGCCCAAGGACACGAACCATAGAAGTCACCATTATCGGCGTTCTTTGAGATCTTTTGTACAAAAATGAGGTCTTTGAAAAATGTTTAATTTTGTCCAATGTCAAGTCGAAGATCCCGGACTTTGAGCGGGAGAAGAGGAAAATTTCAACCGCAGAAATACAGTTGGTATTTCGAGGATTAGAATTTGAGTCTGACCCCAGAGAAATAGGCTTCGCATTTCACGGGGCGCTGAGACTTGTCCGCCTCCGGCGGATCGGGCAAAAGGAAGCGTTTTTCAAAGGCCTCATTGATTCTCCTTGACAAACACCTTTATCCCTACTAATAATTCGCCTTTGTGAAAATCGAGATGGTGTTTAAAAGCCATTTATTATAATACAAAAAGTCGAAAGGAGACCCTAAGCAATGTCAAAACTAATTCCACCCCATGGCGGCAAAGGTTTGACCTGCTGCCTGCTCGAAGGCGCCGAGCTTGAGGCAGAAAAGAAAAAGGCCCAGGGCCTGAAAAAGATTACGATGTCCCATCGAGAAGTTGGCGATTTGATCATGATGGGTATCGGCGGATTCAGCCCCCTGACAGGCTTCATGACAAAAGCGGACTGGAAAGGTGTTTGTGAAAATTTCTTGCTGGCCGACGGAACGTTCTGGCCCATCCCGGTAACCCTTTCCGTGGACAAAGCCGATGCCGACGGCATCAACAGCGGCGATGAAATCGCCCTCTGTGATCCGGACAGCGGCGAGATCATGGGAACCATGAAAGTCACGGAAAAATATGAATTGACAGAAGCCGACAAAAAGTTTGAATGTGAAAAAGTCTATATGGGTGAAGGGACCCCGACCCCTGAAGAATTTTGGAAAATCGCCAAGGACGATCACCCCGGTGTACAGATGGTAATGAATCAAAAAGGTGTCAACTTTGCCGGGCCGGTCAAAGTGCTGAGCGAAGGCGAATTTCCCACCAAATATGCCGGTGTTTATATGAGGCCTGAAGAATCCCGAAAGATTTTTGAAGAAAAAGGGTGGAGCGAAATCGCCGCGCTGCAACTCAGAAATCCCATGCACAGGTCCCACGAATATCTTTGCAAAATTGCCGTAGAAGTGTGCGACGGCGTCTATATTCACTCTTTGGTAGGGAATCTGAAACCCGGCGACATTCCTGCCGATGTCCGCGTCAAATGCATCGACTCCCTCGTCAAGAACTATTTTGTGGAGAAAAATGTGGTCCAAGGCGGCTATCCTCTGGATATGCGCTATGCCGGTCCCAGAGAGGGCCTTTTGCATGCCACTTTCCGTCAGAATTACGGATGCTCCAGAATGATCATCGGCCGCGACCATGCCGGCGTGGGCGATTTCTACGGCATGTTCGAAGCGCAGACTATTTTCGACAAAATTCCCCACCCCCAAGAACCCGGCAAGGCGCTGCTCTGCATGCCTTTGAAGATCGACTGGACATTCTACTGCTACAAATGCGACGGCATGGCATCCTTGAGAACCTGCCCCCATGACAAGGCGGACCGGGTGCTGCTTTCCGGAACCATGCTCCGAAAACTCCTGTCAGAAGGCGGCGAGCTCCCGGATCATTTCGGTCGCGATGAGGTAGTTGAAATTCTCAGAAAGTACTATGAAGGACTGACTGAAAAAGTCGAAATCAAGATGCACGGGGCAGCTACCGGCGATAGCAAAAAATAGAAAAACGATGAGGCGATACGCCGTTTGGCGATCGTCTATAGTTGCTTAACTAAAAAAAAGGGGAGACCAATTGGTCTCCCCTTTTTTAGTCAATATAAAGTCCGAAATCTACTGCCTGCCCGAGTACTCATTATAGGTTAGGGCCACGGTTCGATAGACGAGATGGGCCAGCTTTGAAAAAGGGGTGTAGGCAAATAGAGACCATACCAGCACAAGGTGAATCGCATACAAAAAATATGACAGCCAGGCAATCCCCCCCAGTCTGGCTGTTTCAGTCAGCAAGCCGGTCAATCCCAGAAGAAGCACCAACCAGACCAGCGTCCAGTCCCAGTAAGTAGAAACCTGATCTTTCTTCGCAGCACGGTTTTTTATCAACAAAAAGCCGCCGATGATCAGAGCGATGCCGCTGACATTGGCAAGCCATTTTATAGGATTGAGCTGGGAATACGGTCCGTCAATGAGAAAGACCCACTCCGCCAGAAAAAAACAGGTGGTGACAACAAAAAGACCGATAAAGCTTAATAGCACCATCATGTGGGGAGTGGTTCGTTCGCTGTTTTCAGAACATTCATTAAACTTTTGATGTTTGAGAATTGTCGGAACGACACGCAACAGGGCCTTTATAAATCCGGCTGGATCGATCTTCTCTTTTTCGGTTTTTCCTTCGGCAAGGGCATTGGCATGTATATCCGCCAAAAACCGTTTGAGGCCCAGGGCAAAAACGGCAATAGCCCCAAAAAATGTGGGAACCATTATGGAATCCACCAGGTAATTGGAAATAAAATGGTCCTGCCAGATTTCCCCGCCGTGTGGTGAAAAATTGAGCCAATTGACACCGAAGAGCTTAAGGATCAGACCCACCGCCAGAAAAATAACGACCGGTACGGCCAACAGAAAGGGCAGTTTTTTCGGATCCTTGACAGCCTTCCCCAAGGCTTTGGGGACGGCATACTCTGTAATGGCATAAGAACGAACAGCTCCCAAAACATCCCCCGGCTTCGCGCCCCGAGGGCACCTTGTCGTACAGTCACCGCAATGGTGGCACAGCCAGATGTCAGGATTGCTCACCAATTTATCTTTCAACCCCCATGATGCGGCGACCATTTCCTTCCGGGGAAAAGGCTTTGTGTCCGGTGAAATGGGGCAGGCCACCGAGCAGGTTGCACATTGAAAGCACTTTTTCAAGGTGTCGCCCCCAAGCCCGATAATCTCTTTTATAAAGTTGACATCAGGCTCCACCAGGTATTTGTCTGTCATATGAATACCTCCTGTAATATTGAATATTGTCGATTGACGATGGATTGATATTCATCGGCATCAATATACAATCATCAATCGCAAATCATCAATCCTTAAAATCCTTTAAACGGGTTCGGGCCGAGTTCTTCCACGGTTTCCACAAACTCGTTGATCATTTTCGGAAGCTTGTCATAGTCATCAATAGCGACTTCGAACTGGGTTACGCGTTCATCCTCCAGGGCCAGGCTTGAGAGGGCATCACCGATTTTCTTCATTCTGATGTCCGCAAGCTCACTTCCTTTAACAAAGTGGCACTGGTAGTCATCCCCATGCTTGCACCCCAAAAGAAACGCGCCGTCCATGCCCTGAGCAAGGGCGTCTTTAATCCAGATCACGTTCATGGAACCCAGGCATCGAACCGGAATGAACCGGACATCGGCTGAATAGGTCAACCGGTTCAAGCCGGCAATATCAAGCGCCGGATAGGCATCGTTTTCACATACAAACCCGACGATCCTGAAAGGGGGCTCTTCGTAATCATCTTCGGAAGGTACGCCGATGGATTTGACCATGGAACCGACACTGTCGATATTGTAATCGGCAAATCCGATGATCCGTTCAGGACAGGCGCCCATGCAGGTTCCGCAGCGCCGGCACCGGGCCGGGTTGGGCTTGGGCGTTCCTTTTTCATCATCATCCAGGGCGCCAAACGGGCATTCTTCCGTACACCGCTTGCATTGGGTACATCTTTGGAAAAAGAAATCCGGAAACGTCATATCACCGGACCGCGGATGAACGGAAACTCCCCGATTAACCGATTCGATGCATTGAATCGCTTTGAGCGTCGCTCCGGTTGCATCTTCAATCGATTCTTCCATGGTCATGCTGCGCCGAATAGCGCCGGCCGCATAAATACCGGTTCGCTGGGTTTCATAGGGAAAACAGATAAAATTTGAGTCACAATATCCTTCAAAAAGACCGATGTCGCGAAACGCCGGTCCCTGACGATACGCCATATTGACCACCGGACCATCCACGGTAAGCGGCACCATACCGGTAGCGAGCACCACCATATCGGCCTTGACCTTCAGCTTTTCTCCCAGCAGGGTATTGTCGGCTTCAACAATCATGCCGTCACCGTTTTTGGAGACGTTGATCACCTCGCCTTTGGTCAAAAATATCCCCTCATCCTGCTGGATACTTTTGTAAAAATTTTCCAAAAGACCGGGAGTCCGCATGTGCTGGTAGAAGATATACGCCTTGCCGTCGGTATAATCTTCCCGTACATATTTGGCCTGCTTGAGTGCCACCATGCTGGTCACCGAACCGCAATAATTGAAATCGGCATCGTCTTCCCCTTTCCCCGGAGACTGGACAAAAACAACGGATTTGGCTTCCCTGCCGTCTGCGGTGGTAATTTTTCCCTTGGCCGCCATTTCTTCAAACTGGTGATTGGTAACGACATTCGGAAGTTCGCCGTATCCTAAGTGAGAAAATTCATCGCCCTCGGGTTTATACGGCCGCCAACCCGCGGCAAGGACCACGGCGCCGAATTTTTCACCGCTGGAATCGAACGTCAAGATATCGACCCTGCCCTCGTTATATTCCAGATACCGCTTATGCTGGGCTTCAACATCAAGCTCTTTTCCGTTTTCATCAAACTTCATCTCTTCAGGCAGCGGAAACGGAACATCGAACTCGATCTTTTCACCGGGTTTTTTCAGCGTTACGGTAAAATTGCCGGGTTCACCGGCCAAACGGGCCACCAGGGTGTTCGTTCGAACGGTAATATTGTCATAGCTCTCAAGTTCCCTGATTTTGCTTTCCACCGACGGTTGAACAAGCGTTTCATAGGGATCTTGATCCGGCAACTGTTTGCGGATTTTGGCCGCATATCCCCCAAGGGAGGCTTCTTTCTCGACGATGGTGACGTCATAACCGGCTTTGGCGGCATCGAGGGCCGCCGAAATTCCGGTGATACCGCCGCCGATAACCAGAATTTTTTTGCTCAAGGTTTCCACCTGGTAAGGTTCCGGCAGTTTAACCTTCTCAACCTTGGCCATTCCCATTTTCAGATAATCTTCGGCCAGCATTTGAAGACGGTCGAAATGGATGCCGTCATCGATCTGGTCCTCGGTCAACGCAGGGAATTCCGACCTGGGATGCGACCAAACCACCTGTTCCCTCAAATTAACCCGGTCTACAATGCAGCCTTCAAATTTAAAAATATCGAAGTTTACGCGACGCGAGCAGGCAGCGATCACCATTGTGTTGATGCCCTTATCGGCAATATCTTTTTTGATGAGTTCAACCCCATCCTTTCCGCACAGAAAAGGATGCGTTTTTACCGGAAGGCCTTCTTCCTCGGGGACCCCGCACAGCGCTTCAATATTAAGGGCATCCCCGATGCCGCAGCCTGTGCAAATATAAACACCATATTTTTTATCCATGGATAACCTCCTACCGCTTCACCAGGGTTTGAATCGCTTTAAGGGCCATACCGGTCGCATTCTGGTTCGAGGAAACCACATCCGCCGGTTTGTTGGCGCATCCTGCCGCAAACATCCCGCCTTTTTCAAAATCATTGACGATAAAGCCGTCTTCATTATATTTCAGGTCAGCCGGCAGTTTGGTTGTTGCGGTTGTCGGCTGCATCCCTGTGGCAAGAACAACCATTTCGACCGTCTGTCTGATCTTTTCTCCGGTGACGGCATTCTCTGCCACCACGGTGATATTTCCTGTTTGCGGGTCTTCGGCCACTTCGGCGACCTTGCCTTTGATTAAAACGACATTCTCGTCTTCTTTAATCTTTTGGTAAAACTTCTCGTAACGTTGACCCGGCGCGCGAACATCAATATAAAAGATATAGACTTTCGAATTGGGATACTGTTCCCTGATATAGGTGGTCTGTTTCAAAGACGCCATACAGCAAATATAGGAACAATAGGGAAGATAGTTTTCATCCCTTGAACCGGCGCACTGGACAAAGGCGATACTTTCGGGTTCTTTTCCGTCCGACGGCCGCGTGATTTTCCCTTTCGTGGGTCCGTTGGGAGAACCCAGCCTCTCCATCATCATATTGGTGATAATATTCGGATACTGACCGAACCCCAGATTATCGATTTTTGAGGCATCGTACGGCTCCCAGCCGGTGGCCCAGACAATGGCACCCACGTTAAGGTCCATGGATTTCGGCGCCATATCCAAATCAACGGCATCATATTTGCACGCTTGTTTACAGCGTTCTGCATCCCCGGTTCCGATAATTTGAGGTGAAATCACATAACGGGCGGGAAACGCCATTTCAAAGGGCAGATAAGCGCCTTTTATTTTTTTCATTCCGAAATCGAAATCGCTGGAGATCTCTGTTTCACAGGCTGCCGAACAATCGCCGCAACAGGTGCAATTCTGGTTGACATATCTCGGGTTCATTTTAACCGTGACATCATAGCTGCCCGGTGCACCCTCGACCTTTTCCACCTCAGCCAGTGTTAACACCTTTATTTTCGGATTGTCTTTTATTCTTCGGAAATTGATTTCCAGTCCGCAGCTCGGAGGGCATAGCTTCGGGAAATATTTATTCAACTGTGCCACTCTTCCGCCAAGGTAGGGATTTTTTTCCACCAAAAAGACCTCGTACCCTACTTCGGCAGCTTCGAGGGCCGTCGTCAACCCGCTTATCCCTCCTCCAACAACCAAAATGCTCCCATTTGAAGGGGCTGCTTTGCTTTCTGTCATGCTATCCCTCCGTAAACAATAGTTTCAGAAATCCTGAAGTTCAGGGGTTTTAAAAAACGATTACAAACTAATAAAAACCTCCAGGCACCAAAAAAGTAAGGTGCCTGGAGGCGTATTTATTACTGCTATTTCATATCCATCTTAATCCGGGATAATCTTGATATATTCTTTCTTGAACGTATCCCACGTTCCGGCTTTGGGATCATACTTAGAGTTGACAAAGCAGAACCAGTTCTCGTCATCCTGTCCCGGAAAGTCGGACTGATAGTAGAATCCCGGATAACGGGTTTCTTTCCGGAACTGTATGTGACGGAGATGAGACTCAACCGTCCAGATGCGGTGGAAGATTTCCCAGCAGCGCATCAGCTCATGGAGGTCACCGGCAGCCAGCTTTTCGCAGTCTTCGCGCATCATCAGGAGCATGTCCATGACGATTTCCAGACTCTTGGAGCTGGTCATGTAGTAGGTGGCCGTACCGGCGCCGTACTCATGGGTGGCCTTCATCAAGCGATACATCATCCCTTCGGGCTTGAGATAATTGGGGTTGATATTGATGGCCGTGGTATAATCCTTATTCTCCAGGAACGTTCTCACCGGCTTGTAAATCAAATCCACCAGTTCTTGGTTGGACTGGCTCAGGGTCGGTTTGAAGTCGGCATTGTCACGTACAAACCGGGCCATGGCCTTAGCGGCAATCCGTCCTTCGGCATGGGAACCGGATGAAAATTTGTGACCGGAACCGCCCACACCGTCGCCGGCGGTAAACAGCCCGTTTACGGTGGTCATGCGGTTATAGACCTTGTCTTTGTAACGGATCTTGTATGCTTCGGGTACCCAATCGAAATCCGGACCGGAGGTCCAAAGCCCGCAGCATCCTGAGTGCGATCCGAGCAGGTACGGCTCGGTGGGCATGATCTCCGACATTTTCTTGTCAGGCTCGGTGTTGGTGCCGCACCAGAGGTTGGCCTGTCCGCAGGTCATATCCAGAAAGTTTTCCCAGGCTTCTGATTCCAGAGCCTTCATTTCTTTCTTGTCCAACTTTCCACCCATTTCTTTAAGGGCTGATACCGTATCCATCATGACCGGGCCACGGCCTTCCTTCATCTCAAAGAGCATCAAGTGGTTACGGAGACAGGTCGGCGTTATGGCTGCGGTGCCGTATGGCGCATACTTTTGAAGTTCTTTTTGGGCTGCTTCGCTGCCCACGTAGCCTTCACCCAGACCGTTGACGGTTTTGGCCTTGAACAAAAGGAACCAGGCGCCCACCGGGCCGTAACCGTCTTTGTAACGCGACGGGGTGAAACGGTTTTCCATCATGGTAAGCTCGGCACCGACCTTCATGCACATGGTGTAGGTAGAACCGGCGTTCCAGACCGGATACCAGGCACGGCCTTTTCCTTCACCCACGCTTCTGGGCTGATAGATATTGACCGCGCCACCACAGGCCACCATCATGGTGTTGCATTTGATGATGTACACTTTGTTCTCACGAACGGAAAAACCGACGGCTCCGGCGATCCGGTTCTCTTCGTTGGCATCCAGGAGAAGCTCGACGATAAAGCAACGCTCGAGAATGTTGTCTTCACCCAAAGCCAGTTTGGCAGCTTCGGCAACGATTCTTTTGTAGGATTCGCCGTTAATCATGATCTGCCATTTGCCGGTACGGACCGGTTTGGCGCCGGACTTCAAGGTCCCCATTTTCTGGCCTTTTTTGCCGTCCATTTTCTTTCCGTCTTCGGACAGTTTCCACATCGGAAGACCCCATTCCTCAAACAGGAAAACGGAGTCGTCAACGTGACAGCCCAGATCAAAGATCAGGTCTTCGCGGACAATCCCCATCAGGTCGTTGCGAACCATTCGCACATAGTCATCCGGTGTATTTTCTCCGATATATGTATTGATGGCTGAGAGACCTTGGGCAACAGCGCCACTACGCTCCATGGCAGCTTTGTCACACAGCAGGACCTTCTTGTCGCCGGCCCATTTCTTGATCTCGAACGCAGTCCCGCAAGCAGCCATGCCGCCGCCCACGATCAGGATGTCAACCTCACGCTCTTCCACTTCAGGATCCCTGACGGCCTTGATTTCTCCCAAAGGTTTATTCGGTAATGCCATATTACATCCTCCTTAAATATATGTTGTCATAAGATGTTATCGATATATTGATCTTTGAAAACCGGTATCCGTATTAAACCGTTGCGATCGGTGTCGGCAACTGTCTGCCGTCCGCCTCTTCGGTGGACAGCAATTCGTTGTCAAGATCTTTTCCCTTAAGATCCGGATATGCATTGGCAGCGCCTTCCGGAGTGGTCCGGATGGGGAACTTAAAGCGTTTGATGGTGCCGTTTCTGAACTTACAGGTCCACATGACATCCTCGGTTCCCAGCATGGGCATAATGCTACTTCCCAGCGGCACAAAGTCGGCATAACCTCTCACCTCGATCGCCTGGGTCGGGCAGATCTTTACGCATGAAAAACATTCCCAGCACTGATCCGGCTCCTGATTGTAAGCCTTCATTGCATTGGGGTCCAAAACCATCAGGTCATTGGGGCAAATGTACATGCAGGCGGTCTTGTCGCCGCCTTTGCAGCCATCGCATTTTTCAGCAATTACGAAACTTGGCATTTAATTACCTCCTAATTTTGTTTTAAAAACTTCGTTATTTTATCCTCTTCCAAATAACTTTCGGTACAGTCGGTAAGCTTTTTGCACCTCCCTTCATTATCTTGACCCATAATGGCCGTCATTTGTTTTGATGACTTTGAAAAATTCTATTCTTATCAACGAAATCACTTGAACGAGTGATTTAAAAATTCAAGCTGATCGGATGAGTGATTCCTTATAAAATCAAGGAGATAGAAAAGACAAGAAAACCAAAGGAATTAGATAACAATTAACATTATTCTTGTCAAGTACTTTTGGGAAAACAAAATTATAAATTTTTGAGCGCCGATTCAGCAGATTGTCCCGGACCTTTATTTTGTTTATATCCATACAAAATACACCACATATTGTACTTAATGGGGTTCATGTTGTAGAAACCATTCAGGATATGAATCTCATACAGTATTTTTTCGCGAATCGGGAGCATAACGCGTCATTTTAAATGATTACAGAACGTCAAAGCCCATTCCCCTCAAATATTGTTTTTGGGGATTGACATCTGCCGCGGAATTGGTCATTGATGACTCAAATGGTGCCACCATATTCAAAATATGCGCGATTATTTTATCAAGGAATCACTTTCATGGAAAATAATATCATCCCCCTTTCCCAAACCGATAGGTTCATGTTTTCATGTTCGATAAAAGTGCCGTGTTTCAATGCATGCTGTCGAGACCTGAATCAGTTTCTTACCCCTTACGATATCCTGCGTTTGAAAAACCGTCTCGGTTTATCGTCGAGCCGCTTTCTTGAGCAATATGGTTTTCAACAAACCGGTCCTGAAACAGGTCTCCCCATCGTCAGCCTGAAAACCCGATTCGCCAAAGAATTGAAATGTCCGTTTGTGACGTCCTCAGGATGCAGCGTGTACGAAGACCGCCCGTCATCGTGTCGAACCTATCCGCTGGTGCGCCTTGCATCCCGATCCAGAGAAACCGGCAAGATCACCGAGCGGTCCTTGCTCTTAAAAGAGCCCCATTGTCTGGGTTTTAAGCAGGGCCGAACCTGGAGCATCCATGAATGGATTGAAAATCAGGAGGCCTCTTTCTATAATGAAATGAATGACATGCTCCTGGAAATCATCTCTTTGAAAAATCAGAACCTGTCCGGTTCTTTGGACGTCAAATCCAGACGCTGCTTTCATATGGCCCTTTATGACATCGATGCATTCAGATCGAACATATTTGAAAACAATATCCTTGATCGATGGCATCTTGACGCAGAAACGATGGACACCCTGAAAATGGATGATGTCGCGTTGTTGAAACTGAGTCATCAATGGATCAAAAACATGCTTTTCGACAATTTTGAACGGGAATGACAATGGAAATTAAAAACAAAGTCGCCCTGGTACTCGGGGCCGTAAAGGGCATCGGCAAAGGCATCGGGCTTGCCCTCGCACAGGAAGGGGTCCGCGTTGCATTAAATTATTTCGATTGGGAAGAGGAACTGCCGAATCTAAAAAAGGACTTTGCCCGGACCGGTCAGGATCACCTCATCCTCAAAACGGATTTGCTCGACACCGGGGAAATTCCGGCCCTGATCAAAACCGTCGTGGATCGCTTCGGCCGTCTCGATATTTTGATCAACAATATCGAGCGCGGCGGCTGGCCGGTGGTTCACGGATCCTATGATCAGCAGCAGTGGGACCTGGAAACGGCCACCACCCTGCGCGCCAAACAATGGGTGTTCGAATCTGCCCTGCCGCATCTTAAAGCGTCCAAAGACGGCATTGTAATCAACCTGTCATCCATCGCAGGAATTGTGGGACGGTCGGGTCCTGCCGGCGTCGTATTCAATGAAGGATATGCATCCGCCAATCGCGGCATCTCGCTGCTGACCGAAACCTGGGCGCGCCTGGGCGCGCCGGAAGTTCGCGTCAATGAAATCATGCTCGGGTTTTTTGACACACGGCACGGAAAAAACACCCGGGGCTGGGGGTTGCTGACCGATGAGCAAAAAGCGGCCATTACCGATCATACGTTGTTGTCCCGTTCAGGATCCATATCGGATGTCGTGAAAACCGTCCTCTTTATGATCAAGGATGCACCCTTTATGACCGGAAGCGTCCTAAGGCTTGACGGCGGGTATGTTTTGGGAGGTGAGAAGATGGTGCCCATGCCCAAAGGGGTGTTAAAATAATCATGCTGTCCCAAAGGGCACGCCTTTGCTTTTTTTCAGATCGGATTTGTTTTGATGAAATATATCGGCTACCTCAATCTGAAGTCCTTGGACGGAATCCCCCAGACGTAAAATTTGACCCACTGGAAACCGAACTTCATCAATTCAGCTTCGTTATATCGAATCCGTTTTAAAACTTTGGGTTTTACCTTGTACCGCTTTAAAAAGGTGCTTTTAAACAAAAATTCCCGGAATTGATCCATGTTGTATGTGGCCATAAAAGCCATCTTCGCCTTGGGCCCGTCCGCACCCTGGGAACCCCAGGGGTCTGTTTGGAACAATCGCTTGAGTTCCGACCAGCGGGCGGTCATTTCATGATACACCTTCGCATCCTGATCATCCGACCACGTACGGGTGGTCCACACGCTTTCTTCGTCTTGTCCCAGGCAAAAATCAGGGGGTCTGAAAAAATGAATGGTTTCTGTCTTATCCTGCGCAACATCATATAGTACGCCCTGTTCCACGGGAAATGCACGGCACGCATCCGGACGATCCGGATACACCGAACATCCGGAAGGCCGTAAAAAAGGACAGGTTTTCTCGGGGTTGTCGGCCATGCTCAACAGAACTTCCGGGAAAAAATTGGAAGGCCTCAAAACAATATCCACATATTTTTCCAAAAACGCATCGGACGTCACATTCAACTTTTTTTTCAGGCGCACAATGTCATAAGGATATAGGAAAAGATTTAAATTGCGACAGCATCGGTTAAAGCAGGCAATTTCAGGATAACATCGAAAATTAAAGGTGTCGTTTTTTTCAAGTCTTCTGCCGGGCAGTTTGTCGATTTCATTAAGGTCTATATATTTCATATCATTGATTTCCAGAATTTGAACACCGATTTTTGAACCGGAGCGACGTCATCACTTATTTTCAAATGTTGCGACCATCTCCGCAACCGTCATTTTAATCTTGTGCATCCCGCGTACCGACTGTCTCAGCGCCTTTTCCAGCGCTGCCATTTGGGTGTAAAAGGGGGTTCGGTCAAATTTGTAATACGGTTTTCCAGAACATTTCCGGACAAAATCGCCGCACCCCGAAGCCTTCGATATTCCTCGGCCGGGAATGGTCAGCTCGTGAGGAATTCCATGCAAACGACATATCATCGGCCGATACGCATAGAGCAAGCACAAGCCGGCAATGTTGACAGGGCACATCAGTTTTACCGCTCTCCCCTTTTTATCGGCCGCCGCTGTTTTCCGGCAGACATCCAGGGCGCTGTGCTTGACTTCGGCCTGTCTTTTCCTATCGAGCAAATGGTATCCTTTCCGGATATACAGGTATTCCAGGAGGGTGTAGTGATAAAAACGCGTATAACAACAATTGTCTTCACAACCGTTGCATTGGAACCCGTAATAATCCGCTGCCGCTTGGTACTTTCGATCCATAGCCGTATAAAGGATATCCAAGCGATCTAAAAAAGGAGTGCCGTCGTCAGGGTCGATTCCGATCTTTACGTCTGATGTCATCAATGGCAGGTGCATATACGATCACGTCAAAACTGCGGCGAAGGGAAAAAGATTTTTTCATAAAGGGTCAGCGCATATCGATCCGTCATGCTGGCAATGAAATCACAAACGATTCTTTCGTGGGATTGGTTGTTGTGATTGCATCCCGACATTCTCATATCTTTGAGCCCTTTTTGCAGCAAATCCTCATTTTCCAAAAAACATGTATAAAGTTCGGACAAAATTTTTTTTGCTTTTATAAACTCCTTGTGCACCCGGGGTGAACGATAGACCTTTTCATACAGGAACTCCCTTAATACGGTCATGCTGGAATACACCTCATCGCTCATTTGCAGCACCAGCTTGCCGTTTTCGACATGGGACGTAAATACAAGATCTTTGATCATGGTATTGGCGCGTTCGGAGTGTGTCTGCCCAAGAATCTTGATGCACGAATCCGGCACCTGATGGGAGCCGATAACACCGCTCCGGATGGCATCATCCAGGTCGTGATTCAAATAGGCCATAATATCGGCGATGCGGACAATATTGCCTTCAACGGTATATGCCTGTTCCCCGGGATCATCGGGAAGGATCTTCCCATATCCTTTGGAGTGCTTCAAAATCCCGTCGCGAACTTCATAGGTCAGATTCAAGCCCTTGCCGTTGTTTTCCAGGATATCCACCACGCGAAGGCTCTGTGCTTTATGGGAAAAATCCTGGGAAAATATCTCTTTGAGAATCGTTTCACCCCCGTGTCCGAAGGGAGTATGGCCCAGGTCATGACCCAATGCAATGGCTTCCACCAGGTCCTCGTTCAGGCGCATGGCCCGGGCTATGGTTCTTGCGATTTCCGACACTTCAAGGGTATGGGTCAAACGGGTTCGGTATTCGTCGCCCAACGGGGAGAGAAACACCTGGGTTTTGTATTTTAACCGCCTGAAGGCATTGCAATAGACAATTCTATCCTTATCCACCTGAAATGCCGTTCTGATGGGACACGGAGCCTCTTCTCTAATGCGGCCACGGGATTCGGCGCTCCGGCATCCAAAAGGAGAAATAAAGCCTTCTTCACGTTTTTCAAAATCTTCACGAATACTCATGACATCAAACCTATTCACAAGAATTTTGTATTGTAAAGGAATATTTGATACTTTACAATCCGTAAACCATATTTTAGTCTTTATTATACAACCGTGTTAAGTTTTATGCAATTTAGGCCAAAAAAATAAGCCATAGGTTCACGCGATCCATGTTGGAAGAAAAAAAAGGACATCATCTCATTCTCGGCAAGCGCGTCGACTTTATCACCGGCAGCACGATTTGCGACACCCATGACGAAAGATATAGACAATCGCTCGCCCGTCTGCTGGTGGAGCACAAGGGATATCCTAAAAAAGACATCGACGCCCGCCGCGAACTCTTTTTTAAAGCCGTCGATAAATCAGCGATGATCACCATCGACTACACGATCTCTCTTTTTGATAAAATTTGCATGATCGTGAAATACGGCCCCGGATCGCTCACTACCCGGCACCGGCCGGCCTTGGCGGCGTCGAGACTTCTGGCATTGTATTCGGTGCCGATTGTCGTGGTTTCCAACGGTCTGGATGCGGATATCATTGATGGCACAACCGGCAGCATCATCGGGCGCGGCCTCGAATCGATTCCCGCCAAGTCCGAACTTGTCGAAATTGCCCGAAGCGCCCGCTTTGACCGACTCTCGGACAAGCAAATCGAAATGGAAGCGAGAATCCTTTATGCGTTTGAAGTCGATGACAGTTGTCCCTGCGATGACACCATATGCCGGTTGGACTAAGAACCAATATTCATAAGTTTGAAGTTTGAAATGCCTGAAATGAGCTAAAGTTGTGGAACGCGCTTTCAGCACGATCAATTACAACCAAAATGGATAACATACCTTAACTTTAGGCACTTTAGATCACTTCAAACTTTAGGCACTTACCAGAAGGCTTTGTAATATTTCTGACGGCAGGGGTATAGGGTATGCGCTCAAATAGAAACACGAACTATGAACATTTCATGAAAAAGGCCCTGGAACAGGCCCAAAATGCGTTGGATGCCGGAGAATTCCCTGTCGGATGCGTCCTGGTCCATCAAAACCGGGTTCTGGCGACAGGCGCCAGAAAAGGCACGGCCGGACAATATCCCAATGAAATCGAACATGCGGAAATGATGGCTTTGAAACGGTTGGCAGATATGGAAATCGCTGCAAACAGCATGGAAATCGTTCTATATACAACCATGGAACCCTGTCTGATGTGCCTGGGTGCAATGATGCTCAGCGGCATCCGTAAAGTGGTGTATGCTTACGAAGACGTCATGGGCGGCGGAACACGCTGTGATTTGTCAAAAATGACACCCCTGTATAAAAACAATGGCATAACCATTGTACCGCATATTATGCGTCAAGAAAGTCTGACACTCTTTAAAACGTTTTTCAATAATCTCGAAAATTCGTACTGGCAAAATAGTCTTTTGGCCCAATATACGATTCAACAGTAAAGCGGTTTTATTTTCTTGCATTTTTTTCTTGCATTTATTAACGTTGTTATATATTTCAAGTCTCACTTTGAGGAAGAATATCACGGTGCGAAATCGACGGTTTGTGTGTTGCATATATCGTGATCGAAAAAAATCTTTAGCTCAGGAGGTGAAGGCATAGCTAATTCGAAACGTACAGATCGGGCAAGCAGATCAGACAAAATAAATATCAATCGAAATATAAGGGCAAAAGAGGTCCGGGTGATCGACCCCGAGGGAAACCAGATCGGCATCATCCCAACCTATAAAGCCATTGCCGTTGCAAATGATTTTGGCCTTGACCTGGTGGAAATTTCTCCAAATGCAAGTCCCCCCGTTTGTAAAATAATGGATTACGGCCGGTTCAAGTATGAACGAACCAAGAAAAAACAGGAGGCAAAAAAGAAACAAACCACATTTCAACTCAAGGAAATCAAGGTTCGACCAAAGACCGGCGACCATGATCTGAAAACGAAGATCGGCCACATTAATAAATTCATCACCAGAAAAGACAAAGTCAAAGTCACCGTCATGTTCAGGGGACGAGAAATTACACTCACGGATCTGGGCAAGGAGTTGCTGGAAAAGATTATTCAAGAAACCGAAGAGATTGCGATTGTCGAACAACCTCCCAAATTTGAGGGTCGAACAATGATTATGGTCCTGGCGCCGAAACCATAATCAAAATAAAGACGCCCTGACACCCCGTTAATTAATTCATATGAAACAATCGCCAGCGATGGGTTGACGGATTCGCAGGACGCTGTTTTTTCGTTATTTGTTAAATGATCAACTGTTAACTATTTTTATAAAGAGGTCTCGCAAAGATGGCGTGAGCTGAATCTGAGATGGTTCACGCTATCGTTGTTTGAAACGCTTGAAAGGACTGAAGATGCCGAAAATAAAAACAAATAGAGCCGCTGCAAAGCGATTTAAAAAAACCGGTACCGGTAAGTATGTTTTTTCAAAATCACATGCAAACCATATTTTGACCAAAAAGACCACAAAGCGAAAACGCACGTTAAGAAAAAGTCATATTATCGATAAAACCAACGTCAAAGCACTTAAGCTGCTGCTTCCCAATGGATGACGGATTAGGAGAATTGGTATGCGAATCAAAAGAGGTTACAAAGCAAGAAGGCGCAGGAAAAAAGTTTTAAAACTCGCCAAAGGCTATCGTGGGGGACGAAGCAAGTTATTCCGTACGGCTGCAGATGCTGTCGATAAAGCACTCATGTATGCATATCGGGATCGCAGGACGCGCAAGCGTGATTACAGAAAACTCTGGATTGCCAGAATTAATGCCGGGGCACGCATGAATAATCTGTCCTATAGCAAATTCATTCACGGGTTGAAGCTGGCCGGTGTTGAATTGGACCGAAAAGTTTTGGCTGAATTGGCGGTATCCGACCCATTGGGTTTTCGTCAAATCGCCGGTCTGGCATCGGAACAATTATAACGCGAAACACATAGACCCCAAATTGGAAAAAACAATACAACAGATTCATCGGGAAGCGCTGAAAGAACTCGAATCCGCCCGCGATGCAGAAGACGTCAAAACCATTTCTATCAAATACCTGGGTCGAAAGGGAGCCGTCACTCAATTTTTAAGAAACATTTCCAGCCTGCCCGCCCAAATCAGACCGGAAGCGGGGAAAAAGGCAAACGAAGCCAAAAAAAATCTGGATGCATTATTTAAAAAAACCCTGATGCATCTTGAATCATCATCCCGGGAAAGCGATGATTGGATCGATGTGTCACTCCCTGGAAGAGTGACGCCGAGAGGATCTTTACATCCGATTACCCAGATCAACCAAAAAATCTGCGACATTTTCACCCGCCTGGGATTTGATGTTGCCGAAGGCCCGGAGGTTGAAACCGATTATTATAATTTTGAAGCGCTGAATATCCCCCAAAACCATCCTGCACGGGATATGCAGGATACGTTTTATATTTCCAATGCCATTGTTTTAAGAACCCATACCTCGCCGACTCAACCCCGAATCATGGAAAAGCAGCGACCGCCGGTGAGAATTGTCGCTCCCGGCAAGGTCTACCGATGCGACTCCGACCTGACGCACACCCCCATGTTCCATCAGGTGGAAGGGCTCCTGGTTGACAGGAATATATCCTTCGGGGATTTAAAAGGCATATTGACCACCTTTGTCCATCAGATGTTCGACCCTGAAACCGGTTTAAGGTTCCGGCCCAGTTATTTCCCTTTTACCGAACCGAGTGCCGAAGTCGATATCCGTTGCGTGATCTGCAAAGGGACGGGGTGCAGGGTATGTTCAAACACCGGCTGGATAGAAGTGCTGGGTTCGGGAATGGTTCACCCCGCCGTCTTTGAAAATGTCGGATACGACACGACCCGCTATTCCGGATTTGCTTTCGGGATGGGCGTGGAACGAATTGCCATGCTGAAATACGGTATCGACGACATCCGTAAGTATTTTGAAAACGATCTAAGATTTCTAAGGCAGTTTTAATATGAAGGTCAGTTTAAGCTGGTTGCAGGCATATGTGGATCTGAACCTGAGCGTCGATGAATTGGCGGACGCCCTTACCATGGCCGGTCTTGAAGTCGAAGCCGTATCGGACCGGTACGAACAGTTAAACACTGTTCGCGTGGGCCGGATCGTCAATGTGACCCCCCACCCCAACGCCGACACGTTAAAACTTTGCGATGTAAATATCGGGGCCAGTATCATTCCCGTGGTTTGCGGCGCGCCGAATGTCAAAACGGATATGCTTGCGCCGTGCGCGCTTCCGGGCACGGTGTTCCCCAGGGGCATCGTTCTTGAAAAAAGCACCATTCGCGGAAAAACCTCGGAAGGAATGCTCTGCAGCGAGCTCGAGTTGGGGCTCGGAGACAACGGAAGCGGGATTATGGAACTGAACGGTCGCCTGTCCGAAGGTGATTCGCTGAATAAAGCCCTGGGACTCTCGGACCCGGTGCTGGAAATCGACCTGACGCCCAACCGGCCGGACTGCCTCAGCATCATCGGGATCGCCCGTGAAGTGGCCGCGCTGTCCGGCAAAAAAGTGAGATACCCTGAAATTTCTCTGCCGGAATCGACCGACGACATCGCCGATCGCACTTCCGTAACCCTGCTGGACACCGACCTCTGTCCGAGATATGCCGCCGGTCTCGTTTTCGATATCGCCGTTAAGCCTTCTCCCTTCTGGCTTCAGGACCGGTTGATGTCGGTGGGTCTAAAACCGATCAACAATATTGTGGATATTACCAACTTCGTCATGATGGAAACCGGGCAACCCCTGCATGCCTTTGACTGCGATCGCCTTGCCGAGAATCGAATCGTCGTCCGGACAGCCCGGGAAAACGAAACGTTTGTCACCCTGGATGGGAAAGAACGCCGTCTCGATCCGGAAATGCTGATGATTTGCGATGGCGAAAAACCAGTAGCCCTTGCAGGGGTCATGGGCGGGCTCAATTCGGAAATTGAAGACGCCACAACCAACATCCTGCTTGAAAGCGCCTATTTCGATCCGGTCTGCATTCGAAAAACATCCAAAAAAACAGGATTGAGCACGGATGCTTCTCACCGTTTCGAGCGCGGTGTGGATCCCGGCGGCACCGTCGCGGCGTTAAAACGGGCTTTGGAGCTGATTGTCGACATCGGCGGCGGTAAATGCATTCAAGGCATCATCGATGAATACCCGTCCCCCGTTTCCGGAAAGACCGTCGAGGTGAACATCGGGCGGTTGAATCGGCATCTGGGCACCCGACTGGACGACAAGGCCATAGAGGATTATTTGGATTCCATCGAGTTTGACGTCGAAAAAATAGATCCGGACAGGTTTCGGGTGACACCGCCTTCCTTCAGGGTCGATATCGCAAGATTTGAAGATATTACAGAAGAAATCGCCCGTCTGTTCGGTTACAATAACATCGAAACGACGTTTCCGCTGATTCCGGCCGATGCCCGGCACCCGGATAAAAAAATCGAGTCCAGATACCGGATAAAAACGATGATGACCGGGCTGGGGTTCAGTGAAGCCATCAATTACAGTTTTATCAGCCAGCAATCCTGCGATCATCTCGAGCTCCCGGCCGAGGATCCCAAAAGAAACCTGGTCCATATTCTCAACCCAATTTCAGAAGACCAGTCGGTGATGCGCACCTCTTTAATCCCGGGGCTTCTTCAAACGATGAAATACAATCTGTCACAGCAAAACAAGAATCTTAAAATTTTTGAAATCGGTCATGCCTTCTTTCACACCGGCAAAACAGACCGCCAGCCGGATGAAGTCGAGATGATCACCGGGCTTTGGACCGGAAATAGAATCGATTCGACCTGGTCTTCAAAAGAGGTCGCGTGTGATTTTTTTGATATGAAAGGCATTGTCGAAGAGCTGTTAAAAAACATCGGTATCGTAAATGCCGCATTTACCCGAATGCCGGCAGCATCGTGTTTTTATACAAAACCCGGCCATACAGCGCAGATTATCAACGAAAATGAACCCGTGGGCCTGGTTGGGGAGGTTGCCCCCAAGGTGATTCGCAATTACGATTTGAAGCAAGCGGCTTTTATATTTGAACTCGACCTCGACCGGCTGGTTCAATCCATTCCGGACGCAAAATCCGCCCGTCCCATTCCAAAATTCCCGGCAACATCGAGAGATATCACGCTTATTATTGACAATGACATTGAAACATATAAAATTATTTACAGCGTTGAATCGTTCCAAGAGGAACTGGTGGAAAATCTGCATCTGTTTGACGTTTTTGCAGGCAATCCGATTCCAAAGGGAAAAAAGAGTGTTTCTTTGAGAGTGACCTACAGATCTTCACAAGAAACCTTGGAAGATAACCGAGTCAATGATATTCATAAAAACATCACGGCCCGGCTCATGAAAACCTTTGATGCAACCTTGCCGGCCATATAACCGCTCTTGACGCATAAAAATGCAAAACAAACCGTCCTGTCATAAAGAATTGCCGGATAAGTTATATTTCAAGGTCGGAGAAGTCAGTTCAATCGTCGGCGTGCCGGCGTATGTATTAAGATTCTGGGAGTCCGAATTCAAGAAAATAAATCCCAAACGAACCCCTTCGGGACAGAGATTGTACCGGAAAAAAGATGTGGAACTGATTTTGTGGATCAAACATCTTTTATATGAAAAAAAATTTACCATTCAAGGCGCCAAACAATATTTGAAAGCGCAGTCTCCGGCGGAAAAAGAATCGCCTTCCGCCGATATTCTTCAAGAAATCGCCGCAGAACTTCAAAAAATCAAAGACCTATTAGCTTAACCTCTCTTTTTTATACGAAACACTAAACACCAAGAACCTGATGTATTCGAATTTTTGCGAATTCATCAAATGTTATTGAAAATTATTGACATTGCAAATCATTTGTAATAGCTTATTTTTTTTGAAGAGCGGGCATAACTCAGTGGTAGAGTACAAGCTTCCCAAGCTTGGAGTCGCGAGTTCAAATCTCGTTGCCCGCTCCATTAAAGGTCGCCTTTGAGTAGGTTGCGGGACTTTTGAAGAATGCTTATGTTCGATCAGTTTCAAGGTCTCGTTGCTGAACGCAGGTTCTGGGAATGTGGGTGTGATTTGGATTTAATTTTTCTCTCATGGGTCATTAAATGAACAGGTAAAGCTTTTCAATCCACCATAGAGATCTACCTGTATGAGAAAAAAAACGGGCGACAGCCCGTTTTTGCTTTTTTTTAGACCCATTGTTGTTTTTTTAGATTAGATTGGTAGAAGACCGTTGAAACCCAAAAAAAGTAAAAAAAGCGACAGCTCAAAAACCGAACACCGGGAACAAAATACCTGGTCGCCGGACAATTTGAAAAAAATGATCGTCCGGGTAAAAAACGTCTTGGATCCGCTCTGTACGGCAGAGGGAATAGAACTGGTGCATGTCGAGTGTCAACGTGAGGCTGGAGGAAGGATACTTCGCCTTTATATCGACAGCCCCGGCGGCGTGACCCTGGACGATTGTACCAATATCAGTCGCCAGTCCAGTGACTTACTGGATGTTTTTCTGGAAGACGCAGGACCCTATAATCTGGAGGTGTCATCGCCGGGGCCGAATCGGCCGCTGGGGAAAAAGCGCGACTTTGATCGATTCAAAGGGAACCGGATCATCATCAAAGCCGCTTCCCTTGTTGACGGCAAAAAAAAAATCAGCGGTATTTTGCTGGGGATATCCGAAGATATGGTCAGCGTTTCAATGGGAGACCGAACCGTGGCGATTCCGTATCAGGAAATCCTGACGGCGCGTCTCTCGGAAAGTTCTCATTGAGAATGGTGTGCACCCGGCTTATGATTGCAAATACACAATAGTGGAGAAAATGGATGCTTATCACAGATATCAAACGTGTTGTTGAACAAGTCAGTCGAGATAAAGGCATTAATCGTGAGATTCTGATCAAGGCCCTTGAGGAAGCATTGGGATCTGCCGCGAGAAAAAAATTCGGTGCCAATGTCGACATTGAAGTTCAATACAATGAATCAACCGGTGAAATAGAGGTTTTTCAGTTCAAGGATGTTGCCGAAACCGTTACAGAGCCGGATTTGCAAATCAGCCTCAAAGAGGCGCGAAAGCTCGATCCGGATTGTGAAGTGGGCGACAGCCTCGGAACCAAAATGGATACCTCCACCTTTGGTCGTATCGCTGCTCAGTCCGCCAAGCAAGTCATTATTCAAAAAATGAAAGATGCGGAAAGAGATGCCGTGTACTCGAGTTTTATTGACCGAAAGGGTGAAATCATCAACGGAATCGTTCAACGTTTTGATCGAAACGATATCATTGTCAATCTCGGTCATACAGAAGGAATCCTTCCTTCCCGCGAACAGATTCCCAAGGAATCTTACCGACGGGGGGACCGCATGAGGGCGTACATCATCGATGTCCTGTATGATACGCGGGGTCCGCAAATTGTTCTGTCCAGGACGCATCCGGACTTTCTGATCGCCCTTTTCAAAACAGAAGTGCCTGAAATAAATGAGGGAATCGTTACCATTATCGGCGCAACCCGCGAACCCGGCATCAGAGCAAAAATCGCGGTGACCTCAAACGATTCCGATATAGACCCTGTCGGCGCCTGTGTCGGAATGAAAGGCAGCCGGGTACAAAACGTCGTTCAGGAACTTAAAGGGGAAAAAATAGATATCATCCCGTATCACATCGATCCTGCAAAATTTGTGTGCAACGCCCTTGCACCTGCGGAAATTTCCAGGGTGATTATTGATGAAGAAAACAGCTCCATGGAAGTCATCGTCCCTGATGAATTTCTCTCCATCGCCATCGGGAAAAAAGGGCAAAATGTACGGCTCGCTTCAAAATTGACCAGATGGCACCTTGATGTCATCAGCGAGACACGATACAGCGAAGCCATGCAATACGGATATGATTCTTTGATATCCCTGCCGGATGTCGGCATCAGTTTGGCGGATGCACTCTATGAAAAGGGCTTTTTTTCCGCAGATGAACTCGGCAAAGCCTCTGTAGAAGATCTGGCCCAAATCAGAGATATTACCGAGGAAAAAGCCCTGCAACTGATTGAAGCTGCCAGGAATTATATACCAAACACGGAACACGGCGATGAAACTTCCAAAGAAGATGTGATATCGGAAAAAGAAGAGGACGTCGAGGCGGCAGATGTCTCGGATTCGCAAACCGTCCCGGACGACGCGACAGGCCGAGATGAGGATTTGCCTGAGCAAACGATACTGTCGGATGGCCAGGATGCAGCGGATTCCGCTAAAGAATAAAGAATAAGGATAATCGTTCAGGTAACGGATAGAAAACCATTTGCCGTATGAGATGTTTTGCAAAGGCTTTGCATACAAAACGGGCTACCAATAAACACAACAGGGGGTTTAATGGCAAAGATCAGAATATATGAGCTTGCCAGAGATCTTAACATGACGAATAAAATGTTGCTCGACAAGTTACAGGATATGGATATTGAAGCAAAAAGCCATATGAGTTCTCTGGATGATGACACAGTGGACACGATTAAACGAAATCTTCGAGGTTCGCCGGCAAAGGAGGTCGAAGAAACGCGTATAAAACCGACACTGATCAGAAGACGCAGAAAACCCGTGCGTCCGGAGCCGGTTGAAACAAAGACCGTCGCGGAACCGGAATCACCCGAGGAAGAAGCAGAAGCTGCCGAGCCACCATCTGATAAGGCTGCTGAACCCAAGGAACCCGTCCTTGAAAAAGAAACCCCGGCGCCGGAAAAGAAAGCCGTTCCGGGAGCCGAGAACAAAGAACAAGAAGCAGCAAAAACAGCCGAAGTTTCGGAAGCTGGCGCCCCGCCATCCGATGCTGCAAAAGCGGAACCCGAAGGTGAAAAACCGGTTGTCGTTAAAAAATTAACACCGAAAAAAGCCGTCAGAAAACGTAAAAAAGACACACCGGCAAAAATCATAAAGATGCCGGTTTCGCCGCCTCCGAAGAAAAAGGCGCCTGAGATCGAAGAGGATCGGGGCGTCGAACCTGAAAAGGAAGTTAAAAAACAGCCTGCAGCCAAAACATCCGCCGAAGATGAGTCTGCCAAAGAAACGAAAAAGGCAAAGAAAAAATGGGGTAAAAAACCTGACGAACCCGTGACGGACCGGAAGTTTTTCAAGAAAAAGATTTCCTTTCGTAAAAAAGAGGTTGTGGAAGGAGCGGATCTTTATACCAAGGGGCATCGGGGCCGCAAGGGTCGAAAGTCCGTTAAGGGAAAAGCAGCAGGCCCCTTACAAAAACCTCAGATTACGGTGCCCAAGGCCATTAAACGCAGAATCAAAATCGACGACGCCATCGCCCTGTCCGATCTGGCCAAACGTATGGGCATTAAAGCCAATGAAATGATTAAAAAATTGATGGACCTCGGCGTTATGGTGACGGTGAATCAGATCATCGATTTTGACACCGCTGCGATGGTTGCCTCTGAATTCGACTATGAGCTCGAAAACGCCTCCTTTGAAGAACAGTCCGTCCTGAAAGTAGAAACGGATGACCCCGACAAACTCATCTCCAGGCCCCCTGTGGTGACCATCATGGGCCATGTGGATCACGGCAAAACATCTCTTCTTGACGTTATTCGTAAAACCAGAATTACGGAAAATGAAGCCGGCGGAATCACGCAGCATATCGGCGCCTACAATGTCGATACAGACAAAGGTCAAATCGTCTTCTTGGATACCCCGGGCCATGAAGCGTTTACCGAGATGCGTTCCCGCGGGGCAAAGGTTACCGATTTGGTCATTCTTGTCGTTGCCGCCGACGATGGTGTCATGCCTCAAACCATAGAGGCCATCAACCATTCCAGGGCCGCAAAAGTTCCGGTTATCGTAGCGGTTAATAAAATCGACAAGCAAAATGCAAATCCGGAACGGGTCAAAAGAGAACTTGCAGAGGTCGGTGTCGTGCCCGAAGACTGGGGCGGCGATACCATCTTTGTAGAGGTATCTGCCAAGGAAAATCGCGGGATAGACGATTTGCTCGAAATGGTGCTGTTACAGGCGGAAATTCTGGAACTGAAGGCCAATCCGGAAAAACTCGCCGTCGGACATGTTGTTGAGGCCAAACTGGATGCGGGGAGAGGTCCTGTTGCCACGGTTCTGGTCAAGGAAGGCACTTTAAAAATACACGACGCAGTGGTTTGCGGGGTTCATTACGGTAAAGTTCGCGCCCTCTTGAACGACATAGGATGGCAGGTATCATCTGCAGGCCCGTCGATTCCCGTTGAAATCATCGGTCTTTCGGGTGTCCCCAATTCAGGAGATGAGTTGGTGGCATTGTCGGACGAGAAAAATGCAAAACAAGTCAGTTTGCATCGGACCCAGAAACAGCGATCAAGGGAACTTGCCAAGACCAGCAGGTTAAGCCTTGAAAAGCTTTACGAAAAAATGCAGGAAAATGAGGTTAAAGATCTGAATCTCATCATCAAGGCCGATGTGCATGGTTCCATCGAAGCCCTTTCGGATGCGTTAACCAAGCTTTCCAATGAGGAAGTCAAGATCAATGTGATTCATTCGGCGACGGGCGCTTTGAATGAATCGGATATTTCCCTTGCAACCGTATCGGACGCGATCATTATCGGCTTCAATGTCCGTCCCAGTTCCAAAGTTCAGGCGCTTGCCAACGAGGAAAATGTGGATATCCGGTTTTACAACATTATTTATAATGTCATCAATGATATCAAGAATGCCATTGTCGGCATGATGTCCTCTACGTTTGAAGAGCGCATTCTGGGTAAAGCCGAAGTGAGAGAAGTGTTCCATGTCCCCAAAATCGGGGCTGTTGCCGGTTGTTATGTCACAGAGGGTAAAATCGAGCGCGGACAGATTGCCCGCATACTCAGAGACTGGGTTGTCACTTATGAAGGCAAGATCGCTTCCCTTCGTCATTTCAAAGACGATGTAAAAGAAGTTCAAAGCGGTTATGAATGCGGCATCGTCATTAAAAATTACAATGACATCAAACTCGGCGACGTCATCGAATGTTTCTACGTGGAAGAAATAAGGCCTGAAGTCGAATAGCCATGGGTATCTGGATTTTTTAATTTGTAAACTTAAAATATTTTGTGGCAACATAAAACCAAAGCGTTTGATGTATCGAGTGAGGGGATCATGGTGGCCGGTCTAGGTATTGTCACGTTCAGGCTGCATGAGTGTCGTTCTCTAAAGGCCAAAAGAAAAATTGTAAAATCGATTATCAGCCAGTTGCGCAACCATTTTAATGTCTCGGTTGCCGAAGTCGGATCCAACGATATCTATCAACGCGCCATGATCGGTTTTGCCCTTGTCGGCAATAACCGGGCTGTGATAAACTCCAAGATAGACAAAATCTTTAACCTTGTCGAAGAACTCAATCTAGCCGAAATCATCGGCAGTGAAATGGAGATTATCAATATATGAAACCCTTTGCGCGTGCCGACCGAGTCGGCGGCCAAATACAAAAAGTATTGTCGGACATACTCCTTAAACGGGTGAAAGACCCGCGTTTGAAATCGGCTTCGATTACGGGCGTAAAAATGTCCCGCGATTTAAGAATCGCGCGCGTTTACTTTATTACATCCGACAACGAAAATACGGTCGATAAAACCATTGACGGGTTCAAAAGCGCCCTTGGATATGTAAAATATAAACTTGCCGCAGAGCTGGGATTACGATATATGCCGGAGCTTAGGTTTTTTTATGATGAATCGTTTGAATACGGCGGTCGCATCGATAACCTATTAAGCCGTATTCATGATGACGACAGACAAGACCGGGACAATGCGCCGTCATCAACAAATTCCGAAGATCATTAAACCATCATGGACTCACTCATACATCAAGTAAAAAACAGTCACCATATCCTGGTGATCAGTCACACCAATCCTGACGGAGATGCCATCGGATCGCTGATCGCCACGGGACTTTCCCTCAAGGCGCTGAATAAAAAAACAACCTTATATAACGAAAGCCCCATACCGGCGGTATATCGTTTTCTGCCGGAAGTGCATCGTGTCGTCCGGAAGATCGAAAAGACCGATTATGATCTGGCGATCATTCTGGATTGCAGCAACCTGGATCGTATCGGAACGGCCGTCTCTGTCGTAAACCAGGTCCCTTTGATCGTAAACATCGATCATCATATTACGAATACGCACTTCGGGCATATTCAGCTGATCGACACGTCCGCGTGCGCCACATCGGAAATCGTGTACTGGCTGATCAAACAAATGGACATCCCCTTGGATAAATTCATTGCTACGGCAATATATACCGGCATTTTGACGGATACGGGTTCGTTTCGTTTTTCAAATACGAACAGGGCCGCTTTTGCCATTTGCCAGGAAATGCTGGATTTGGGCGTCGATCCTTATGATATTTCACAGCGTGTATACGGCACCTACTCTCTGGGACGGATAAAACTGTTGAACCTTGCCCTGGACTCTATCGAAATTTCCAATAACGGAAAAGTGTCGATTATGACATTGACCAAAGACATGTTTGCCGAAACACACACGCAACCCGAAGATGGAGACGGTCTTATCAATTATGCAAAACGAATTGAGGATATCAAGGTTGCAGCGCTGATCCAGGAGGATCACAACGGCAATGGACCATCGGAAAATCAAAACATGTATCATGTCAGTCTCCGCTCCGACGGATCAATTGATGTGGCGACCATCGCATCCATGTTTGGCGGCGGCGGTCACTCCAGCGCCGCGGGATTCAATATCGAGTCGACGCTTTCGGAAATAAAATCGATAATTTTAAACCTGGCGAACACCATGTGATTTTAACTATGAATAGCGGCATCAGCGGAATTCTGATTGTTGATAAACCCGCAGGCATCAGTTCCGCCAAGGTGGTGGCACGGGTAAAAGCATTGCTGAAAGCAAAAAAAGCGGGGCATACCGGAACATTGGATCCCTTTGCAACAGGCGTGCTGATATGCTGTATGAATCGCGCAACAAAGCTGGCCCGTTTTTTCTTACGGGGCAATAAAAAATATGAAGCTGTTCTTCACCTGGGGATTGAAACCGACACCCAGGATTTGACGGGAAATGTTACGCGTGTATGCAATCCCGGCAAATTTTCGGAAAAAACAATACAATCCGTATTTAAAAGATATGAGGGAGCACTGACGCAAGCCCCGCCGGTTTACTCGGCTTTGAAATATAAGGGGATACCGCTCTACAAACTTGCCCGCAGCGACAAGCCTGTTCAGAAGCCGGCAAGAAAAATTTCCATCATTGATCTCAAAATACGAGACATTCAACTGCCGACCATCTGTTTCGAGGTCTTTTGCTCGGCAGGCACATATGTCAGAACCCTATGTGCCGACATCGGCGCAGCCCTGGGATGCGGCGGTCATTTGAAAGAGCTCCGTCGAATCGAAAGCAGCGGATTTACGATAAAACAAGCGGTAACATTGGAAGAACTCAAAGACCTTGCACTGACAAATCAACTTTCCGGCAGGATCATCAGTATGTCGAATGCGCTGAAGAATTTTCCCGAGCATACCGCCGATCATATGCTGGAACAAAAAATAAAACATGGTCAAATTCTGACAAAAAATGATATTGTATCCGGGACGGAAGACCCAACGGAAGGATTTATGAAGATCGTCGATGCCGAAAAACAGCTCATCGCCGTCCTCAAGCATGCCGGTAACAGGGACAAATACGATTATGTCTGTGTGCTCAACAATTAGAGAGCATGTGTGGAAGGATTATTATTATTCACCGCGAAGGCGTGGGGAATGGGCGGTGAGCTATTTCAAGATTATCTAAAATTTTAATTGGACAGCAGTGATATGAGGTATTTTTTTGCAAAAGGAGGCGAACAAAATTGGTCTTAACATCAAATGAAAAAAAGAAATTGATTGATCGGTTCAAGCTGCATGAAAACGATACCGGATCGCCCGAAGTACAGGTGGGCCTTTTAACCCACCGTATCACCTATTTAACGGAACATTTGAAAATTCATAAGAAAGATCATCATTCCAGAAGAGGACTTTTGATCCTTGTGGGCAGGCGACGCAGACTTCTGAACTATGTCAAAAACAAAGACGTGAAGCGATACCGGGAAATCATCGAAACCTTAGGACTCAGAAGATAGCCAGCAACCGTTTGGATTTTTAAAACGATTTGTCGCTCAAAAACCTAAACGTTTGACCAAACAATTCAAACGAATAGATGCCTGTATTGCCTGATGCGCTATTGTCTGTTCCCCAAAAGAGAACTTTCAAGTTGGTTCACAATCACAGGTCCGAAGCCGTTTGATGTATAGGAGAAATTTATGGAAACTTTACTCAAAACAGAAATCGGAGGTAGAACTCTGAGCATCGAAAGCGGCAAACTCGCCAAGCAGGCATCCGGCGCGGTTGAGGTTCGTTACGGAGATACCATTGTATTGGTGGCGGTCGTATCTTCTAATGAAGAGCGAACGACGGATTTTCTACCGCTGACCGTTGAATACCAGGAAAAAGGATATGCAGCGGGCCGTATCCCCGGAAATTATTTCCGGCGGGAAATCGGCCGGCCCAGCGAAAAGGAAACCCTGACCGCCCGCATCATCGACCGACCCATCCGGCCGCTCTTCCCCAAAGAATATCGATTTGAAACGCAAGTCATCGCCACTGTTCTTTCCATGGATCAGGAAAACGACCCCGACATCCTGGCCATGATCGGCGCATCCGCGGCCCTTGAAATATCGGACATTCCTTTTGAAGGGCCCATAGC
This sequence comes from uncultured Desulfobacteraceae bacterium, assembly GCA_964591175.1. Classification (GTDB taxonomy): domain Bacteria; phylum Desulfobacterota; class Desulfobacteria; order Desulfobacterales; family UBA11574; genus UBA11574. The sequence continues at coordinate 15,343 of CAZQAF010000001.1, read as the reverse complement.
ATGTGTTCGTGTCGCCCGAATCGACGGCCAGTTGAAAATCAATCCGACCCACAATGAATATGAATCCTCCGACATCAATATTATTGTCGCCGGATCCAGGACCGGCGTCGTGATGGTCGAAGGCGGGGGCAATATCGTCAATGAATCGGATATGCTGGAAGCCATTTTTTTCGGCCATAAGGCCATGCAGCCGATTATCGACATGCAATTGAAACTCAAAGAGATCAACGGTGTCGCCAAACGGCCCTTTTCTCCTCCCGAAAGAGATGAGGCGCTGGTTCAAATCATCGAGACCAAGGCCGCTTCAAAAATTTACTCCGCCCTGTGCGTTCCCGAGAAGACAAATCGAAATGCAGCGCTTTTTCAGGTAAAATCAGAGATGCTCGACGCGCTGCAAGAAACCTATCCGGACCGGCAGGATGAAATAAAGGCGATATTGAAAGACCTGCTGAAAAGAATCAGCCGGGATATCATCCTTAAAGAAAGACGGCGAATCGACAACAGAAGATTCGACGAAATAAGGCCGATTACCTGTGAAGTCGGAATATTGCCCAGACCCCACGGCAGTGCGCTTTTTACACGGGGAGAAACCCAGGTGCTCGCCGTGCTGACCCTTGGATCGGGTCAGGATGAACAGCGTGTGGAAACCTTGATCGGAGACGAACTCAGGCCCTTTATGCTCCATTACAATTTCCCGCCTTATTCGGTGGGAGAAGTGCGGCGCATCGGCGGACCGAGCCGGAGAGATATCGGCCACGGCGGACTTTCCACACGGGCTCTCGAAAAAATTCTCCCGCCAAAAGAAGCGTTTGATTATACCATCCGGATTGTTTCGGAAGTTCTTGAATCCAATGGTTCGTCATCCATGGGCACCGTCTGCGCCGGGACACTGGCGATGATGGACGGTGGCGTCCCCATCCAGGCGCCGGTATCGGGGATTGCCATGGGACTGGTCAAAGAAGGAGATGATGTCGTCATTCTTTCCGATATCTTGGGAGATGAAGATCATACCGGCGACATGGACTTCAAGGTAGCCGGCACAAAGGACGGCATCACCGCGCTTCAGATGGATATTAAAATTCATGAGTTGTCCAAAGATATCATGGAAAAGGCACTGGAGCAGGCCCGAAACGGACGGCTTTATATCCTGGGTAAACTCACCGAAGCCATACAGGAACCCCGCCAGGAAATTTCGCCGTTTGCCCCGAAAATCATTACCTTCAAAATCAATCCCGACAGAATCCGGGAAATCATCGGTCCCGGCGGAAAAACCATCAGGGCCATCCAAAACGAAACCGACACAAAAATAGAGATCGACGACTCCGGTATGGTTAAAATCGCGGCCTTTTCTCAAAAAGAGGCCGATGCGGCTCTGAATATGGTCAAAGAAATTGTTGTCGAACCCGAAGTCGGAAAAATTTATGACGGCACGGTCGTCAAAATTATGGACTTCGGCGCATTCGTCCAGATACTTCCCAATGTCGACGGCCTGGTGCATATCTCTCAACTGGCCGCACATCGCGTCAATCGGGTATCGGATATCGTAAAAGAAGGAGATCAAATCAAGGTCAAGGTTCTCGAGATCGGAAAAGACGGTAAAATCCGATTGAGTTACAAGGCTGCTTTGGAAGAGGAAGGATAACCCATGGGTCATGATGTTTCCAAAACCGTTCTTTCAAACGGCATCAAGGTCATCACCAAAACCATGCCGCACCTTCGATCGATATCCATGGGGGTCTGGGTGAATGTCGGCGGACGGGACGAATCTTCTTCCGAAAGCGGTATGTCTCATTTTATCGAACACATGATTTTTAAAGGAACCCAAAAAAGGACAGCCTTCCAGATCGCCAAGGAGTTCGATGCCATCGGTGGTCAGAGCAATGCGTTTACCAGTACCGAAAATACCTGCTATCACGCAAAAGTGATCGACACCCATATGGAAACCATGGTCGACATTCTATCGGATATCTTCTTAAACTCTCTCTTTGATGACAGAGAAATCGAAAACGAGCGTGCGGTAATCCTGCAGGAAATCGGAATGGCGGAAGACAGTCCGGACGAATATATTCACATCCTTTCAGGCATGAATTTCTGGAGCGGAAATTCTCTGGGCCGTTCCGTTTTGGGCAATCGTGAAAATGTGAGCCGTTTCGATTCCGGCGTCATCAAACGCTTTTTCCATCGTTTTTATCAGCCCGAACGCATCGTTATTTCCGTCGCAGGAAACCTGGACCACAGCCATTTCATGGATATCGCCGGCCCCGCGTTCGAATCGATCCGCCCGGGAGATCCTTTTCCCCAGCGCACGGAACCCGATGAACGATGTACCGTTAATCTGCATTATAAGGACCTGGAACAGGTTCATATCTGCCTGGGAACCAAGGGGTTGTCGATCACCGACCCGAGACGGTTCGCCTATTCTTTGATGAACACCATTTTAGGCGGGAACATGAGTTCGAGGCTGTTCCAGGAAATCCGTGAAAAAAGAGGCCTTGCCTACGCGGTATATTCCTATGTATCGTCTTTTGTCGATACCGGGATGTTCGGCGCATATGCCGGTGTTTCCCCCGTAAGCATGAAACAATCGATACAACTGATTCTCAAGGAAATTTTTAAAATCAAAGAAACGCGGGTCGATGCCAGCGAATTGCACTATGCTAAAGAATTTACAAAAGGCAACCTCATGCTGGCCTCGGAAAGCAATGACAATCAAATGGTGCGAATGGCGCAAAACGAGACGCATTTCGGACGCTATGTTCCTCTGGAAGAGATCATCAATAATGTTGACGCCGTTACCGAAGACGACATTCTCCAATTGGCCGAGGACCTGTTTCAAGACAACCGTTTTTCAGTAACCCTTCTGGGACCTGTCGAAGATGAACACCTGCTGGATGATATCCTGCCGGTGTAGTATTTGGTTAAATCGTTGAATCGTTAAATGGTTTTGACGACTTGACGAATCGACGATTTAACAATTTGACGATTTGACCACTTGACGACTTGACGAATAGTGAGCGAAGCGAACGGACTTGTGGATACTTCTCCCTTGATAAAATTTCTTCGATTAAAACCCGAGTCGGATGCGGATATCCCCCTGCCCCGATACATGACGCCCAGGGCCGCCGGAATGGATATCTGTGCGGCCAATGAAGAAGATATTTTGCTGGAAAAAGGCGCGGTCGGGCTGATACCCACCGGTTTTGCCGTCGCCATTCCGGATGGATTCGAAATACAAATTCGTCCTAGAAGCGGATTGGCCGTAAATCATGGCATCGGACTGATTAATTCCCCGGGCACCATCGATGCCGATTATCGCGGAGAAGTCAAGATCGCGATGATCAACCTTGGGGAAAAGCCCTATACGATTCGGCGCGGCGACAGAGTTGCCCAGATGGTCGTTAACCGGGTGTATCAGGCAAAACTTGACATCGTTCAGCAGCTCGATGAAACCCGCAGGAACAGCGGAGGATTCGGGCATACGGGTCGTTAAGATGAAAAAGGGTCCTTTTTTGAACCGCTTACAGGCCAACCCCGGCTGCAATCTTCGCGTGTGTATTCTGGCCAGTGGCAGTAAAGGAAACGCCGTTTTTGTTTCCGGAACTGCGGCCTCGATACTGATCGATGCCGGCCTTTCCGGCATTGAAATCGAACGCCGGCTCAAATCAAGGGGGCTGGATCCCAAAGACCTCGATGCGATCCTGGTTTCCCACGAACATTCCGATCATATCCAGGGTGTGGGGGTTCTTTCCCGGCGTTATAAGCTTCCGGTCTATATCAGCACCAAAACACAAAACGCAGCCGCTTCGCAGCTCGGGAACCTCCATGACTTAAAAACCATTGAGTGCGGATCGACCTTTGTCATCAACGATCTCGCCATTCACCCTTTTTCCATATCCCACGACGCCGCTGATCCGTGCGGTTTTACGATTCATCAGAACAGTACGAAAATCGGAATCGCCACGGATCTCGGCATTGCAACCGCCATGGTCAAAGAGCATCTTAAAGAATGCGCCCTGTTGATTTTAGAGGCCAACCACGATGAAGAGATGCTGATCAACGGCCCCTACCCGTGGCCCATCAAGCAGCGCATCAAAAGCAGGACCGGCCATCTGTCCAACGCGGCATCCAAAATCCTTTTAAAAGAACTGCAGCACGACTGTTTAAAACATGTCATGCTGGCCCATCTCAGCGAAACCAACAATACGCCCCAAAAAGCCGCCCATGAAGTGGGTCAGGCCCTCACCCGCTGCAAGGCGCACCTCCATATCGCATCCCAGAATACATGCGGCGCGTTATTGCACCTCAAATAATTGAAGGAAAAAATGATGACAGAATATGACTGGAGACCGGAACATGCCACAAAATCGCTGAATCGCATTCTTCCCGAAGTGGAAAAGACCTTTGCCGCAGAGCTTGGCCGGGTTTCCCATGAATGGCAAAAATTCAAAAACAGACTCCACAGGGAGTGGGAACGCCTGTTTGCCTATCTGCATCAGCTGTACGGGTGGCAATATGATTTTTTTTATACACTCGAACAGATTATAAATACGCTGGTTCAGTACTGGCTGCAGCGCCCGGCCGAACTTAAATCGCTGGATGAGAAGCGGGAAGCCGATCCCTTCTGGTTTTTATCCGAAAACGTGGTGGGCGGCGTATTATATGTGGATCTGTTCAGCGACAACCTTGCCAAACTGGACGAGCATATATCCTATTTCAAAAAACTCGGTATAAACTATCTGCATCTGATGCCGTTGTTTGCAGTTCCCAAAGAAAATAATGACGGCGGCTATGCGGTCAGTGATTACCGGGGCATCAACCCGGACATCGGCACCATGGAGGAGCTTTCCAAATTAGCCGCCGCGCTTCGTGATGAAGGCATCAGCCTTGTGCTGGATTTCGTCTTCAACCATACATCCGATGAGCATATTTGGGCGCAAAAGGCCAAATCCAAAGATCCGGATTTTATGGCCTATTACCATACCTATCCGAATCGTGAGCTACCGGATCAATTTCAAAAGCATCTCAGAGAAATATTCCCCGCCGTAAGAAAAGGGAGTTTTACATGGTGTGAAGAGATGAAAAGATGGGTATGGACGTCGTTCAACAGCTTTCAGTGGGATCTGAATTACTCAAATCCGGAAGTGTTTCGAGCCATGGCCGAAGAGATGCTTTTTCTGGCCAATCAAGGGGTTGAAGTGCTGCGCTTGGATGCCGTAGCTTTTATCTGGAAAAGACTTGGCACGAATTGCGAAAATCAGCCGGAAGCGCATACGATCATCCGGGCCTTTAATGCCATGGCGAAAATCGTTGCGCCATGTTTGCTTTTTAAGTCGGAAGCCATTGTCCATCCCGATAACGTGATCCAATACATTCATCCCGATGAATGTCAGCTATCCTACAATCCGTTGCTCATGGCACTGTTGTGGGAAGCGCTGGCAACCCGGGTAGTAAGGTTGCTGGAGCATTCCATGAGAAATCGCTATCCGACGCCGTCCGGATGCACATGGGTAAACTTTGTACGGTGTCACGATGATATCGGCTGGACCTTTGACGATCAGGATGCGAGAAACATCGGCATTGATCCTGCTTCCCATCGCAGGTTTCTAAACAAATTTTACACCGGCGAATATCCCGGTTCCTTTGCAAAGGGCGTTCCTTTTCAATTCAATACAGATACCGGCGATGTGCGTATTTCCGGGACGCTGTCATCTTTGGCGGGACTGGAAGATGCCCTTGAGAAGCAAGACAGCGAATTGATCGAACAGGCGGTCCGGCGAATCAACCTCTTAAGAAGTATCCTTGTCAGTATCGGCGGCATTCCGCTGTTATATATCGGAGATGAATGGGGCATGCTGAATGATTACACCTATTTGACCGACCCTGGAAAAGCCAGCGACAGTCGATGGGTCCATCGCTCGAGAAAACGATGGAACGACCGGGAAGACCTGACGGATCAGGATACACTGGAGTGGCGCTTTTTCCATGAAATGGTGAAGCTGTTCAGTTTGCGAAAAACATTGCCCGCCCTTCAAAACGGCGGCATGGAAGTCATTCATATTGAAAATCCCCATCTGTTCGGATATATTCGGGCTTTTGGCGGCCAGAAGATACTCGTCGTAAATAACTTTGCGGAAAAACCTCAGACGATGGATGCCCTTCAACTAAAGGCTTGCGGTGCAACAAAGGATGTTATTGATTTAATAAAAAATGAAGTTCTTTCTTCAGGCAAAGACCTCGTGTTGAACGGCCATCAATCGGTTTGGCTGGATATCTCTTAGGCGTTATTTCTCCCGCTTTTTACACCCGTGACTCTTGACAATCGCTTTTCGGGTTAAGATTTTAAGTATATTCACGATGTGTTTTAGCTGTCTTACGATGAGAACGATTGGGAAAAATATGACCATTCAACTACAGCTCGAACTCGAGCTTGAATGACGCATATAAAGAATTGTAGGAGCTGTCCGGTTGGATATTATCAAGGTAGTGATTGTATCCCAAGCTCAAAGAATAACCGACTTTTCGGGAAAAGAAACGCTTATCGTTCCAGGTTAAACCGACGGATGCGGTCAATCTCTCGTTGTCCAAACTTTCGTCGGTATTTTTCGTTTGCGAATATCTCCCATGAAAAGACAGATTGATAAGATCGAAAATTCGATGATACGTAAGAAAGAGCGCGGCAGAAGGATGTATTTCATGTTCTCCATACCAAAGATATCGATGCTCACCGAAACTTAACACCGGGGTAACGGTGAGATGGGGCGCGGGGCGGATGGAGGATCTGATCCCGTTCCGAAAGCTCACGGTTTCTTGGTTGGGATGACACAGGTCGCGGCTGAAAGAATAGCTTGAGGAAGCGGTAATGTCAAAGCGCTTGCCGCCATAGTATTTCAAAGAACCGCCATAGGTTTCTTTCTGATTTCCTTGATATTCGGAACTCCCCATCTCAACATTATTCTCGGATTGCTGACTGGAATGATAAAAAGAGACCCAAATGGGCAAGGGCCGCATCTTGTATTTCATTTCAACGCCGTATTTATGGATCAGCATTCGAGGGAGCGTTGGATCGCGATCGACATTGTCCAAAAACCTCGAGAAAAAAGTTTTGAAGCCAATGGACCCGATGTTTTTTTCTCCCCAGATCTCCACCCCCTCCTGGTCGTTTTTTAAACCGACTTTTGTTTTCGTCCCCGTTTTGTTTTTATAGCGGTTAAAATAGTTTAAATGTTTCGCGACATAGCGGTATTCCAAACCGCAATTAAAGCCATTTAACTTTTGCTCTAAACGAAAAATCTCAAACCGGTTAGCAGGCTCATTGGAACCTGATCTTGATGAAGACAAGATTTCATCAGATTCGGAACTTTTATTTTGAAAAATATCGATGTCCGGCGTGAACGTTTCCAGAATATCAGCCTTTACTTTATATTTTAACAGCTTACCGCCCGGACCGTCATAAACTACCAGGGGTTGTTCCACGGCATCTTTGACGGAAAGATCCGTTGGGTGGATGTGTGATTTTTTTTGGGTTGTTTGTTTCTGGCCCTGATGTATTGAAAGTTCCGCTGCTTTGGCAGCGTTGAGAGGGAAGTGAAAGCAAGGAATCCAGCACAGGTTAACGAAAACAGGAACAAGCCATACCATACGCAAACGAACCGCAAAAAAAACCTCTGTTATGCGGATGAAGCGTTGTCTCATCATTTGGTTTTAAATTATGTATTGCAAAATATTTCAAAGCATGAATTTACCTGCACGGGTGTTGAAATTCAGCAGGCTTCAAAATATCACTGATCGCTTCATTACAGTTGTTTCCAAATATAAATGATGTGCAAAGTGCGATCATCCAGTGTTCGAATGAATCATTGCAAAAGTCATGCAAAATTATTTATTCACTTTGAATAAATAATGAGTTGGTTATATTTCATATAGTTAACTTAAATACCCCGTTGCCTTACCACAGATAGTGCGGCAATATTTGGCCACTAAGGCGGCAATTTTTTCTGCAAATAGATACGCTCAGGAGCAGTGTATCCATTTATAGGAAAATTCAGGAAAGCGCCCTTTTCTCAATCCTGTACGAGGTTGTTTTGCCTTATTTGACTTTATTTTATACAAACATTTGATAAAATAAATGAACTGAACCATGACCATACATCACGACAATTTGAATGCCGAATTCGGAAATCAATTTAAAAGCGCCTTTACGATCTGGGCTTGGGTGGTTGTTTTTGCCATCGCCTTTGCGTGGGTTGAAAGCGCCGTCGTCGTATATCTTCGTAATATTTTTTTTGACGGGGTCTTTAGATTTCCGCTGCTGGTGAAGTGGGAAGACGGCAGACATATTGTCGATCCCCTGGTTAGAATCGAATTCGGCCGCGAAATTGCAACGGTGATTATGCTGGTGGCTGTGAGCTGGGTGGCCGGAAAAAATAGAATTCAAAGGTTTTGCTTTTTTATCATCGCTTTCGGGATATGGGATATATTCTACTACCTTTGGCTGTATGTCATGGTGGGGTGGCCCCGAAGCCTCATGACATGGGATCTTTTGTTTTACGTACCCCTGCCCTGGGTGGGCCCGGTCATTGCGCCGCTGGCGATTTCCCTGGTAATGGCGGCGAGCGGCTCTCTGATGATTTATTATGAAAAAAAAGGATGTGATATTCGCTTGAAATGGTACGATATGGCCGTTGAACTGGGGTGCGGTTTGCTTATGATCGCAGCATTTTGCTGGGATTGGAAGAATATCATTCAGATTCCCGGTGACATCAAACGCACAGGGATTCCCAACCCTTTTGCCTGGTGGCTTTTCCTGCCGGCCTATTTATTTTCGATCGTCTATTTTATCGTAATGATTCGGCGAATCATTATCCGGAGATAATCTCATTTCAGATCCGGCGGCAACGGACATAAGGATAACGTGAAGGCATCATCCCCATCGGCAGTCATTCGATGCCAACCCAGACCTTGCAGATGTTCATGTGCTGTTTCGGTCTTTTCAACAGATACGAGATAGGACACCTCGTCACCACTGCGAAATTGAGTCGAATCCCCTATTGGAAATTGCCGGCCATTGCGCCGAACTGCCAAAGGAATCCCGGAATTGTCTTTAAGGAACGGATCCCCGGGAGCATTTTCCGTCTCTTTTTTTTCGTCCGCGGGTGTCCCCTGGACCTGCCATCGTTCCAAATTGACCATCCCTTTGCGAATACGAACAGACCAGAAATCGACGTCACGCGAACTGCCGAACATCACCTGGGATCCGGTTTGATGGACCATGTCCGGTGTAATCCTTTCATATTGGTATTGAAGCACCATGAATAGATATCGAAGCCTGGCCTCCTCTCTGACTTTCTGAATGAACAGCAGATTCACCTCTTCGTTACCGGTGATGGCGAGGACGCCGGCCCGTGTATCGATCTCCGCTCTTAACAAATAATGGGTGTTCAGTCCGTTGCCGAAGATGACCCGGGTGCAGTCCTGTTCGGCAGCCTGGCATACATCCGCATTTGCGTCGATGCAAATCACTTCCTCGTTGTTTTCAAGCAGGATTTTGGCGGTTGCCCGTGCCAGTTCGTTGGCACCCAAAATGACCCAACCCGAATCGCTGGGCCGGCGCAGATCCAGAATTTTAGCCACCAGGCCGCCGGTCAATCCGGCTGAAAGCACCGTTACGGTGATGACCATAAACACCAAAGCCCGAAGTTCGTTGCCACCGGCGATGCCGTATGTATTCAACTGAACGGCGAACAGGGAGGCGACGGCGGCGGCCACGATTCCCCGGGGTCCGATCCAACCGATAAAACATTTTTCCCGCCAGTTGAGTTTGGTGCCAAAAGTGCCGGCGATAACATTCAACGGCCTGACCAGAAACATGAGAACCAGAACCGTGATGAGTCCGGGAATCCCCAGCGCATAGACCTCGTCCAGCCGGACATCCGCAGCCAACAGGATGAACAGCATGCCGATCAACATCACGGTGAGCGCTTCCTTAAATTCAACCACTTCCCGCTGGATACGCGTTTGAAAATTTCCGAAAACAACACCGGCCACGGTCACCGCCACGATCCCGCTTTCGGAAAAAAGGACATTGGCGCCCTGAAACATCGCCAGGACCAGGCATAGCGTGAAGACGTTCTCGATCCCTTCGGGAACCACGTTGCGGCGCTTTAGCACTGCAACCAGCAGCAGACCGCATAATAATCCAAACACCGTGCCGAATCCGAGACGGGTGGCGAGCATAACCGCCGTGGCCATGGGTCCGGCCTTGGGACTGAGCGCTATTTCCAGTGCGACCGTGGCCACCACGGCGCCCACCGCGTCGAGCAGCACCCCTTCGGCTTCTAAAACGACACTGACGTTCCGTTTGACTTTAAACCGTCTGAGAAGCGGATTGATGACCGTGGGTCCGGTCACCATGACCAACGTGCCGAATAATATGGAAATCCGCCAATCCCAGCCAAACAGCCATCGTGCGGTCAACATACCGCCGGCTACGGTCACCGCCCCTCCGATGGTAATCATCTGTCGAATGGCGCGCCGCTCGCGCTTGAGGCGCTGAATTTTCAAGTTCAGACCGCCTTCGAACAAGATGACCGCCACAGCAAATCCTGTGATAACGCCAAGGGCGGACCCCAGGGTTTCGGGGCGAATAACGCCGCTGACATCCGGTCCCAAAAGAACGCCGAAGATGAGCAAAAGAACGATTCCGGGTATGCGCAGATGATAGGCCGCGGACTGGGCAAGGATTCCTGCCGCCAACCCTAAAGCGATGGTCAATGCCGGACTGGAAAAAGTTAAATGTGCCACTGGATATCGGTTAATGTGTTGTTTACGTTATACCGCTGAGCATAAACACCTATGAAAAAGCTGTTTCTGGTTTTGGAGTAAACCATATTTCATACGGGGTCAATTCCTTTTGTATAACGCCCCATAAATGCGTCAGGGGGATATTGGTGACATGGGGAAGGACTTCAAACGGCTGTTTTGATGTTTATATTCAAAAGCGCCAGGGATTCTTCTTCCATGTTGATGCCCACACGCAGGGCCTTGAGGCCTCGAACACCCGGCAAATCTTCCAAATCTAAAAACTCCATGTCGTTTAGAAGATGCTTTTTCGCCTGTAAAAATTCGATGTGCTTTACAATTTCACTGCGCTCGCCGGTCTGCCCGAAAACAACAGCGATCCGGTCCGGCTGGGTCAGGCGTTCGTTTCGGTTCTTTACCATGGCCTTGTCCAACCGTGATTTGATGATTTCGTGGCGCACATCGTAGGCCCCGTCCACGTCAAATCGCTTTTCATCGTAGCGGAAACGGATGGACAGGGGCATTTTATTATACAGGATGAGATGGGCGACATCCAACGGCACCTTTAGGTCAGGCTTGATAAGACCGGCTTCCCGCGCCATTCCGCAGGCCGCCGTCAATTGCCAGAGCCCCAGATTTTTGATGTAAAACGGATTTAAAACGCCGTCTTCGCGCATGGACGCCCCCAGGTAGACAATATAGTCGATGCCGTCGGTTTTGCGTTTCTCGAAATAATGGGGCAAAATGCGCTGTGCTTCGACCTGCTGTTGATCGACGTACATCGACAGCTTCTCGGTCAATCGGGAAAAGCTCTCTTCATAGGCTTTACGCTGATAATAGACAACGCCCAATTCAGGATCGAGGGCGCTGTTGTACCGCTCGATGGCGTTCACCACCCGGGGCCCGAGCCCCACAAGGGTTTCGAAAGCCGGCTCCACATCCTTGCGTAAAAATTGCGTCACCGCAATTTCATCATCCGAAGAAATCCCTTGGGCAATACTGCTGATCCGATTTTCGATGCGGTATTGGTACTCGCCCAAAAGCGGCCAGGATTTGGCCTTCTGAGCCCAGCGGATAACCTCCCGCGCCAGATTGAGCTGCGACGTCAGGTCGGCTTGAATACTTAGATTTCGGGCATCCGATGAACCTCTGATGTCCGCTTGGCCGTACAAGGGGACCACGTTCGGAAAGATGATCGGCGCCATTTCCGATGATTCGCCGTTATGCAGGTGTTCCATGTGTTCAAGCGCCGCCTGGCGGAAACGCCATTCCACCGAAGGATGAACAGCCGTGCATTTTTCCTTGATGATCGACTGGATTTCATTGTTCATCTCATCCAGACCCCGTTTGAGAGAAATGGAAAACAACGGCGCCACCTGGTTGACCAGGACCAGATCCATGGGCGTCAGGTCACCTGCGCGGGGACTCATGATTTCAAAGGTTCCGATGATCTTTCCCCGGTAGTACAGCGGCGCGATAATCATGGATCTGAAACCGGCCTCGAGGACCGTTTTTTCCGCGGCGCAGATCGGGGTTTTATCGCCCAAATCGGAAATGCGGATCGCCTCGCCCTTTTCTACTGCCCGGAGCCAAACCGAGCCTTTAAGTTCTGCAATGGGGACATGGCTGGAGTTTCTGAAAAGACAATTTTGCTCCGACTTGGCATTGTAACGCAGGGTGTTGAGGACCATGACCCGGTCTCCCTGGACGGCGGCAATTTCTGCGGCCATGTCGGACCGGCCGAAGAGCATCTGCAGACGATGTTGAAGCCTGTCGAACCCATCGGCCGAAAATATCGATTTCTGGTCGATGAGGTCTTTTCCCAGCTCGGATATCACCTCGGACTCGGTCACTTCGAGGGCCCGGTAAACCATAAAGCCTTGAAATTCGAATTTGTCGGCCGGGATATGATCCGACAGCACGTGAAGATCGGTAATGTTTTCCTGGATGGCTTTTCGCTGATCGGCCGTCAATACCGGCGGCTGTCCCAATGATGCGACGTCAATGAACTGGATATCCCGAATCATGCGAAAATACCGCCAAAGGCCGCTCTTTTTATCCTGAATCTTCATCACAAAAGACTTGTCCGGCTCCGGATCAATCCCGTAAATCTTATTCAGGATTAAAATATAACTGGAAAGCAGGCTGCCATGTTCGGTTTCGGCAAAGGATCGGCCCAGAAAATGACCGTCGCTGCCGACCATCAGGCGATTAAATTCCGGTGTGCCGTAAAAAGGAATATCTTCAAAGGGCTTCAATGCGCCGGCAATTTCATGTTCCCATGCGGCATATGGGAAGATAACGCTCATCAGCGGCATCAGGATATCGTCTTGGTGATCGAGCAGCAATTTTGGGTCTTCGATGATCCCCTGGAGGACCGGCGTCTGTTCGATGCGACGATAAATTCCGTCGAACATATCGGCCATGTGGCTGCATTTTGATGTCAGGTGGGTTTTCCAGAAGTCGATGAGCGGGGTCAGACTCAAAACCGATCGAAACGGTTGAAGGTTGTTTAGGGTTGCCATGAAACACCTCCAAAAAATAGTTTATAAATAATAAGCACGAACTTATGATGAGTCAACTACCACCCGCAAAGCGGGTGGCTTGAATTTGTCCGCCCCTTTATGGCGGACAAAGGCAAAAGCACGTCAGTGCTTTCGACGTTGAACTTGCATCCGGGTGCAAAGCACCCGGTTTGTTTTGCAAGAACCAAGGTGGACGATCGATTTTGTATGAATTCTAAGTCTAAAGATTATTTTAAAAGATTTTATCTTGCATAAAAGGTTTTTTTTAGGGTTTAATAGTGTTGTTTAAAGCGACTATAGGACCCATTTAATCTTTACCTGCCGTTACTATAGCTGGTTATGCTGTAGATCGACCCCTCGATATTTCAAACCATCACAGCATGAAGGTGATTATCATGTGCACAACGTTACTGAAGCTTTCAAAGCATCGACTTACTATGATTATCGGCATGTTGTTTATCGCGATTTCCTTAATGTTCGGAGCTGCGGAAGCCGGGAGCAATTGGCTGGATAAAGGCAAAGATCTTCTTAAGACCTACGGCGGAAGCAGTGAAAAATCCGGACTCACGGCTGCGGAAATCGGGGCCGGCCTTAAAGATGCGCTTCGTGTCGGCTCGTCATCCGTGATTGCCCGGCTGGGCCGCGTCAACGGATTCAATACGGATCCATCGGTCCATATTCCGCTGCCGAAACAATTAAACACCGTAAAATCCGTGCTGGATAAAGTGGGCATGTCCGGCATGCTCAAAGACCTCGAGCTGAAACTCAACCGGGCCGCGGAAGTCGCCACGCCAAAGGCAAAGAAGCTCTTTACACAGGCCATATCTGAAATGAGTTTTGAGGATGTCAAAAAGATATATAAAGGGCCCGAAGATGCTGCCACCCAATATTTTCGAAGCAAAATGTCCCCTTCCCTTGCAAAAGAAATGAGACCCGTTGTTACCAGCAGTCTTTCCGAAGTGGGAGCGGTTCAGGCTTATGATAATGTGATGAAGCAGTATCGATCCGTTCCCTTTGTCCCGGACGTGAAAGCCAATCTGACGGATTATGTCGTTGAGAAAGGAATGGACGGCATCTTCTACTACATGGCCAAGGAAGAAGCAGCGATCCGCGCGAATCCCGCCAAACGAACCACTGAATTGTTGAAACGGGTTTTTGATGCGAATTAGATAAGTTAAGGGGTAGAGCGTAAGGTATGGATCTCAGGATCCCCCGCGGGTAACGGGATCTTTGTTTCACCGGGAACAGCTGACCGGGGGCGAAGGTGTTCCGCCGTTGTCAGGCCCGCGAAGCTTCGGCGACAATGTTATGTCGCTTTTTATGCCAGCGCCTTCTCAATCAATGAAACCAGTTGTTCTTTCTCAAAAGGTTTCTGAAGATATCCGGTAATACCGTAGGAAACAAAGAGGTCTTCCATGTCCTCTCTTTCCTTGGTCGACATGATAATGACCGGCAAAGACGCCGGCGTTTTATCTTTTCGGATATGACGCAAGAACGTATAACCGTCCATGCCCGGCATCATTATATCCGAAATCACGAGATCGGGATTGATTTCGTCGATCAGATCGACAACGTCCGCCGAATCCGAGGCTGTCACGATCTCATAGCCCTCTCCATCCAAAAACTTCATGATCAGGTGGCGTATCGTCGGGCTGTCGTCAGCAACTAAAATTTTTGATCCCATGGCTTCCCTCCTGGTTGATAAGAACTTCATTTAAAACGTTATGATTCGTTATGGAATTTGTTAAGACAGCAAATTGAATTCAAGCTTTCACAATATCCCCAATATCCATTGGTCTTGCGGCGCTGAAATAACAAATGGTTCTTATCTTATCGATATTTTAGCAAAATACATGCCAATAACAACATTCCAATGGGAAGCAAGGGAAATCATTGTCTGGAAAAGGATTCAATCTGCTTTTATATTAATAGTTTAGAACGATCCGCTTTCTATTTCTCACCCTCAAACGACCGTCGCGCCCACCCCGTCAGGCAGCATGGACCGCCGAAAGATGTCAACC